>CAVPGG010000061.1:0-12619 GCA_963703755.1 uncultured Pseudomonadota bacterium
GGCCGAGCCCGGGCATGACGACGTCAGCATGTGTGGAGACCGCCTCAGCTCGGGCGCGGCGCCGGCTCTTCGGCTTCTTCCTCGTCCCACTCGTCCCCGTCCCACGAATGGCGGCCGTGGTTCGGGTCGATCAGCTCGCCGCGCATGAGCGCGAGCGGCGCCTTGTGGTAGAGCTTGATGTCGTGGAACGGATCGGTGAGGATCTTGGTCGCCCACGCGAGCCCGCTCTGCACGTCCTTGATGAAGAAGAGATGCACCGTGCGGAAAATCAGCCCGCCGACGCCGATCACCAGCCAGATCTGCGCGATGTGGCGGATGAGCTCGCCCGTGGTCGCGTGCGGCGTGAAGATGCCGAAATAGGTCGGGTCGAAATAGAGCGGGATCGGCGACAGCGCCCAGATCGACAGCAGCACCACCTTGCGCTGCAGGTTGTAGCCGACCTTGATCTCCTCCTTGTATTCGTGGCTCGCGTCGTTGACCACGTCGTAGTCGCGCGGCTCGAAGAAGAAGTGGCCGGCCTGGCGGCTGGTCATCGCCACCAGCCAGCCGACCAGCGCCGAGGTCGCCGGGTCCTTGAAGATCATTACGTAGGCAAACAGGAAGCTGATGGCGCTGACGAGGTGCAGCGATTGGTTGATCCGGCTGTGGTGATAGTAGCGGTGGTCGTCCCAACGCTGCTCGCGCAGGGTCTCCAAAAAGCTGGCCATCAGGGGTCCTCGTTCGCAGGCATTCCGTCGTTGCTAAGGTGATTCGATGAATCCTATGTGACAGTCAGTTGGCGGCGCGCCTTTGCGCCCGATCCGCCTGCCGCGCGGTTCCGCCTGCCTTGCCGAAGCGGATGAGCGAGAAATGGCCGAACGGCGGCATGGCGCGCCGCTCGACCAGTTCCACCGTGCCGTGCCCGGCCGCCCACTGCGCGTAGCGCTGCCAGGAGAATTCGGTGCGCCAGCCGAGCTTGCGCGCCGCCGGCGCGAACCATCTCTCCAGCGCCTTGCGCATGCCCGCCTCGGCGCCGACCCGGCTCACCAGGATGATCTCGCCGCCCGGCTTGAGCACGCGCGCGAACTCGTCAAGCGTCGCCTCCGGGTTCGGCACGGTGGTCACCACGTACTGCGCGACCACCACGTCGAACAACTCGTCGGGAAAGTCGAGGTGCTCGGCATCCATCACCGCCAGCCCCTCGACATGGCTGAGGTTGAGCTTGGTGACGCGCTCCTGCGCCTTGTCGAGCATCGGCTGCGAGATGTCGACGCCGTAGATGCGGTTGGCGCTCGAGTAATCCGGCAGCGAGATGCCGGTGCCGACGCCGACCTCGAGGATGCGCCCGCCGATCCGCTCCGCCGCCGCGATCGCCGCCGCGCGGCCGCGCTCGAACACGGCGCCGAACACGAGGTCGTAGACCGGCGCCCAGCGCGCATAGGCCTTGGTGATCGTGTCCTTGTCGAGAGCATTAGCCACATCGCTCATGTACCGCTCCTTGGTCTGCAATCCGGCGCGCGGCCGGATGTCTTGCTGAGTCTGCGATCAAGCGGCCGGCGCCACGGCCGCGGTCATTTCACTCGCAGCGCGCCGGCAGGGCTGCAGCCGCTGCAGATGGCCGATGAACTGGCGCGCGCTGTTCTCCCACGAATAGTTGAGCGCGAAGGCGCGGCAGGCCTTGCGGTCAAGCTTGAGCGCCGCGAGACACGCGGCGCGCAGGTCCTCGTCGAGCACGCCGATCGGATGGCCGGCGATGACGTCCTTCGGACCGGTCACCGGGAAGGCCGCGATCGGCAGCCCGCTCGCCAGCGCCTCGAGCTGGACCACGCCGAACGTATCGGTGCGGCTCGGGAAGACGAAGACATCGGCCGCAGCGACATGCGCCGCGAGCATGCCATTCTCGATCTGGCCGAGGAATTTCGCATCGGGGAACTTGCGCTTGAGCTCGGCCTCGCACGGCCCCGTGCCGATGACCACCTTCGTGCCGGGCAGGTCGAGCGCGAGGAACGCCTCGAGATTCTTCTCCACCGCGACGCGCCCAACGCAGATGAAGATCGGCCGCGGGAAGGGGAGCTCGATCGCGCGGTCGGGATTGAACAGGCTCGTGTCGACGCCGCGCGTCCACATGCCGATCCGCGCAAAGCCGCGCGCTTTCAGCTCGGCCGTCAGCGACGGCGTCGCCACCATCGTCACCGCACCTGAATTGTGGAAGCGGCGCAGCGCCGCGTAGATCCAGCTCTCCGGGATGGGCGCGCGCGCCGAGATATATTCGGGAAAGCGCGTCGTGTAGCTCGTCGTGAACGGCAGCCCACGCCGCACGCAGTAGGCGCGCACCGCATGGCCGATCGGCCCCTCGGTCGCGATATGGATCGCATCGGGATCATGCGCCTCGATGCGCCGCGCGATCGTCGCGCGCCGCGGGAATGCGAGGCGCAGCCCCGGATAGGTCGGCAGCGGGAACGTGCGGAACCCCTCGGGCGAGAGGAACTCTATGTCGACGCCGAGCCCCTTCGCGCTTCGCGCCAGCAACGTCAAGGTTCTCACCACCCCGTTCACCTGGGGGTGCCAAGCATCCGTCCCGATCAGAACCCGCATCGCTTTCGTCTCGAAGCCCGCCGCCGCGTTCTTTTCGAATCGCTTCATGACAACGTTGCGACTTCATGTCCTAGTTTTATGACAGTTTTGCTGCGGCGGGCGGCGATGCGTGCACGATCGGCGTTCGCGCAACGCACTCCTCCTCATGGTGAGGAGCGCGACCGCACTTGCGGCCGCGCGTCTCGAACCATGGGCCGCGGGCGCAAGTGCCGCCGCGCGCAAGTCGGGGTGGGCGCCCTCGTCCTTCGAGACGTATGTCGTCGCCAGCGCGACGACATGCTCCTCAGGATGAGGGCGGAGTTGGCTCTCGGCGATCAGCCTCTCACGCCAGCAGCGACTTCATCTTTTCTTGGTTGAGCTGCTTCATCAGCTGATCGACCAGGCCGGCGAGCGGCATCGCGAGGCGCGCGTCCTGCGCAAGATCGAGCGCCACGTCCATGTCCTTCTCGGCCCACTTGCCGGTGCTCTTGCCCCAGCGCGACAGCGACCAGTTGGCGCCGCTTCCCTGTTGCAGCGCTACGATCAATTTCGGCACGTCCGCGCCGAGCTTCTTGGCGAGGCTCAGCGCCTCGTAATTCGCCGCCATGCAGGCCCACAGCAGCAGATTGTTGATGGTCTTGGCGATCTGCCCGGTGCCGGACGCGCCGAGATGCAGCACCTCGCGGCCGAACGCCGCGAGCACCGGCCCGGCGCGCTCGAACGCCGGCGCCTCGCCGCCTGCGTAGATCGTCAGCGTGCCGTTGTCCGCCGCCTCCTGGCCGAGCACCACCGGTGTGTCGAGCACGCCGATGCCTTGGCGCGCCGCCGCCGCGGCGATCTCGCGGCAAAGATCGGGCGAGGCCGAGCTCGCGATGCAGATGACCGCGCCGCGCGCCAGCCGATCGAGCAGGCCGGAGCCGAGCACAACGTCGCGCACCTGCTCGTCGGTCGCGACCATCACGATCACCACGTCGGCGCCGGCGCCGACCTCGGCCGCTGCGCCGCAGATCGCCACACCCTGCGCCTTCGCGCGCGCCGCCGCGTCGGCCGACACGTCGTAGCCCGCCACCGAAAATCCCTTCGCCACCATGTGCCGCGCCATCTGCAGCCCCATGGCGCCGAGCCCGATCACGCCGGTTCGTTTCACGCTATTTCCAGACATCCACGATCTCCGCAGCCGGCGGCCACCACAAGCTCGCCCAATTGGATCGTATCACGACGTGCGCACATGGCTGGAGGCTCACCGGCATGGCGATCCCGTCGGGTTTGCGCTGGCGGCGGCCGGGGCGGTAGCTCCCGGCAACCGCAACAGCCACTCAGCTCATCCCAGGGACCGGGCGCGGCCCATGCAGATGCATCTCCTGTCCGGCGGCCGCGTGCGCATGCGCAAGAGCACGTATCTGCCCGCGACCGACCGCGCCGAGACGATCGAGCTGCCGGTCGTGTGCGCGCTGCTACGCCACCGCCAGGGCAACGTGCTGTTCGACACCGGCTGCCATCCCAACGTCGCAACGGACGCAACGCGCTGGGGCGGCCTCGCCCGCGTGATGACGCCGATCATGGCGGCGGACGACAACGTGCTTGCCGGGCTCGAAGGGCTCGGTCTCGCCGCCGACAACGTCGACGTGGTGATCTGCTCGCATCTCCATCCCGACCACTGCGGCTGCAACGCCTTCTTCCGCCGCGCGACCGTGATCGTGCACGCCGACGAGCTTGCGGCGGCGCGCGCGCCGGACGCCGCGGCGCACGGTTTCCTCGCGAGCGAGTGGGACCATCCGGTGCCGATCGACGAAGTGAGCGGCGAGCGCGACGTGTTCGGCGACGGCCGCACCGTCCTCGTGCCGCTGCCCGGCCACACGCCCGGCAGCATGGGCGCACTGGTGCGGCTCGACCGCAGCGGCACCGTCCTGCTCGCCGCCGACACCGTAAGCCTGCGCGAGGCGCTCGACGACGGCATCATCCCGCGCAACACCTGGGATGCGGTCGCGCTGGAAAAATCGCTCGCCGAGATCCGGCGCATCGCGGGCGCCGGCGCGACCGTGATCTGCGGCCACGACGACCGCCAGTGGCGGACGCTGCGCAAGGGCGCCGACGCCTATGACTGACGCGCGCGACCTGCGCCCGAAGCTCGTCGGCGCGCGCGTCAAGCGCAGCGAGGACCCGCGGCTGCTGCGCGGCCGCGGCCGCTTCGTCGACGACATTGCCGCCGCCGATGCGCTGCACGTCGCGTTCCGCCGCAGCGACGCGGCGCATGCCCGCATCGTGGCGATCGACGCGGCATCGGCGCGCGCCGCGCCCGGCGTGGTCGCGGTCTTGACCGCCGAGGATATCGACGGCCTCTATTTGCCGCTGGTCGCGACCTCGCGCATGGCGAGCTACCATGCGACGCCGATCCTGCCCCTTGCGCTCGGCAAGGTGCGCCATGTGGGCGAGCCGGTGGTCGCCGTGCTCGCCGAGAGCCGCTACCTTGCCGAGGACGCCGCGGCCCTGATCGCCATCGAGCTCGCGCCGCTGCCCGCCGCGACCGATCCCGAGGCGGCCGCGCGACCCGACGCTCCGCTGCTGCACGAGGAGGCCGGCACCAACATCCTGGTGGCGCGCGAGTTCAAGCGCGGCGACGTCGATGCCGCCATCGCGGCCGCGCCGGTGCGGGTCAGCGGCCGCTTCCGCATGCGGCGCAAGACCGCGCTGGCAATCGAGCCGCGCGCCTGCCTCGCCACCTACGATGCGGCGGGCGACACGCTGACGCTGCATTCGGCCACCCAAGTCCCCGGCCTCATCCGCGACGCGCTGGTCAAGGCGCTCGATCTGCCGGCCGAGCGCGTCCGCGTGATCGCGCCCAACGTCGGCGGCGGCTTCGGCGGCAAGGGCTCGCTCTATCCGGAGGAGCTGCTGGTGGCGCTCGCCGCGCGCCGGCTCGGCCGCCCGGTGCGCTGGACCTGCGACCGCAAGGAGGACCTCGCCGCGAGCAGCCAGGGGTTCGACGAGATTGTCGAGGCGACGCTCGCGCTCGACCGCGACGGCAAGGCGATCGCGCTCGCCGCCGAGGCGACCGGCAACGTCGGCGCCTACTCGATCTATCCCTGGACGGCGGCGCTCGAGCCCGTACAGGTGGTGAGCTTCCTGCCCGGGCCCTACCGTATTGCGAGCTATCGCGGCCGCGTGCGCGCGGTCGCCACCCCGAAGGCGCCGACCGGACCCTACCGCGGGGTCGGCCGGCCGATGGCGGCGTTCGTGATGGAGCGGCTCATCGACATGGCGGCGCGCGAGCTCGCGATCGATCCGCGCGAGATCCGGCGGCGCAACCTGGTCGCGGCGCACGAGTTTCCCTACAAGGTCGCATCCGGCCTGGTGTGGGACCGCTCAGGCTTTCACGAGTGCCTCGACGCGGCCTGCGCGGCGATCGGCTACGACGCGTTGCGCCGGCGCCAGCAGGAGATGCGCGCCGCCGGGCGCTGGTTCGGCATCGGCATTGCCTCCTACGCGGAGCTCACCGGCATCGGCTCGCGCATCTCGGTCGCGCCCGGAATGCCGATCAACACCGGGACCGAGACCGCCATCGTCCGTGTCGCGCCGAGCGGCGCCGTCACCGCCGCGTTCGGCATCGCATCGCACGGCCAGGGCCTGGAGACCACCTTGGCGCAGGTGGTCGCCGACCATCTCGGCGTCCGTTTCGAGGACATCCGCATCGTGCAGGGCGACAGCGCCGCCGTCGCGGGCGGCACCGGCACCTATGCGAGCCGCAGCACCGTGCTGGCGGGCGGCGCCGCGATCCGCGCCTGCGACACGCTGCGCCAGAAGCTGATCGACGCCGCCTCCTACCTGCTCGAGGCGGCGCCGGCCGATCTCGTCGCCGCGGACGGACGCGTCACGGTCGCCGGCACCGACCGCGCCGTCACGTTCGCCGAGATCGCGCGCGCGGTCGAGGCCGGCCGCGTGCCGGCGGTCGACGCGCTCGGCGCCACCGAGACCTACGATCCGGTGTTCGGCACCACGAGCTGCGCCACCCACGTCGCCGCGGTGGAGATCGATCCGGCGACCTTCGCGGTGCGCATCGAGCGGTTCGTCGCCGCCGAGGACTGCGGCACCATCGTCAATCCGCTGATCGTCGACGGCCAGGTCTACGGCGGCGTCGTGCAGGGCATCGGCGCCGCATTGCTCGAGCACATGATCTACGACCCGCACGGCCAGATCCTCACCGCGAGCCTTGCCGATTACCTGGTGCCCTCTGCCTGCGAGGTTCCGCGGCTCGATGCCGTGCACCTGGACGCCGCCTCGCCCACCACGCTCGGCGGCTACCGCGGCATGGGCGAAGGCGGCACCATCGGAGCGCCGGCCGCGATCGCCAATGCGGTCGCCGACGCGCTGGCGCCGCTCGGCATCGCCATCGACGAGCTTCCGGTCACGCCGGAACGGCTTTACGCTCTGGTCGAGCGAACGAAGAGCACGACGACACACCCTTGAGGGCGACGCCATGGAGCTCGGACTGCACGGCAAGGTCGCGCTGGTGACGGGCGCCGCCCGCGACGTGGGACGCGCGATCGCCGCGACGCTCGCGGCCGAGGGCGCCGCGGTCGCGGTCAACTATCGCGGCTCGCGCGAGGAGGCGGACAGCCTCGTCGCCGAGATCGCGGCGCGGGGCGGCAAGGCCAAGGCGTATGGCGCCAACGTCGCCGACCATGCGGCCGTCAAGGCGATGGTCGACGCCGTCGCGACGGATTTCGGCGGCCTCAACATCCTCGTCAACAATGCGGGCCTGGCGCTGCGCCAGCGCTTCGCCGACACGACGCCGGATGCCTGGCGGCGCCAGATCGACACCTGCCTCTATGGCGCGATCCATTGCTGTCACGCCGCCGCGCCGCACCTCGAGGCCGGCCGCGACGGCCGCATCGTCGGCGTGATCGGCGATTCCTCCCGCGTCGGCGAATCCGGGCTTGCGATCGTCGCCGCCGCCCGCGCCGGCGTGGTCGGGCTGATGAAGTCGCTCGCGCGCGAGCTCGGCCGCTCCGGCACCACCGCCAACGTGGTCTCGCTCGGCCTGGTCGAGACCGCCCACGACCGGAGCTGGGTCGAGGAGAACCGCGAGAAGCTCACACGGCTCTATCCGGTGCGCCGGCTCGGCCTGCCCGACAACGTCGCTCCCATGGTCGCGATGCTCGTCTCGCCGCATGCGGGCTGGATCACCGGCCAGGTGCTGAGCATCAGCGGCGGCTACAGCATGGTGTGACGCAACGGAAAAGAACCGAGGGGGAGGAATGCTGCACACGGACATGATCGCCTCGGTGCCCGAGCTGCTGCGGCGCCGGGCGGCGGCGCAAGGCGACAGGCTCGCCTATCGCGATGCGCAGGGCGGCGTCACCTATGCGGAGCTGGATGCGCGCACTGCGCGGCTCGCCGGACATCTCGCCGATCTCGGCATCGCGGCGGGCGACACCGTCGCGATGCTGCTGCCGAACTCGGTCGCCTGGATCGAGACCTCCTTCGCGATCACCCGCGCGGGCGCCGTCAGTGTGCCGATCAGCTACGAGTCGACCGAGCCCGAGATCGCCTATCGGCTGGCGGACGCCGCCTGCAAGGCGATCGTCACCACCGCGGAGCGCGCCGCGCTCGTGGCCGGGCTGCGCGCCGATGCCCCCGGCCTCCGCGTCGCGATCCTCACCGATCGCGGCGGCGACGCGGGCGGCGCGCTGCCTGATGCGCTGCGCTACGCCGAGCTGATGGCGAGGCCCGCGGCATCGCCGCCGAGCGATCCCGTTGATATCCATGCGACCGCCTACATCGTCTACACCTCCGGCACCACCGGCCGCGCCAAAGGCGTGCTGCTCACGGTGCACGGCATGTTGTGGATTTGCGCCACCTGCTGGGGCCCGATCCTCGGGCTGACCCCCGGCGATTGCGTGCTCTCGCCGCTGCCGCTGTTTCATTCCTACGCGCTCAATCTCTCGGCGCTCGGCATCCTGGCGATCGGCGCGAGCGAATACATCATGGAAAGGTTCTCCACTGCCGAGGCGGTGCGGCTGCTCAAGACCGGCGCGTTCACCTTCTTTCCCGGCGTGCCGACCATGTTCCACTACCTGCTGCAGGCGACGAAGGATAAGCCGGAGCTTACTTTCCCCAACCTGCGGCTCTGCATGTCGGCGGGCGCCATCATGCCGGCGACGCTGAACTGCGCGTTCGAGGAGCGCTTCGGCATCCCGCTGCTCGACGGCTACGGCATCACCGAGACCTCCACCATGGTGACCATGAACTGGCCGACCGGCGCCCGCGTGCCCGGCTCGTGCGGTTTCCCGGTGCCGGGGCTCGCGGTGCGCATCGTCGATCCGGCAAGCGACAAGGACGTGCAACCCGGCCGCGAGGGCGAGCTGATCGTGCGCGGCCCGAACGTGATGCCGGGCTATCACAACAAGCCGGAGGAGACCGCGCAAGTCCTGCGCGACGGCTGGTACCGCACCGGCGATCTCGCCCGCAGCGACCAGAACGGCTTCCTCACCATCACGGGCCGGCTCAAGGAGCTGATCATCCGCGGCGGGCAGAACATCGCGCCCGCCGAGATCGAGGAGGTGGTGAACAAGTTCGCCCCGGTGCTCGATTGCGCCGTGGTGGGCGTCGCGCATGAGCACCTCGGCGAGGTCCCGGTCCTGTTCGTGGTGCCGCGTCCCGGCGCCGAGATCGCGATCGAGGCGCTGCTCGCCCATTGCCGCGAAAGCCTCTCGGCCTACAAGATCCCGCATGCGGTGCACATGATCGCCGAGATCCCGCGTACCGGCTCGGGCAAGATCATCCGCTACAAGCTGCGCGAAAGCCTCAAGGCGCAGGCGAGCTCCTCAGGATGAGGTCTCTGCAAGTGACCTCAGCCTGGCCCGCTGCTCTTCGGTCGCGGCCTGATCGACAGCAGCGCCGCCCGCTCTTTCCACAATCACCACCCCGTAAAGCCTCGCCGCTGCCTCCACCGACACATCGCCCTCGCGCACATCGCGCAGCACGCGCGCCGGATCGCGCGCGAGCGGATCGCCGTAGCCGCCGCCGCCCGGCGTGTCGAGGCGGAAGACGTTGCCCGCCTGCAGCGGATAGTCGGCATAGCGCGTCGGCAGGCGCTTGGCACGGTCGGTCTCCGGATTGACCCAGATGTCGCCGGTGCGCCCGTCATGTCCGTCCGCGAAACCGTTCGGCGCGATCACGTGCTTGGCCGAGCGGATCGAGAAGCGCGCCTCGGCGAGGTTGACGTATTCGCGGCGGATGCCGAGCCCGCCGCGGTGCTCGCCCGCGCCCCCTGAGTCGCGGATCAGCTCGAACCGCAGCACGCGGGTCGGAAACTCGCTCTCGATGATCTCGACGGGCGCGATCTTCGCATTGGTCTGGTTGACGGTCGTGCCCGACGCTCCGTCGCGGCTCGCCCGCGCGCCGGCGCCGCCGCCGACGATCTCGTACTGCACGTAGCCCTTGCCCGTGTAGGTGCTGCGCCCGCCGATGATGATCGAGCGGCTGCCGCAGCCGTCGGCGCGCACGCGCTCCGGCATCACGTGGCTCAGCGCCTCGAAAATCGCGTCGACCACCGCGTGGATGGTCGGGTTGTAGGTGTTGACCGGCGCCGGATAGTGCGGGTTGACCACGCTGCCTTCACGCGCCGTCACGTCGAAGGCGCGCAAAAGCCCGCTGCTCACATACATCTGCGGATCGATCATCGAGATCAGGCAGTAGCTGATCGCCGCCCGCACCAGCGGCGGGCGGATGTTGGCGGGGCCGAGGGTCTGGTCGGCGGAGCCGCTGAAATCGAAATGGATCGCGTCGCCGCGCTTCTCGACGACGACGTGCACGCGCACCGGCTTGTTGAGCTCGACGCCGTCGTCGTCGATGAAGCGCTCCGCCGCGAAGCGACCGTCCGGCCACGCCGCGATCGTGTCGCGCACCTTGCGCTCCGACGCTGCGATGAGCTGCGCGAAGCAGGCGAGGATTTTTTCCTCGCCGTACTTGTCGATCAGCTCGCCCAGCCGCCGCTCGCCCAGCCGGTCGGCGCCGAGCTGGCCGCGGATGTCGCCGAGCACCAGCTCGGGCGTGCGGCTGTTGGCGCCGATCAGGCGCTCGAGGTCGCGGTTCGCCGCGCCGCCGCGCTGGTAGCGCACGGCCGGCAGCTGCAGGCCCTCGTTGAACACCTCGCGCGCCTGCCCCGAGCAACTGCCCGGCACCGGCCCGCCGATGTCGCTCTTGTGCGCGATGCTGCCGCAGAAGCCGATAAGGCGCCCGCCGCGCATCACCGGCGTGACCACCGCGATGTCCGGCGCATGCGGGCTGCCGCCGGCATAGGGATCGTTGATCAGGAACGCATCGCCCGCCGCGATCTCGCCCTTGTACTCGGCGAGCACGGCCGCACAGCACGCCGGAAACGCGCCGATGTGCAGCGGCAGCACCACGTGCTGCGCGACCACGTCGCCGTCCGCGTTCATCAGCGCGCAGGAGGCATCCTGCGACTCGCGCACGATGGTCGAGAAGCCGGTGCGAAACAGCGAGTTCTGCATCTCCTGCACGATGCCGGAGAGCGAGGCTTTGAGGACTTCGAGATCGACTGCGTCGATGGGCATTGCACTTGGCTCCTTGATCGTCATTGCGAGCCCTCGGGCCTCGCCTTCGGCGAGCCTAAGGATAACCTCCGCGAAGCAATCTCGTGCCGCATGCATTTGCCTATCGAGATTGCTTCGGCGCGCCTACGCGCGCCTCGCAATGACGCTTATCTCTCCTGCATCACGATCAGATTCTTCCATTCATCCACGCGCACGACCTGCCCGGGGCAGATCACCGTCGTGCAATCGAACTGATCCAGTACCGCCGGCCCCGCGAACGCCAAGCCTACATCGAGCTTCTCGCGCTGATACACCGGGCACTCGACTGTCTCCCCGTCGAACCGCACCCGTCGCGTCGCGCGCTGCGCCTCGGCGAGGCTCGTACCGGCGCGCGCGAAACGCGGCAGCGCGACCGACGGCACCTTGCCGACGCCGCGCACCCGGTAGGACACGATCTCGACCGGCTCGTCGGGTGCACCATGTCCGAACATCGCCTGATGCCGCGCGTCGAAGGCGGTGCGCAAACGTGCGAGATTGATCGCTGCGTCGCACGGGATGGTGGTCTCGTACCCTTGCCCCGCATAACGCATGTCGACCGCGCGCTCGATGCCGATCTGCGCTTGCGCAAAGCCGTCCGCATGCAGCTCGTCGATCGCTTGCGCCACGAGGCCGGCAAACATCGCCTCCACGTCGGCCGGCGCAAGCGACGCGATCGCATCCATCTTCGAGCGCACGTAGTCGTGCTTCACGTCCGACATCACGAGCCCGATCGCCGAATAGACGCCCGGATAAAGCGGCGCGATCACGCCCGCCATGCCGAGGTCGCGCGCGATGCGCGCCGCGTGCAGCGGGCCGGCGCCGCCGAAGGCGAGCAGCATGAAATCACGCAAGTCGTGCCCGCGCATGGTCGAGATCGCCTTGATCGCCTCGGCCATCTTCACGTCGATGATGCGCACGATGCCGTCGGCCGCATCGAGCGCGTCGAGGCCGAGCGGCCGCGCCACGCGTTCGACGGCGGCGCGCGCCGCGCCCGCGTCGAGCCGCATGCGCCCGCCGAGAAAATTGTCGGCGCTGAGGTACCCGAGCAGCAGGTTGCAGTCCGTGATGGTCGGCTCGCTGCCGCCACGGCCGTAGCACGCCGGCCCGGGCATCGCGCCGGCGCTGTCCGGCCCGACCTGCAGCGTCCCGAAGCGGTCGAGCCGCGCGATCGTGCCGCCGCCCGCGCTCACCGTGTTGATGTCGAGCATCGGCACCGCGAGGTCGCGCCCCTCGATCTTGCCACGGCTTGCGACGAACGGGTCGCCGGCGCGAATCAGCGCCACGTCGCACGAGGTGCCGCCCATGTCGAAGGTGATGAGGTTTTGGTGCCCGGTCATGCGGCACGCATAGGCGCCCGCCGTGACGCCGCCCGCCGGGCCAGACAGCACCGTGGTCACGGCGCGGCGCGCCGCCGCCGCGAAGGTCGCCATGCCGCCGTTCGACTGCATGATGTATTCTTCATTCCTGGCGGG
>CAVPGG010000062.1:0-7025 GCA_963703755.1 uncultured Pseudomonadota bacterium
GACCGCATTCAATGACCGCGTGCAGGCGTTCCTGTTCAACCCGAGCAAGCTCGCGCCGACCTATCCTGAAAGCATGGTCGACCGCACCTTCCGCTTCAACGCCTACTACGACGAGGACGAGGCGCCCGAGGTCGATCCCGCGACGTACAAGCTCGAGGTCGGCGGGCTGGTCGCCGACAAGAAGTCGTGGACGCTGCCTGAGCTTTACGCGCTGCCGCAGGAGAAGCAGATCACCCGCCACGTCTGCGTCGAGGGCTGGAGCCTGATCGGCTCGTGGACCGGCGCGCGGCTCGCCGATTTCCTCAAGCGCGTCGGCGCCGACACCGGCGCCAAGTATGTCTGGTTCCAGTGCGCCGAGGGCTACTCGACCACGATCGACATGCCGACGGCACTGCATCCGCAGACGCAGATGACCTTCAAGTTCGCGGACGAGACCCTGCCGCGCAAGTTCGGCTTCCCGATGAAGATCCGCATCCCGACCAAGCTCGGCTTCAAGAACCCGAAGCACGTGATCGCGCTGAACGTGACCAACAAGGACCTCGGCGGCTACTGGGAAGACCGCGGCTACAACTGGTTCAGCGGGCTTTAGCCTCGCGCGTCGACGGCGCGCGCGATAATTCCGCAGCAACGTCATGTGCTGTTGGCGCCGATCAGCGACGACTTTTCGGCCACAACTCCCGCAATCCACAGAAGAAACGATCTGCGTCTCTGTCCGCGGCAACCCCAAGAGACTACCGTCTCGCGTCGAGAGGCGGCGGGGGCCAATTCGACGCGGGAGATTCGCATGCTGGGTAACTTCGGGAGCCGGTCGCTCGACAATGGTCATGAGGGCTTGCTGGCGCGCAACGGACGCACGCCCGAGCCCGCCGCGTCGGCGCGGGCCGCAACCGAGCGGCCGGCCGTCAAGGCCGAGCCGACCGCGCCACTCGCCGCCGCACCGCAGGCCGCGCCCGCCGTCAAGCCCGAGACGCTCTCGTGCATCGGCGTCGGAATGTCGATCACCGGCAACATCGTGTGCGACGGGCCGATGCAGGTGCACGGGCACATCGAAGGTGAGTTGCGCGCAACCGAGATCTTGATCGGCGAGAGCGCGCAGGTCGAGGGCAACATCATGGCCCAGGACCTGACCATCCGCGGCCGCATCAAGGGCACGATCCGCTCGGTGCGTGTCAAGCTGCAGGGCAACGGCACGGTCGAGGGCGATATCTTCCACCGCTCGCTGTCGATCGAGGAGCATGCGCTGTTCGAGGGCACCTCGCGCCGGGTCGAGAATCCGATCGAGCCTGCGGCGACGGATACGCGCACATCGTCAAGCACGCAGGCCCGCAGCACGCTCACGCCGAACCTGCACGCGCTCGGCGACATCTCGCCCGACACCTCGGCCGCCTAGGTCGAGGCCGGATGGCGCGGCTCTGCCGCGCATTCGCAATCGTCGATGGAACCGCGCGACGGCACCGGGTGATTTGTCGCACACGGTTGCGTGTCCGCGCGGCGGTGATGGCGCGAATTTGAGTAGCTTTATCAGCCGCCTGAATCCCCGCCATTCAGCCGACGAGCACCGCCTCGCAACCGAACGAGCAGGATCGCGGCATTCATCGCGGATCGTCGCGCCGCACCTCGGTGATCAGCCGCGCGCCGCGCTGATAGGTGACGTAGTCCCACAGCCACGTGAAAGCGACGACGAAACGATCGCGCACCTCGACGAGGAAATAGATGTGCACCAAGCCCCAGAAGAGCCAGGCGAGGAACCCCTTGAGCTCCATGCGCCCGAGCTTGACCACGGCGGCGCGGCGGCCGATCGCGGCGAGATCGCCCTGATGCCGGTAGCGGAATGGCGGCGGCGGCGCCTTGCCGGCGACGCGCGCCGCGATCAGGCGGCCCACATAGCCGCCCATCTGCTTGGCGGCCGGCGCGATGCCCGGCACCGGCCGGCCATCGGGACCTTGCGCCGCCGCGGTGTCGCCGACCGCGAAGATCTCCGGATGGCCCGGCACTGCGAGATCGGGCCCCACCTTGATGCGCCCGGCGCCGTCATGCTCGGCGCCGATCCACTGCGCGGCCGGCGAGGCCATGACGCCGGCGGCCCAGATGATGGTGGCGGCGTCGATGCGGCCGTGGTCGGTGTCGACGCCGCGCGTATCGCAGCCGGTGACGCGCGTCGCCGTCATGATCTCGGCGCCCATGCGAACAAGGGTCGCGCGCACGTAGTCGGAGAGGTTCTCCGGCAGGGTCGGTATCACGCGCGGCCCCGCCTCGATCAGCAGGATGCGCGCCGTGCGCGGATCGATATTGCGAAAGTCCATCGCCAGCGTCTGCCGCGCCACCTCGGCGATGGCGCCCGCCATCTCGACGCCGGTCGCGCCGGCGCCGACGATCACGAAGGTGAGCAGCCGCCGGCGCTCCGCGCCGTCGGCAGCGAGCTCCGCCCGCTCGAAGGCGAGCAGGATGCGGCGGCGCAGGCGGGTCGCGTCCTCGATGCGCTTGAGGCCGGGCGCGACTTCCTCCCACTCGTCATGGCCGAAATACGAATGGGTCGCACCGGTAGCGAGCACCAGATCGTCGTACGCGATCTCGATCGCGTCGGTGCTCAGGACGCGGCGCCCGGTATCGACGCCCTCGACCCGCGCCATCAGCACGGTCGCGTTGGCCTGGTGACGGAAGATGTGGCGGATCGGCCAGGCCACGTCGGCAGGCGAGAGCGCCGCAGTCGCGACCTGATAGAGCAGCGGCTGGAAGCAGTGATGGTTCTGCCGGTCGACGATGGTGACATCGACCGGCGACTTCGCCAGCGCCCGCGCCGCCTCGATGCCGCCGAAGCCGGCGCCGATGATGACGACCTTGGGACGGGGGTTCGGCATCTGGATGATGCGTCATTGCGAGGAGCGAAGCGACGAAGCAATCGGGTCCCGCGGGCTCATGCGTCTGCGGATCGAGATTGCTTCGGCGTGCTACGCACGCCTCGCAATGACGGCTATTTCTCCTCTTCTACTCGCGTGCTGGTGGCCGGGCCCTCGCCGACGATGAGGATGAGCGCATCCTCGTCCTTGGCGCCGTCCCAGTGCACCTGCTTGCCGAAATGGGTCACGAAGGTGCCGGCCCGCATCGGCACCGAGTTGTTGGGATCCCGCTTGCGGCCGCTCCCGACCCACCAGGTGCCCTGCAGCACCGTGATGAAGCGATCGTTGGGATGGAAATGCGGCTTGCTGAAATTGTTTCCCTTGAGCCACTTGTTCATGACGATATAGAGGCCTGGCTTGGCCGGATCGCCGGCGAGCACGGTGCTGCGATTGCCGCCGGTGCCCTTCAATTCGATCTGGTCGGGCAGCTTGTAGATCACCGCCTTCGCATCGAGCTCGGCCGCGCTGGCCGACCCGGCAAGCATGCGCGCGCTGAAGGCCGCGCCGAGCGCGATCGCGGCCTCACGTCTGCTGATGAGCGTGGTCGAAGAACCCATTGGCGCTTCCCCTGGTTGTCCGCCGGCGCGTTCGCCGGGCTGGGACAAGTCTCGCCGGGCGCCGACCCATAGTCCAGCCGGGGTTGCGTGCCGCACGGCTTGCCTTCGACCGGCGCGCGCACTAGCAATCCGCGCGATCCTATTCCTTCCGCCTCAAAGGCAATTCCGTCATGGCGACCTACAATCTCCTGCTCCTGCCCGGCGACGGCATCGGCCCCGAGGTGATGGCCGAGGTGAAGAAACTCATCGCGTGGATGAACGCGCACGACATGGGCACCTTCAACTTCGAGGAAGGCCCGGTCGGCGGCGCCTGCTACGACGCGCATGGCGTGTCGGTCACCGACGAGACGGTCGCCAAGGCGAAGGCCGCGGACGCGGTGATCTTCGGCGCGGTCGGCGGGCCGAAATGGGACAAGGTGCCCTACGACGTGCGCCCCGAGGCCGGCCTGCTGCGGCTGCGCAAGGACCTCGCGCTGTTCGGCAACCTGCGGCCGGCGATCTGCTATCCGGCGCTCGCCAATTCCTCGAGCCTCAAGCGCGACGTGGTCGACGGGCTCGACATCGTGATCGTGCGCGAGCTCACGGGCGGCGTCTATTTCGGCGAGCCGAAGACGATCACCGACCTCGGCAACGGGCAGAAGCGCGCGGTCGACACCCAGGTCTACGACACCTACGAGATCGAGCGCATTTCCCGCGTCGCCTTCGAGCTTGCGCGCAAGCGGCGCAACAAGGTGACCTCGATGGAGAAGCGCAACGTGATGAAGACGGGCGTGCTGTGGAACGAGGTGGTGACGCAGGTGCACGCGCGCGAGTTCAAGGACGTGCAGCTCGAGCACCAGCTCGCCAACTCGGGCGCGATGCAGCTCGTGCGCTGGCCCAAGCAGTTCGACGTGATCGTCACCGACAACCTGTTCGGCGACGTGCTCTCGGACGTCGCCGCGATGCTCACCGGCTCGCTCGGCATGCTGCCATCCGCCTCGCTCGGCGAGGCCGACCCGAAGACGCGCAAGCGCCGCGCGCTGTACGAGCCGGTACACGGCTCGGCCCCGGACATCGCCGGCAAAGGTATGGCGAACCCGACCGCGATGATCGTCTCGTTCGGCATGGCGCTGCGCTACTCGTTCGACCTCGGCGAGCCGGCCGACCTGATCGACCAGGCGATCGCGGCGACGCTCGCCAAGGGCCTTCGCACCGCCGACATCAAGTCGGACGGCTGCAAGCTCGTCGGCACCGCCGAGATGGGCGACGCGATCATCGCCGAGATGGCGGCGCTGACGACGTAGGTGCTGAGGTTGCTCGGCCGCGGCGACCAGCTCGGCGTCCGCTTGCGAGATCTATTGCAGAGTTGACGTCAGACCGTGCCGCGGGACTCAGCGGCACATGCCCGGGATGTCGAAGCAGGTCGGCAGCGGCATGCGCGACCAGCTGCTGCGCCAGTCGGTGCGGTCGTAGAGATACTCGCCCGCATAGGTGTCGGGCTGGGACACGTAATCCGTGTAGTGCTGCGAGTACGGCTCGACGTTGTTGCCCGGGTCGAGGAACGAGCGCGGCCGCACGCGGACGCGGGTGACCCGGTGGCCGTACTGGTCGATAACCGTGATGGTTTCGGTCTGGCCGGAATAATAACGGCGCTGCGGCGACTGCGCCGCGGCCGGAGTGAGCGCCGAGAGCGCCGCGAGCGACACCGCCGACAAGACCGCAACCGTCATCAGACGCATGATTCCTCACATGTTTTGCGACTTGGCCGACATCCTACAGGCGCGCCGGCCCTGCCACAAGGAACATCCGAGGGCGCCCGACGGTTCCTGCCGCGCCTGTGGCCGCTTCGCCACGGGCCGGCGTGACGCCTGACGCAGGCGCACGACAGATCCATGCTGCAAACATGCGTCAGGGTAAAATGTCGTTCCGTCCAAGGCCGTTTTGACGCAGCATTTCTTATAGATTGCCGCCATCGAATGTGTTGATCTTCGTCAACCGCGCCCGTCATGGGCCGAGAACGACAAGAACAGCCGGGAGGAAACCGATGATCACGCAACGTCGCCTGCTTGAAGGCGCGAGCGCCGGAGCGGCGCTGGCCGGATTGGGCGTACCCTTTGCACAGGCCGCGGTGCCGGGCCTGCCTGACGCGCTGCCGCCGGGCACGCGCGGCGAGGCGACGCTGGAGGCGCTGCCGGGCAAGAAGCCGCTCATCAAGCTCGCCTACCGCGCGCCCAACTACGAGACGCCGATCGAGTATTTCCGCACACCCATCACGCCGAACGATGCGTTCTTCGTGCGCTATCACCTGTCCGGCATCCCGCAAGCGAACGACAAGTCGATCGATCCAAAGACCTGGAAGCTCGAGGTCGGCGGCGACGGCGCGAACGGGCAGCTCGCGCTGAGCTTCGACGCGCTCAAGGCGCTGCCGTCGGCCGAGATCGTCGCGGTCAACCAGTGCTCGGGCAACCGGCGCGGCCTGTTCTCGCCGCACGTGCCGGGCGTCGAGTGGGGCTATGGCGCCATGGGCTGCGCGAAGTGGAAAGGCGCGCGGCTCAAGGACGTGCTCGACAAGGTCGGCCTCAAGAAGGAGGCGATCGAGATCTCCTTCAACGGCGCCGACGGCCCCGCCTTCGACAAGACGCCGGACTTCATCAAGAGCATCCCGGTGTGGAAGGCGATCGAGGACACGACGCTGATCGCCTACGAGATGAACGGCGCGCCGATCCCGCATCTCAATGGCGCGCCCGCGCGCATCATCGTGCCGGGCTGGACCGGCACCTACTGGATGAAGCACATCGTTTCGATCAAGGCGCTGACCCAGCCGCAGGGCGGCTTCTGGATGAAGCCCGCCTACCGCATCCCGGTGGGCAAGTTCCCGGTCGTGGCGCGCTTCATCACCCAGGAGGACGCGACCTCGACGCCGATCACCGAGATGGTGGTCAACTCGCTGATCACCGGCCCGACCGAGGGCGCGAAGGTGAAGGCCGGCAGTGTGACGGTGAGCGGCATCGCGTGGGATGGCGGCTACGGCGTCCGCAGCGTCAACGTCTCGACCGACGGCGGCAACAACTGGCTCAAGGCGACGCTCGGCCAGGATCTCGGCCGCTACGCGTTCCGCCCGTTCAGCCTCGCGGTGCCGGCGAAGCGCGGCAAGCTCACCGTGATGGCGCGCGCGACCAACGCGATCGGCCAGACCCAGACCGCGACGCTGATCTTCAACCCGGCCGGCTATCACCACAACGTCATGCACAGCGTGACCGTGGACGTGACGTGAGGGAGGACACCATGCGCCCATTGACGATTGCCCTCCTCGCCTCTCTGCTCGCGCTGCCGGCGCTTGCGGACGAGACCAAGATCGAGCTGAAGAATGCGCCCGGCCGCGACAAGGTCGAAGGCAACTGCGCGGCCTGCCACAGCCTCGACTACATCCAGATGAACTCGCCGTTCATGAGCGCGGCGACCTGGGACGCCGAGGTGACCAAGATGATCAAGGCCTTCGGCGCGCCGATCAGCGACGCCGATGCGGCGGCGATCAAGGCGTATTTGATCAAGAATTATGGGGGGTGTCGCCGTTGCCTGAGGCGCTTCCGCT
>CAVPGG010000063.1:0-4491 GCA_963703755.1 uncultured Pseudomonadota bacterium
CGTGTCCAAAGCAGTTGCCGACGCATGGGAGCACGAGCGCGAAGGTCGCCGCGAGATAGTCGGGGAACTGGTTGACGGTCGCGCCGTTCAGGGCTGGCGCGTCGAGCACGCGCGCCGGCCCGGGCGCACGCGAGTCCGACCCACCGTGCACGAGCGATACGTAAGACGTACCGCCCGCAACGGCGAGGCCAACGGCCACCAACGCCACAGAAGGGCCAAGCGACATTACAGAGGATCCCCCCCTCCAACCTAAACTCTTACCCGGCTTGCGGGCAAGTTTGCGGCAAATTTCCGGTAACCATGTGGCAGCGCGGCCACATCGACGCGGTAGCGGGGCGCAGATTTGGTTAAGGATTCGCGGTCATCTATCTGATATTCCACATCAATTCTTTTCAGATTCGACTTCGACGGCCGCGCGCTTCACGTGCAACACATATATCTTGGGCTCCCGCCAGCTTCCGCCCGCATGGGTCGGCGGGCCGGCGGCGAGCTGGAACTGGGCCGTTGGGGCGGGTGCCGCCGGATTCGCGGGCGGTGCGGAGGCGACGAGGGAGCCGGTCGTGAGCGGCGCCGGCGTGCCGAGGCCGGCCATCCGGCGCGCCTTGTCCCACATGTAGAGGTAGCCCTTGTTCTTGAGGTGCACGCCGTCATGGTCGTGCATGCCGCCGTTGCAGAAGGCGGGGTCGCGCATCGGCACGTAGATCACGCCGCGCGGCGGCAGCTTGGCGGCGAGGATCGCGTCGAGCTCGCGCGAGCGGGTGTCCCATGATTTCTTGACGCAGGGCGGTCCGATCCAGACGAGCCGCAGATGCTTCTTCTCGGCGGCCTGCAGAATGTCCTCGATGCTCTTGTCGAGCCGTGCGATCCAGCCGTCCGCGTCATTGGTGCCGAGCACCACGAAGGCCGTGACGCCGGCCGGGGCGCGGCGGATCTGCTCGACCGCCCTCGGGCCGCGGATGTGCACGCTGATACGCGCGAAGTTCGGCAGGTGCGAGACCTCGGCCATGCCCACGCCGAGGCTGTCGCCGAGCACGATGCTGCCCGCCGCGCGCGCGGTCGCGCCGAGGGCCGGGCCCAGCGCAAGCGCAGCGCCCGCAAGGGCGGCCATTCGGATTCCCATCACCCGCACGCTCCGACGAAGTCCCCAAACCGTGCGTCCAACTCTAGGAGGCGCATGGTTAATGGCTTTTTAACTGCGGCAAATGTGAGTCGGTCCGCCGGTAGCGAATAGGCGAATTGAGCCCCCATTTCCGCGGCAAGCCTCGATGGCGCATTGAATTCGTTCGCGCAGCGCGCCGTCAATTCGCATAGTTGGCGTAATGAGACGCAGTGCGCCCAGAGGCCTGCTCGGTCGCCGCGCATTTTTGTTGCCCGCCTCGACCGCGGACCTGCGGCACCTATGTACCGGCGAACGACCTTCCCCTCCATCGACGACATCTGCGAGCAAACAATGCCGAACATCTTCGACCTGATGCCGGCCAGCCTCTGGAGGCGGTCGGAGCGGCCCCGTGACGTTGCCCGCGTCCAAGATTTTGCGTGATATCTTTGGCGGGGCACGTTTCCAGCCGTTGCGCCCTTTGACCAATACCCCGAGTATAGGTGGCTCCATCGGCCGAATGATGCCTCGCGTCGGCGCGGGCGTAATGGCGCTCGATCCAGCAATCCTCCTCGATCAAATGCGCAATGCACCGACCTGTACCCCGATCCTATGACGTGACGAGGCCCGCATGACGACGAGTGCCGATGTCGAGCAAAGGATCAACGAAATACTGCGGGATTTTTCCGGGAGGAAGAATATCAGCCCAGCAGACCGGATCACGAGGATTTGTCGATCGCCGGCGACGACGCCGCGGAGTTGCTCGACAAGCTGCACGATGAATTCGGCACGACGTTTGAGGGTTTTGCGTTCGACGCATACTTTCCCAATGAAACCGAAGCCATGTTCTACGGGCGTTTCCTCAATCGGCTCGGATGGTTCAGGAAAAAGAGCATCACGGTGCGCTACCTCACGGCCGTAGTCCGCGCGGGGAAATGGTTCGAGGAAGCGCAGCCGGTGACATGAGCAACCGCGCGTCAAACCCTGCAACTTAGATTTGACCGATTCCGCTACGGCGTATGGGGTGCCGCGGCCGCTCCCGTCGAGGCAGCGTCCTCGCGGACGGCGAGCAGCAGGTTCGACTCGGACGATCGCCAGCGATAGCCGACGCCGAACTCGAGCGGCGTTGCGCTCTTCTTGAACAGCTCCGCGAGCTTGGGCTGATAGGTGCCGGGGAAGATGCCGAGCGGCGAGAGGTAGTGGCCGAACGGCTTGAGCTGCCACTTCTTGCGGTCGAAGTAGGCGAGCGGAATTCCCGAGTCGTCCTCGAGCAATGTCGCGCTGTGCGCCACCAGGAAATCGCGCACCTTGGTGAAACCGCCGCTGTGCATCAGGTAGGACGCGCTCTTGATCAGGCTGTCGCCCGGCGCGAGCCGCTCGAGAAACGGCATGAAGCCGCTCTTGGGGAAGCCGTCGTCGGCGAGGTTGGTGCTGAAGTAGTAAAGCGTCTGCATGCGGCCGTCGCGGCCGCTGAACGTGATCTTGACGCCGTGCGCCGCGCTCTTGGTGCGCTCCAACTCGGCATGCATCTCGCCCTGTGCGTCGAGGCTCACCAGCGTGATCTCGTGCACGACCTTGCCGGCGCGGGCGAGAAACACCAGCAGGATCGGCGTCGTGCCGTTGAGCCGCCCGCTGGAGAGCTGCTGGCGCATGTCGTGCGTCTTGAAGAAGCTGAAGTTGAGCACGGTGTGCATGGAACTCGCCATGCTGCGCACCGCCCCCCCGACCGAGCCGCGCGGCATCTTCAGCAGGTCGGGAATCTGGCCGACCGGCTCGAGCCCGGCGAGCACGTAGGTGGAGGCGCCGGGGAAGAACGCGTCGGCGTAGAGAAAGTCGGGCCCGCTGAACAGGTAGAACATGGTCGGTCGGCGCGCGCGCAGCTGCGCCTTCGACCAGGCGCGGATCTTCGCGAGCTGGGTGCGCTCGAACTCGCCGAAGGCGCGATCGAAGAAGCGCGCGTGCTCGTGCCAGCCGTCCTCGCGCGTGAGCGCTGCGAGCGGTGAGCCGGGCGATGGCTGCATGCCGGCGAGAAAGCGCGCGGTGTCGTCGTTGATGCCGCCGGCGGCGGGCGCCGCCGCGGTCGGCGCAGAGGTGCGGCCGGTGCAGGTGCGGCCGGTGCCGCCGCGGGCGCGGTGGCAGGCGCGGGCGCCGCAACGGACGGCGCCGGCGAGTCCGGAGCTGCGGCCGCCGGGGCGGGCGCAACCGGTGCTGGCGCGGCGGGCGCCGGCGCGGCTGGCGCCGTGATGGTCGTGGTCGGAGCAGGCGCGGCCGCGGGCGCCGGGGCAGCAGCCGACGCGGCGGAAGGCGGCGCCGCAACCGCGGGCGCCGCGGGTGGTGCCGGCGGCGCGGCCTGGGCGGCCGCCGGGGCGGCGGAAATCGGACTGCCGCTTTCCACGCCGCGGGCAGGTGGCGATGCGAGCACGAGACCCGCGATCAGCGCGGCTGGAAGGAGGCGGGGCAGGTAGGAAAGGTTAGGCGCGATTGACATTTTGCACGGCGCTCGGGGAGGAGGTCTTGAGTTGGGCCACGCCGTAGATGGCGAGCCCGGCGAGCATCATCGCAACGCCGGCCAGCGACTGCACCGGGCGGTTGACGAGGAGATAGTACATCATGAAGCCGGTGACGGCGAGGAAGATCACCGGCGTGAGCGGATAGCCCCAGGCACGGTAGGGGCGCGGCAGGTCGGGATGCGTGATGCGCAGCTTGATCACGCCGAGCACGGCGAGAAACGAGCACGCCGTGAGGCTGAACCCGATGAAGTCGAGCACCGCCTCGAAGCTGCGCGTGAACAGCATCAGGTTGACGGCGAGCAGCTGGAACAGGATCGCCCAGGCCGGCACCCCGCTCCTGGTCGTGCGCGCGAAGATGCGCAGCATCGGTATGTCCTCGCCCATCGTCATGGTGACGCGCGGGCCGATCCAGGTCATCGCGCTGATGGAGGAGATGAGGCCGAGGCAGATGAGGCCGCCCACCACGCGCCCGCCGACGTTGCCAAAGATGTAGCGGCCCGCAACCACCGCGACGTCGATCTGGCCCACGAGCTTGTCGATCGGCGCGACGCGCAGGAACACGGCGTTGAGGGTGACATAGAGCGCGAGCACGATCAGCGTGCCGGCGATCAGCGCGCGCGGCAAGTTGCGCTGCGGATCGCGGATCTCGGCCGCAATGTAGGTCGCGGCGTTCCAGCCCGAGTAGGAATACATCACGAAGACGAGGCTGATCGCGAATGGCGCGGCCGCGACATAGGTGAGGTCGTGCGCGGACGGCGCGAACGAGATCGGCTGCGGATGGGCGACCATGAACCCGGCGATCAGGAATGCCACGATCAGCGCGAGCTTGATCATCGTCCACACGTTATGAAAGAGGCCGCCCGAGCGCACGCCGAAGAGGTGTAC
>CAVPGG010000064.1:0-3855 GCA_963703755.1 uncultured Pseudomonadota bacterium
ACAACGATCCAGGCCGAATGCGCGCGCTTCATCGCCGACCGCAAGATCGCGGTCGAGCATCTGTTCACCGACCGCTGGCAGCTGCCCCAGGCGGAGGAGGCCTATCGGGTGTTCGACCGCCAGACCAGCGGCAAGGGCGTCTTCCTGATGTAGGGAGGGCAGCGCGGGCCGTGGCCCGGCGCCCTGTGAGCTGAAATCCGCCTCCGCAAGGGCGAATGCGGCGTTATGTTCCCGGACGGAACAGCGCCAAAGTGTGCTATATGGGTGCGTTCAACTTAGAAACGTCTCCCGTGGCTGCGGTCACGGTCAATGATGACAGGGAGGAATTCCAAATGCCTCGGATTCATCGGCGAAAACTGCTTCAGCTGTCCGGCGCCGGCGCGATTGCGGCGACGAGCGGCGGGATGGCGGGGATCCTTGCGACCTCGCGTGCGCCCGCCTACGCCCAGGGCACGACAGTGCACTGGCTGCGCTGGAACGACTTCGTTCCCGCGTCCGATAAGGTGCTGCGCGAGCAGATCATCCCCGAATGCCAGAAGGCGCTCGGCATCACGCTCAATATCGAGATGATCAACGGCAACGACATCCAGGCGCGCACCACCGCGGCGATCCAGTCGGGCAGCGGCCCGGACGTGATCTGCGCGCTGAACAACTGGCCGCAGCTCTATGCAAACAGCGTCGCCGACGTGAGCGACGTTGCCGAGGAGATCGGCAAGGCGCAGGGCGGCTTCTATAACGAGTCGCGCGTCGTCGCGAACAACGGCAAATGGCTCGGCGTGCCGTGGTGCGTCCTCGGCGCCGAGAACGCCTACCGCAAATCGTGGTTCGCGGAAGTCGGCTTCAACAAGTTCCCGGAGACCTGGGACGAATACCGCGCTGCGGGAAAGAAGCTCAAGGCCAAAGGCCATCCGCTCGGCCAGACCCTGGGCCACAGCTTCGGCGATCCGCCCACGTTCTGGTATCCGTTCCTCTGGTCGTTCGGCGGCATGGAGGTCGAGAAGGACGGCAAGACCGTGGTTCTCGACAGCAAGGCAACCGTCAAGTCGGTGAAGTACGCGGTCGGCTTCTGGAAGGACTGCTTCGACGAAGGCGGTCTCGCCTGGGACAACTCGAGCAACAACCGCGCCTTTCTGTCCGGCACGATCTCGTCGACGCTCAACGGCGCCTCGATCTACATCGAGGCCAAGCGCAAGCCCGACAATTACCAGACCGAGAAGGGCGAGCCGCTCTACAAGGACATTCTGCACGGTGTGCTGCCCAAGGGTCCGGCGGGCCAGTTCGCCTACCACCTGCCGATGACCAATATGCTGATGGGCTATTCCAAGCAGAAGGAGGCGGCGAAGAAGTTCCTCGCCTGGCTCACCTCGAAGCCGGTCTATCAGACGTGGTTCAACTCGCAGCAGGGATACTCGGTTGGCGCAACGACCGTCTGGGAGCAGGACCCGATCTGGGACAAGGATCCGGTCATGCTGCCGTTCCGGCGGGCGGCGCGCGCCGGGCATTTCCCTGGCTATGCCGGGCCGGCCGACCAGAAAGCCGCGGAGGTCTTGAGCAAGTACATCATCATCGACATGTACGCCAAGGCGGTCCAAGGCATGCCAGCCGAGGACGCGGTCAAGTGGGCGGCGGGCGAGGTGAAGAAGATTTACGCCTGACCCGCGGCGAACTGCGTGTATGATCTGCGGCGGCTGACGGCCGCGTAGCCGTCGCCGCCCGCCCTGTCGGCAAGGGTGGCACCAAAGGTCGCCTCGTCGGAGAGGAAATGGCCATGGCAGTTAGCGACGTCATCACCCAGCGTGTCTTCGTTCAGGCGCCGCGCCGCGGCGTGACGACGCGCCTGCTCGAGGACGAGCGGTGGCTGGCGACCGTCCTGCTGCTGCCGACCGTCATCCTGCTCGGCATCTTCATCGCCTATCCGTTCGCCGAGGGCGTCCTGCTGTCGGTCACCGACGCGCGGGTGGGCGTGCCCGGGCACTTCGTCGGCCTGCAGAATTTCATCTTGTTGTTCAACGACAGCATCTTCCGTGTCGCGGTCTGGAACACCTTCGTCTATACGATCGTCGCCACCATCTTCAAGCTCGCGCTCGGGCTGTGGCTCGCGCTCCTGCTCAATCGCAATTTCAAGGGCAAGGCGTTCACCCGCGCCTTCATCCTGCTGCCGTTCATCATTCCGACGGTGCTCTCGACCTTCGCGTGGAAGTGGATGTTCGATCCGACCTTCAGCGTCATCAATTGGACACTGTATCAGCTTGGCCTCATCCATGGCCGGATCAACTGGCTCGGCGATCCTAATCTGGCGCTGGTCTCCGTCATCATCGTCAACGTGTGGCGCGGCGTGCCGTTCTTTGCGATCAGCCTGCTCGCCGGCCTGCAGACCATCAACCCCGAGCTGCAGGAGGCCGCGGCCATCGACGGGGCGCGGCCGTGGCAGCGCTTCTGGCACGTGACCTGGCCGCTGCTGCTGCCGGTGACGATGGTGGTGGTGCTGTTCTCGGTGATCCAGACGTTCGCGGACTTCCAGCTGGTCTACGTGCTGACCGGCGGCGGACCCGCGAATGCGACCCAGCTGTTCGCCACCTATGCGTATCAGATCGGCATCGGCACCGGGCTGCTCAGCCAGGGCGCCGCCGTCTCGCTTGCCATGTTCCCGTTCCTGCTCATCATCGTCGTCGTGCAGCTCCTCTACATCCGGCGCGTCGAGGTGCATTGAGCCATGATCGAAGGCGCGAAGTGGCGGCGTTGGGTCTACTTCTACGTTCCGCTCGGCGCTTTCGTTCTCTGGCTGCTGTTTCCGTTCTATTGGATGCTGGTGACCTCGGTGCGGCCGGACCGCGAGCTCTACCGGCCGTGGACGGCGGCGAACTACGCGCCGTTCTGGACCACGCATCCGACGCTCGCCCACGTCACCGACCTGCTGACCGAGACGCTGTTCATCCGGTGGATGGCGAACACGCTGTTCATCGCCCTCGTCTCGACCGTGATCTCGCTGTTCTGCGGCCTGCTCGCCGGTTACGCGCTGTCGCGCCTGAGGTTTCGCTTCGCCGGCACGCTCGGCACCGGCATCTTCATCACCTACCTGGTGCCGCAGACGCTGCTGTTCATCCCGCTCGCCGACATCATCCGCAATTTTCAGCTCGGCAACTTGCCGTGGGCGCTGATCCTGACCTACCCGACCTTTCTCATTCCGTTCTGCACCTGGCTGCTGATGGGATATTTCAAGGCGATCCCGCGCGAGCTCAAGGAATGCGCGCGCATCGACGGCGCGACGCGCTGGAAGGCAATGCTCTACATCATCTTCCCGATCGCGCTTCCGGGCATCCTGTCGGCCGGCATCTTTGCGTTCACGCTGTCGTGGAATGAGTTCATCTACGCGCTGGTGTTCCTGTCCTCGGCCGAGCAGAAGACGGTCTCGGTCGGCGTTACCTCGGAGCTCGTGCGCGGCGACGTCTTCTATTGGGGGCAGCTGATGGCGGGCGCGCTGCTGGGTCGATTCCGGTCGCCTTCATCTACTCGTTCTTCGTCGAGCACTACGTGGCCGGCCTCACGGGCTCGGTGAAAGGGTAGGGTCATGGCGCGGGTGCTGATCCGGAACCTGAACAAGTTCTACGACGACGTGCACGCCGTGAAGGACGTGAACCTCGAGATCCGCGACAAGGAATTCATGGTGTTCGTCGGGTCCTTGCGGCAGAGAACCCCGACGTCCTGGTGGTGGTCCTACGGGGCCAGGGGAGGGCCTTCTGCAGCGGCGTCGACCTCGAGGAGCTCGGCGACGAGGCGGGCAAGGGCGGGCTGAGGCTGGGGGAGGCCTTCGACGCGCTCGTCAAGGGGGAGCTTCTCGGTTTCGCAAAGCCTCTG
>CAVPGG010000065.1:0-22890 GCA_963703755.1 uncultured Pseudomonadota bacterium
CGATGCGGGTGTCGCGCTCACCGACCTCCATGTAGGGCTTGGTCTCCGAGGTGGAGTCGTCATCGAGCAGGAGGGGCATCGCAGCGCACGAACGACTTGGAGCCGGTGGCGCCCTTGTCCACGTGCACCTTGCCTCGGTACGTCGTGATCCCACCGTCCTTGGAGATGGACTTGGACACGATGGTCGAGGAGGTCTCCGGGGCCACGTGGGCACCCCTTGGCGCCGGCGTCCTGGTGCTGGCCGGCGCCGGCGTAGGGCCACCGACAGGACCTCACCCGACGCCTTCGGCCCCATCAGGTACACCGAGGGGTACTTCATGGTCAGGCGCGAGCCGATGTTGCCGTCGATCCACTCGACGTGGGCCTCCGCCTCGGCCCGGGCCCGCTTGGTCACCAGGTTGTAGACGTTGTTGGACCAGTTCTGGATCGTCGTGTACGTGATCCGGGCGCCCTGGCAAGGCCACCAGCTCCACCACGGCCGAGTGCAACGAGTCGGTGGTGTACACCGGCGCCGAGCACCCCTCGATGTAGTGCACCTGCGAGCCCTCGTCGGCGATGATCAGGGTCCGCTCGAACTGGCCCATGCTCTCTTTGTCGATCCGGAAGTAGGCCTGCAGCGGCATGTCGACCTGACCTCGGTCGGCGCGTAGATGAATTGACCCGCCCGACCACACAGCCGAGTTGAGAGAGGATTACGCGTTGACCCGCAGTTTCGTCGGCAGGGGTTGGCGGAGGCACTCAATAATGCGGCGCTGCTGGAAGCTATGCAACGTGGTGCTGCATACGCACGTCTGCTGATTGAGTCAGAGAATACTCCATCTATCAGGGTGGCTGAACGCATTTTTATGCGCAAGGTGGCTGGCTTCTCGCTCCTCACGGTTACACCACAGCTTAATTCGGCACGAGCTTCGCAGGAAAGAACGCAACTTGCAACACTTGCTGATCTGGATGAGATTATCGATTACCTGAATGTCTCCAATATCTTTCCTCTTGCAGGTGGTTTATATTATGTAAGTTGGACTGCTTATCCTATTACAGCTGAATTACTCAAGTCAAAGATCGACGCCCAACAGGTCTACCTTTTACGGCGCTGGAATCGCCTGGATGGGTTAGTGATAGCTGAAGTTCGCACAGAGCGTCAGGGTCGACAACTCTCAATTGGGTACATTGATGGCACCGCCATTGAAGCAATCAGTCTGCTTGCTTATGACCTGCGGCGGCGACTTTCTGATCTGCACGTGGATTTTATTCGTGCCTATGTTCCTGATATTCTACTTCTGCGGGAAGCTCTTACAGGCGTTGAATATGAATGGGATGGGAATCTCTTTTATACGTACGAACGGGGATTAACATAAGGCCATCTCTCTTTCTGAATGATATAATGAACAGGTTCTCATGTATGTTATTGTCGATGGAAGGATGGTCTTCTTATGACGACTGATGATGAGTCTGGGGGGGCGGCTGTGACTCCTGAAAGAGCGTATCGTGCACGGATTGGTTTTGTGGCCGATTCGCCAAATTTTCCTGGCGAGTGGAATGCGGTGGTAGAGAAGGTCAAAATTGCTGACGAATTGGGCTTTGATTCGGTCTGGCTAGGTGAATCCTGGGGCTACGAACTTTTTACTTCGATGGCCGACCTTGTACGCTCCACAAAGCGTATTAAGATTGGTGCTGGTATTGCGAATATCTATTCACGTACACCTGCTTTGATCGCCAGTTCTGCGGCAACCCTTGATGAGCGCTCCGGTGGTCGTATTCTGCTCGGCCTTGGTCCTTCGGGCGCAAATGTGATCGAACATTGGCATGGTGTACCTTTTCAGAAGCCAGTGAAGCGTACGCGCGAATATGTTGAGATCATCAGGATGATTCTGCATGGCGAAAAACTGGTCTATTCCGGCGAATTCTTTCAGTTAGAGCGTGGTTTTAAGCTGCGCTTTACTCCTCTACGTGCTGACCTGCCTATTTACATTGCGGCAATGGGTCCAAAGAATGTTATGCAGACGGGCGAGATCGCCGATGGCGTGCTGCCAGTATATTGGCCGGGCAACAAGTGGAGCGAATTGCGCGAACAGCTTGATGAGGGCTCTACGCTTGCCAATCGTCCCGCGCACAGCGCCGCTATAGCTCCTTATATTACCAGTGCAATTCTACATGAGAACGCGTCTCCTGAAGATCGTCATGCAGCATACGCGCAAGTTGCAGCACCTCTGGCCTACTATATTGGTAAGATGGGCGTCTATTATGCACAGATGTTGACGCGCAACGGTTTCGGTACAGATGTGCAGGCGGTCATTGAGGGCTGGAAAGATGGTATGAAGACGGCTATCGAGGCGGTAAGTCCACGTATGCTCGATGCCGTCACCATTATTGGAACGCCGCGCGAGGTAGTCGCAAAGTTGGATCAGTGGGGCGCAGCAGGCGTCGATGAGCCGTTGCTATCTATGCCTGCCGGTACGGTAGAGCAGGCAGCATCTCAACTGGGTGCGCTTGCTGATGCATTAAAAGCGTAACCGGGACGCGCCGCGAATTCTTCAGCGTGCTTGAGTCGCTTGCTGATTGAAGGATGCGGAGTGAAAGAGGATCTCCACAACGGGCGATGGCTCGATCTCTGCCAGGTTCTGGTTGGCGAGGCGCGTCATCGCACTCTTGAACGCCTCAACCTTGTGCGTACTTTGTAGTGCATATTCGTCGGCCTGGTACTCGATGAGGCGGCTATAGCTATTGCTGATGGGCATCACGATCAGGCTGAAGACGCCCGTGAGCAGGAAGAAGAAGGGGAGTGTGGCTGCATCAGTAAGCGAGCGATAAAGGCCTGCCGCGACAACTCCATGGAGAATTAGATTCGCGATATAGAGGCCGCCCAACATGAGAAGCGACTGGCTGATAATTAGTTTCCAGATGTCGGAATGCACGTGATGTCCTAATTCATGCGCCAACACAACCTCAATCTCATCCACTGTATAACGGTCGATCATCGTATCACCCACCACAACACGACGTGTATTCCCCAGTCCCATCAGTGCAGCATTAGCGGCTGTAGTCTTATTGCTCATTTGCATTGAGTAGATGCCACGAACCTTTGTATTAGCGCGTTGCGTCAGAGCTAACAGGCGTTGTGTCAATTCACCTTCAGGTAGCGGCGTAAACTTGTAAAAGAGCGGAAACAGTAGGATGGGTGCGAGGTTTGCCATAATTACTGAGAAGAAAAGCATAATGATGGCGACCCATAACCACCATGTCAGCGGTTGAAATGCGAGCAAGCCATAGATCAATGTAATGGCAGCGGCTTCTAACACCAGACCAAGTCCCAATCCCTTGCAAAGATCTTTTACCCAGGCTTTGAGCGACATCGTTGAGATCCCATAACGATGGGGAAGCACAAAACCGCTATAATAGCCCAGCGGCAAGGTGATTAATTGATAGACAAGGATCGCCAGCAGAAAGTACAGCAAGATCTGTAAAGGATACCAGCCCTGCACAGGTTGCCAGCTTAGAAAAGAGATGCCCTGTATTGTATTGCGCAGCCATTTATCCAGGCCGGTTACAAATACAATGAGCAGCCCTAGCGCCGCAATGCCCAGATCTACAAATGAGAGCCTGCGGCGTATTTTTGCATACTCACGCGCCTTCTGCTGGCGCTCTAGATTCTATCTCCATACTCTGCAACTCCTCAAGGGTAAAATACATATGTACTATGCTTAATACGATACAGGTAGCCCTTTGGTAGTATGCAGAGCACCACAGGTGCTGTCAACGTAGCCCCTACAATGTTTTTTCCTGGGGCAAATGAAGATCAACAGAGCACTATCCTAATATCTTGCGCAAATTCGCTAAAGAACGCTCTATACTCTTCAGGGAAGGAAGAGTTGGTGCATCATTCTCAATAATGTACCACTCAACGCCACTTTCCTCAGCCGCCTGACAGATACCCGACGTATTGAGTGTACCGTCGCCGACCTCAGTAAAGGTACGTTCGGGGGTCATATCTTTGAGATGGATCAGCGCCACACGTCCCGCACGTTTATGGAGATATGCAATGGGATCGACGCCCGCATATGCTGCCCAATAGGTGTCCAACTCAAGTTTGACGTAGGCAGGATCGGTGCTATCCAGAAGCATATCAAGGAGATAGCGGCCATCTTCACCCTGCACAAACTCGTGCGCATGGTTGTGGTAGGAGAAAGTCAGGCCCTTTTCTTGCGCAATACGCCCAAACTTGTTCAACTGCGGTGCCAACGTTTTGAATTTTTCTCCTGTATACCATTCATTTCCAAGATACGGTAGGGTTATGTTGCGCGAACCAATTGCAAGGCAGTAATTGATTTCGTCTTCGAGGTTATTTTCTAATGCATCCCATCTCACATGGGTACCAGCTACACGAAGTCCTGTTTCGTGCAGTAACGCTACCATCTGATCTGCCGAGAGATTTCCGTAACCAGCAAATTCTACTGCATCGTAACCTAGCTTCGCCACATGACGTATTGTGCCCTGAAAGTCTCGTGCGGTTTCGTCACGCACGGTATACAGTTGTAATGCTATAGGTTTGTTACTCATGAAATCATCTTGCTCCCTGTAAATGTCTCTGGTTTTGACAGTGGGTATCTATCTGAATTGAGTATATCACCTATATTGGTCTAGCGACTTGTATTGTGTAGGGGTCAAATTGACCCCTACGTCTTAGAAGAAGCGGTTATTGACCTGTACGGAGATGGTCTGAGATGATGCCTGTTGGCCGTTCTGGTCAGTGGCGTAAGCGGTAATACGGGCCACAAAAGTCCTTTTGAAGGAGACGTTAGAGACGTGCCAGTCCAGGGTGACATTACCATTATCGTCAGTTTGCTGGGGGCCAGCAGTATTTGTGATCATGGAGTTGTCGAAGCTAACCTGTAGACGCACGGAAATACCGGGCTGATTTGCCATAATGGTAATCTGTTGATCGCTATTATTACGAACCTGCTGAGGGTAATCGGTGATCTGCAATTGCAAGTTCTGGTTTTGAGCTGGTTGAGTTGGTTGTTGATTAGCATCTGAAGGCGTCAGGGTTGGCAGGACCACAGGTGCGCTCTTAGGTGGCTGGCTACTACTCTGATTGCTTCCCTGACCACCGGAGGGAGTGGGAAAGGTGGGTGGTAGGTTGGCAGAAGTTTTTGGTGCGGTGGGAACCGTTGTTACTGGTGTGACAGCTTTGGGCGTTGAGGTAGCTGATTGTGCGAATGTATTGAAGAGAAATGTAGCAAATATAATACCTGCGATAAGGACCATGGATGTTGCTATTATCAGCACTTTATAAGCGGGATCAGCCCGCCAGAGTGCACCAAGTTTAGATAATGGATTCGTATACGTTGTGGGAACCTGGGGGCGCAATTGGTCAGGATGAACGAACACCCGTTGCGTATATGCACCCGGTTGCTGCGGTTCTTCCGCATGTATGCCTGGCAAGACAAGCTTCTGTGAGGCAGGCGGCTGATAAGGCTGATCCTGTCCCTGTAAGTTAGGATGATTATTAATCATACATTCCTCCTTTCTAACTTAAACTACATCAATTCTAGTATAGTTCAGGAGAGGTGAATTCACCATGTATATAGACCATTTGGGTAGATGTACACAGACAAGTGCAATCTGTCAGCCTACCTCTCAATGTGCATGGCAAAAGAATTCTTCTACAGTATAGAAAACCGTATCGGGTCGTAAATTCGTTAATACAGGCTCATAGAGTACACACGTAGTACTACCATATGGTTGCCAGATTGCCGGGTCGCTGGGGCCGAAAAGTACTATAGTGGGGGTAGCTAAAAGAGCAGCAAGATGGGTGATGCCAGAATCGTTGCCGATATAGCCCAGGCAAGCTTGTAATCTTTGGGCAACAGTACATAATGGGGCAAAGATGAGAGTTGTGAGTAATGGAGAAGAGGGCGGCATTGGAAGTTGGGAGAGCAGTTCAGTCATGCGTTCAGAATTGGCAGGGCCAGACAGAAGCAAAACAGGAATATTGCGTTGCCAGAGCATTATGATGAGGGAAGCAAAGTGGGAAATGGGCCAACATTTATAAGCGCGCGCCGGCTGCGGGGTGCCCTGCATGATCGGACGGATGCAATCGACGATGAGGCCTTCGCCGGCACGGGCGCCGTTCATGACGAAGCCGGCGTTCAGGCAGACCTGGCGGATGGCGGCGCACGGCCGCGGCGGCGGTTGCTGCGCGTCGGCCGGCGCAAGACCCGCGACCGCGGTGGCGAGGAAGATTGGCAGGATCGTGTGTCGCGGCATAGCGGCGCTCCGTGCGTTAATTCCTGCGCGATGGTACGGCGCCTGCGGCGGCCGGTCATCCCCAATGTCGCGTCGAACGCGTGACACGCGTCACAGAATGGTCGTTTGTCGGGCGGCGCCGCGACGTAGACGTGCCCGAGCACCGTTGCGCCGTCACTCCGGCGCGCGGATGTTGGCGCTCTTGATCACCTGATCCCACTTCACGATTTCCGACTTGATGTAGGCGTCGAGCTCTTCCGGCGAGCCGCTGCCGACCGACATGCCGATATCGGTGAAGCGGCGCGCGATGTCGGGCGCGGCGAGCCCGCGCAGCACCTCGGCATTGAGCCGCGCCACGACCGCGCGCGGCGTGCCCGCCGGGGCGACGACCGCGAACCAGGTCTCGACCGCAAAGCCAGGGATCGCCGTCTCCGCAAGGGTCGGAATGTCGGGAGCCGACGGCGAGCGCTGCGCGCCGGTGACCGCGAGCGCGCGCAGCGAGCCTGCCCTGATGTTGCCGATCGCCGCCGACAGGTTGGTGAACATCATCGGGATCTGGCCGCCGAGCACGTCGTTGATTGCCGGCGCCTCGCCGCGATAGGCGACGTGCACGAGCTTGATGCCGGCGAGCTCGGCAAACAGCTCGCCCGCCATGTGTGGGGTCGTGCCGACGCCGCCCGATGCGAAGTTGAGCATGCCGGGCTTTTCCTTCGCGAGCGCGATCAGCTCGCGCACCGAATGCGCCGGGAACTTGGGGTTGACGACGAGCACCAGTGGCGACGCACCGGCGCGCGCGACGCCGACGAAATCGCGCGCCGCGTCGATCGCAAACTTGCGATAGAGCGCCGGCGCAACTGCGAGCGTCGTCTGGCTGCCCATCAGCAGCGTGTAGCCGTCGGGCGCCGCGCGGGCGACGTTCGGCCGTCGCGAGCATTCCGCTCGCGCCCGGCCGGTTCTCGACCACGACCGACTGGTGCAGAGTTGCCGACATCGCCTGCGCGACGAGCCGTGCCGCGACGTCGGTGCCGCCGCCGGCCGAGAAGCCGACGATCATCTTGAGCGGACGGTCGGGGAAGCCCGCGGTCTGCGCGGCGGCGCCCGTGATCGCCAGGAAGGCTATCAGCGCGAGCGACAAGCAGCGGACGAGCGGGGGCGCGCGCGACGGCGCGCTCTCAGCGTGGTGTTTCTCGCGCTGCTTCATGGTGCCCCCGGGGTCGAACATCCCTACGCCGTCATCATGGACCGCCTGGTGACCCGCGGCAACGCCGCGGCCCGTCATCCCGATGTCGCATCGAACGCCTGACATGCGTCACAGAGCGGTCGTTTGTCGGGCAAGACCGCGGTCGCGACGTGCCCGAGCACCGCCGCGCCCCGGATACGCCAAGCACGCTTCGGCGCTGTCGCCGCAACCTGCAACCGTGTAAGATGACTTGCGTGCCCTTCCGACAGTTGGGCGCCAAGACGCCGATCGCGAAGCGATTTCGCCGATGGCTCAGGAGACCGACAAAACTGACCTTCTTGGCGGCATTGCCCTGGGCACTGCCGCGCTCGCTGCTTTGTTGGTCGCAAACTCGCCCCTCGGCCCCCAATATGACGCTCTGATCCATGCGACAGCGGAAGTCCGCATTGGATCGATCGGGTTGTCAAAAAGCCTCGAGCATTGGATCAACGACGGTCTGATGGCGATCTTCTTTCTCCTGGTCGGCCTGGAAATCAAGCGCGAGGTGGTCGAGGGATCGCTTGCCGGCCTGCAGAAGGCAACCCTCCCGGTCGTCTCAGCAATCGGCGGCTTTGTCGTGCCGACGGTATTTTATGCCGCACTGAATTGGGGCGATGCCCCGGCATTGCGCGGGTGGGCAGTTCCGGCGGCCACCGATATTGCGTTTGCAATCGGGATTTGTGCCTTGCTCGGTCGCGTCGTTCCAGCGTCACTCAAGATGTTTCTGCTGGCGCTCGCCATCATCGACGATCTGATGGCGATCATCGTCATCGCCGTATTTTATACCGATGAGCTGTCGCCTCTGGCGCTGTTGCTGGGCGGGGCCGGGGTGGCCGCACTCGTCGCGTTGAACCTGCTCGGCGTCCGCAAGCCGTCGCTCTATATCGTCGTCGGCGTATTCACATGGGTCTGCGTGCTGAAATCGGGAGTGCACGCGACGCTTGCCGGCGTTGCTGTGGCTTTTGCCATTCCGCTTGCTCGCCATGAGGGAGCAAGCCTGCTTGAGCAGTGCGAGCATGCGCTCAAACCTTGGGTCAGCTACGCCGTCGTGCCAATCTTTGCGTTTGCCAATGCCGGCGTGCCGCTCGCGGGAATGTCGCTTTCAACCCTTGCGGCGCCTGTCCCGCTCGGGATCATCGCCGGACTGTTCGTCGGCAAACAACTCGGCGTGTTCGGGGCCGCGATGATCGCAATCAAGCTTGGAATTGCGAGGCGCCCAGAAGCCGCATCGAGCGCGCAGCTCTACGGGGTTGCGATCCTCACCGGAGTAGGATTTACCATGAGTCTCTTCATCGGGACGCTTGCATTCGAAGATGAGCGTTTGATGGCGCAAGTCCGGCTTGGCGTCCTAGCGGCTTCGATCCTCTCCGGCTTGGCTGCGTGGCTTGTCCTGATCGTTGCGGCGCGCGCCCGTCCACCCGGCGGATGCTCGACTCCGCCGAGTACGAATTGATCCACTTCCAAGTGCCCCAATCCGCGAGGGAGGAACACGGTGCTCGATCTTGCGACTCTGAAGCGGCAGTGGAGCGGGATGGCGGTCTACGAGCGGTTCGAACAGATCGTCTCGCGCTTCGTCATGCTGCTTATATCCGTCGTGATTGTTTACTCGCTGTTCACCCTGTCGATTGAGTTATTCAATCAGTTTACATTCATCCCCGCATTCACTGATGTAACGGCCTTGAAAGATGTCTTCGGCTCCATTCTCACCGTACTGATTCTGATCGAGTTCAATCATTCAATTGCGCTGGCTCTGAGGAAGAGATCGGGAGTTTTGCAATCACGCTATATCGTCTTGATTGCAATACTCGTCATTGCGCGAAAGGTGATCCTGCTGGATTTCAGTACCGCATCGTTCGAGACTTTCGTCGGCATCAGCGCAATTGCGATTGCATTTGGCCTCTTGTATTGGCTGATCAGTGCACGATCCCGCGACACCTCGGTCGACTTGGCGTCGCCCCGCCAAGGCGACGCCGACGGGTGAACGTGGCGGCAGGCGTGCCCCGGGCTGCGTTGCGACCGCCGACCGTCTGCTCAGCACTCGCTCGGCGGCCAGATCTCGGCTATAGTTGCCGGTGCTCGGCTCGTTCGACGGGGCGCGATGCGACGAAAATGCTTGCGCTTGTTGAAGCAATGTTCAATTCAGCCGCGCCGTCCGTGGGCCTCGGCGGCGTGGCTCATGCGTCCGAGCCGTGCGTGTTCGGGGCCGATGCCGGCCGCAATGCCGGCGGCGGCGCGGCGAAGCGCACGGGTACGAAATCGCCAGCGCGGCGGGACACGGACGCGAAATTTCGCAAGCTCGCATGCGGAGTGCTGCTCGGCTTCGTCGCCCTGTTCGGGCTGGAAGGCTGTGGCGAAAACAAGGACACCGCCAAGCAACAGCCGCTTCGCGGACTTCGGGCGTACAAGGTCGCGGCCCGGGCGGAGAGTTGCGTTCGCCGTTTCCCGAGCATTCTACAACCAGCCGACGTCAGCGTATTGTCATTCGAAATTGGTGGGCAGCTGAAGGCGCTCACGCTGCAGGCCGGCCAAAAGGTCCAATTGGGCGACGTGTTGGCGGAGATCGATCCGCGGTCGCTGCAAAGTCAGGTCGACCAGGCGACCGCCGGAGTTCAGCAAGGGGCAGCGCAGGTCGACAACGCAGACGCGGACTTTCAGCGAAAGCAAGAGCTGCTGAAGAGAGGCGTGACGACCCAGGCGGCATTCGATCAGTCGAAAACGAACCTGCTCACGGCTCAGGCCCAGCTTGATCAAGCACGCCGGCAGCTCGAGCTGGCGAAACATAATCTCGACCGCAGCAAGCTGCTTGCTCCCTTCACCGGCACCATTTCCCGCGTCGAGGTGAAGTCGTTCGCGCAGGTCGCCGCGGGGCAGACGATCCTTACGCTGTACAGCGACGACCGCCTCGAAATACCATTCCTGGTGCCTGCGGGAACCTTCCAAAGCCTCAGAATTGGTCAGAAGGTTGAAGCCAAGGTCGCTGACCTCCCGGCTCTTTTGCTTGAAGGCTACATCAAGGAACTCGGGTCGAGGGCCGAGCAAGTATCGGCATTTCCGGTCGTGGTCAGGCTGGAGAATAGCGTCCGGGGATTGAACGCCGGCATGTCCGTTGAAGTGGCCATCGAGGAGCCGTTGATCGGCGGTGCGGATGGCTTTTTGCTGCCGGTCAGCGCGCTCGTCCCGGAGGGCGGCACGGATCTTCAGGGCGCCGGAACGGTGTTCATGTATGACGAGGCCAGTTCGACGGTCAAGAAACGTCGGATCACCGTCGGAGGTATTCGCGACAATTACTTGGTGGTTACGAGCGGTGTCCGCGCCGGCGATCTCGTGGCCTCTGCTGGCGTCTCTTATTTGACCGATGGTCTGAAGGTAAAACTTCTCCCGCTGCCGGAGTAGCGGCCTTGAATTTCCTGACGAAGTTCGGGCTCGAACGCTCGCGTTTCACCATTACGGTCATGGTCGGCCTGCTCGTGACCGGTATCGCTCTGTATGCCAATTTTCCCAAGCGGGAAGATCCAGTTGTTGTCATTCGTACCGCGGTCGTAACCGCGTCATTTCCCGGAATGGCGCCCGAGCGCATGGAAAATCTCGTCGCGATCCCGATCGAACGGAAAATCCGCGAGCTAGCGGAAGTCAAGGACATCCGCACACTGGTTACCGAAGGATCGCTCATCATCTATGTCGACCTGAAGGACGAAGTCCGCGATGTCACCGCCGCGTGGCAGGGACTGCGCGACAAGATGGACGACGTGAAAGGAGGCTTACCCGAGGGAGCTGCCGGTCCCTTCGTCAACAGCGATTTCGGTGACGTTGCGATTGCGACGATTGCGATCACCGCCGAGGGATTCTCGTTTCGAGAGATGAAGGATGTTGCGGAGGACATCCGCAAGCGCCTCTACCAAGTCGCCGGCGTCGCCAAGATTGAACTGCTGGGCGTTCAGGAAGAGCGCGTATGGCTCGAAATCGATATGAAGAAGCTCGCGTCGGTCGGCGTTCAGCTGAACGCCCTGATCAAGGACCTTCGGGCGCAGAACGTCATCTTGCCGTCTGGAAACGTCAACGCCGACGGAACACGCGTATTGCTGGAAACGTCCGGCGATTTTCCCGACGTGCGCGCCATTGAAACGATGCTGACGCGGGTCGGAACGACTGACAGCCTGGTGCGGCTCGCCGACCTCGTGACCGTTCGACGAGACTACGCCTCGCCCAAGATCAAGCCGGTCTATTTCAACGGGCGGCCGGCAATCGTGCTGAGCGTCGTGATGCAACCGGATCAGGACGTCACCCAGCTCGGCGAACGGCTTCGCGCGGCCGGGCGCGACTACGAGAAAAACCTTCCGATTGGCTACGTGATCGACTTCGCGACGTACCAAGCCGAACAGGTGCGCTCCGCGGTGAGCTCCGCCCTGTCGAACGTTGCGCAGACCTTCGTCGTCGTCGCAGGCCTCGTTGTCGTTTTCCTCGGGCTGCGAGCCGGATTGGTTGCGGCGATGATTGTTCCGTTCGCCGTCATGTTCTCTGTCATTGGAATGCGTGTGCTCGGCATTGCGCTGGAGCAGGTATCCATAGCCGCCATCATAATCGCACTTGGCCTCCTGGTGGACAATGGCGTCGTCATCGTTGAGGACATCGTGAGTCGAGCTGGTCAGGGCACGCCGGCCAAGGAGGCTGCGCTGGCGGCGGGGCAGCAGTATGCTTTTCCCCTGCTGGTCTCGTCGGTCACGACCGTGGCGGCTTTTCTTCCGCTCTTCCTGCTGTCGGGCTCCTCGGGCGAATACGCATTTTCTCTGGCCGCCGTGGTTGCCCTGACGCTGGGCGGCTCGTGGATTGCCGCACTTTACATCCTGCCCGCCTTGACGGTCTGGTTCATTGGCAGGGCGGATCCTCGACAAGCGGAAAGCAGGTCGGGCCTGCGCATGCAAGCGCTCTACGGTTCCTTGGTGCGCTCCGCAATTCGCTTCGCGGTCGTTGTCATCGGCGCATGCCTCGTGCTTGTTGCGCTGGCCATTGCGCAGTTTGGCCGCGTGCCAAAGCAGATGTTCCCGCTCAGCGAACGCAATCAGTTCTTGATATATATGAACATGGCAGACGGAACCGATATCTCACAGACCGAAGCGCGAGCGTTGGCGGTCTCGAAATGGCTTGCCAATCCGGCAGAAAACCCCGACATCGCAGGCCATATCCTCTATGTCGGCGACGGTGGGCCCCGATTCTACCTCACGCTGACACCGGTTCCACCGGATCCGGCGTCGGCTTTCTTCTTGGTCAGCACCAAGGACTACCGTGGTGCCGTCTCGGCCGCTGACCGCGCATGGAGATATCTCTACCAAAACCACCCGGAAGCACGCTTCAAGATCAAGCGGCTGGCGATGGGGTCGGTGGAATCCGGCATTGTCGATGTCGAAATTTCCGGACCAGACGCAAATCGTCTTCTTGCGCTCGGCGAGGAAGTACGCGGGCTCTTTCAGCGCGCCCCCGGCATTCGCGACAATGACGACGATTGGGGCAACAAGATTCTCAAGGTGGTCATAGAAATCAATCAAGATCGAGCGCGACAGCTGGGGATGACGTTGGAAGAGATCACCCAGACGCTGGCGACGTATTTTTCCGGAGCCGCGGTATCAGTCTATCGTGAGAACGACAACACGATCCCCATCGTGCTCCGGGCGGGAGCCGAAACGCACCAGAGCCTGGAGGGTCTCACCAGCGTATCATTTGTTAAGGATGGAAGGGTGATTCCGCTTGCGCAGATTGCCAAGCTGAGAAGCGGATTCGATTTTTCAAGAATGCGCCGAAAGAACCAGGAGAGAACGATCACGATCACGGGACGCAGTGCATCGTTGACGGCCGGCGACCTGCTGAAGAGCATCCAGCCCGGCTTGCAGGCGCTCGATCTCGCGGGGGGATACCATGTCGATATCGGCGGCGAGATTCAAAAGAGCGCGGAAACCAACAAGAAACTCGCCGCGGGCCTTCCGGCGGCTCTTGCCGTGATGGTGATCGCAATCATTCTGCAGTTTAATTCGTTCCGCCGCACGCTGCTGACCTTCATGACCATACCTCTGATCCTGGTCGGCATTCCATATGGTCTACTGGCAGGCGGACAACCGCTATCGTTCTTCGGGACGCTTGGCATCATCAGTCTTGCGGGCATCATCATCAACAATGCGATCGTGCTGATCGACCAGATCGATATCGAACGGGTGCATTTGGATTTGCGTGTTGCAATTGTCGCGGCCTCGCAGAAGCGCCTGCGCCCCATACTGCTGACATCGGCGACGACGGTTCTCGGCCTCGCGCCCATGGCGGTGGCCGGCGGCGCACTCTGGCAGCCGATGGCGGTGCTGATGATGTCGGGTCTTGCCGTGGCCTCGGTGTTGACGCTGCTGTTTGTTCCGGCCGGTTATTTCTTGCTGTTCCGTTTCGATAGGGCGCAATCGTCATAGTGCCGTTCGGTATCGCCCCGATGGCGGCGCGCGACCGCGGTCGACTTAAGCTGGTCTCGAATTGACCTCGACGCATCGCGCAAACGACCACAGGCGGTCAGGGCTTTTCTCCCTTCAGCCACGCCGCGCCGCGCCGGTAGAGCGCGTCGAGCTGCGGCCCGATCAGCCCCGGCATGTCGGTCTTCACGGTCTGGCCGTTCTTGCTCTGCAGATAGGCGAGGTGGCGGTAGCCTTCGGGGAAGCGCGCGAGCAGCGACGGGTCGAGCCGCACGGTCGCGGCCGGATCGACCGGATTGATGCGGTCGCGCTCGTAGATCGGCTGACGCAGCACGATGCCCCAGCGGTCCTCGCGTTTCTCGAGGAAATCGTAAAAGCGGCCGGTGCAGACCACGTCGCAAACGACGCCCTCGATTGGCCCGCGCTGGGCGATCTGCATCTTGGTCTGCGCGACGGCGCGCGAGCCCTTGAGGTCCACGCTCGTGCCGCCCTGGAAGTGGGAGGTGCGGGCGCCACGCGCAAAACCCTGCTGGCTCACCTTGATGAAGTCATCCACGCCGCCCTGGAACCAGGTCGCCATCATGACGCCTTCGGGGTGCCAGCAGGTACGGAAGTCGTCCCACCGGCCGGTGTCGCGCCACATCGCCCAGTTGTCGATGAGCTCGCGGATGACGAGACGGTCGAGGAGGGCGGCGAGCATCGTGGCAGGCATGGGGTACCCCGTGAGTTTGCGTCATCGTTGCGAGGCGGGCACAGCCCGCCGAAGCAATCGCGTGCGGCGGGGATTGCGTCGCTGCGCTCGCAATGACAGGTTCCCGTGAGACCTACCGGAGGCGTGCCAGCAATGGCAAGACTGGACGGCCGCGTCGCGATCGTGACGGGCGGCGCGAAGGGGATCGGCCGGCACTATTCGCGGGCGCTCGCCACCGAGGGTGCGCGGGTGATGATCGCCGACATCGCCGACGGCAGCGAGCTCGCGGCCGAGGTCGGGCAGAAGCATGGCGCCAACTCGGTGACCAGCGCGACGGTCGACGTGAGCGAGGAGGCGTCGGTCAAGCAGCTGGTCGCCGCGACGCTGGCGCGCTTCGGCAAGATCGACATCCTGGTCAACAACGCGGCGCTGTTCGCGCCGCTGCAGGAGCAGCCCTTCGCCGAGATCGACGTGGCGCTGTGGGACCGCGTGATGGCCGTCAACGTGCGTGGCATGTGCCTGATGGCCAAGCACGTGGCGTCGCACATGATCGCGCAGCGTTCCGGCAAGATCATCAATATCGGCTCGGGCACGGCGGCGCGCGGCATCGCGCATATGCTGCACTACGTGACCTCGAAGGGCGCGGTCACGGCGTTCACGCGGGCGCTGTCGCGCGAGCTCGGCGCGCACAATATCTGCGTCAACACGCTCGCCCCCGGCTTCACGATCAGCGACAGCGTGGTCGAGCAGAACTCCGGCCACCTCAAGTCGGCGCGCGAGCCCGCCATCGCCCGCCGCGCGCTCAAGCGCGACGAGACGCCGGAGGATCTGGTCGGGACGCTGATTTTCCTCGCCTCGCCGGAGTCCGATTTCATCACCGGGCAGACGCTGGCGGTCGACGGCGGGGCGAACAACACCTGAGGCTGGGACAGCCCTGGAGCGCGGAATCGCGTATTCCCGGGTTCCGGCAAATTCCCTATATTGCGGGCAACGTTCTCGGATTCCGGCCCAATGGAGGGATCTCATGGCGGTCGCGACGGCGAAAAAGACAACCCAAGGCAAGCCTGAAGCCAAGCCCGACGCCAAGCACAATATCGAGGCCATGCGCGAGGCCTACTACGAGCGCATCTCCAAGTACGACATGGCGCCGCTGTGGAAGGTGATGAAGTCGGTCGTCACCAAGGAGCCCGTGACCCACTGCGCACCGGCGATCTGGCGCTTCCAGGACGCCAAGGCCCTGGTGCTCGAGTCGGGCCCGCTGATCAGCGCCGAGGAGGCGGAGCGGCGCGTGCTCGTCCTCGAGAATCCGGCGATGCGCGGCCAGTCGAAAATCACCAACTCGATGTTCGCCGGCATCCAGATGATCCTGCCGGGCGAGGTCGCGCCGGCGCACCGCCACGTCTCCTCGGCGATCCGCTTCGTGCTCGACGGCGAGGGCGCCTACACGGCGGTCGAGGGCGAGAGGACCATCATGGCGCCGGGCGACTTCGTCATCACGTCGAACTGGGCGCCGCACGACCACGGCAACGACTCCAAGCAGCCGATGATGTGGCTCGATGTGCTCGACTTCCCGATGGTCAATTTTTTCGAGACGTCGTTCGCGGAGCACTTCGGCGAGGCGACGCAGAGCACGTCGCGCGAGGACGGCAACTCGCTCGCCTTCTACGGCTCGGGCGTGCTGCCCGACAATGTGCCGGACCGGCGCGGCGCGAGCCCGATCATCAACTACACCTATGCGCGCACGCGGCCGATCGTCGAGCGCATGAAGAAGGCGGGCGACATCGACAAGCGGCACGGCGCGCGGGTGCGCTACGTCAACCCGATGACCGGCGGCCCGGTGCTGCCGACCATGGGCGCGAACCTCACGCTGCTGCCGCAGGGCTTCAAGGGCGAGTCCTACCGCGCGACCGACGGCACCGTGTTCGTCTGCGTCGAGGGCAAGGGCACGACCAAGGTCGGCGACAAGACGCTCGAGTGGGGCCCGAACGACGTGTTCGTGGTGCCGCCGTGGCAGCGCTACGCGCACACGGCGAGCAAGGAGTCGGTGCTGTTCTCGATCTCCGACCGGCCCGCCCAGGAAGCGCTCGGCATCTGGCGCGAGGAGCATTGAGCTCTCGCCGTCGTTGCGAGGCGTGCACCGATCTCGGGTTTACCCGAGATCGGCATATACAACGCGCAAGTCGGGCAGGCCCGACTTGCGTACGCCGAAGCAATCTCGTGCCGCGAGTCATGATCTGCTGCGCGCGATTGCTTCGACGGCCTTCGGCCGCCTCGCAATGACGTTGAATTTCACCCATGACGCACCGGCACAGCGTGTCGTCTTCGGCGCGGGCGCGATCGCCCGCGTCGGCGATGAGGCAGCGCGCCTCGGCATCGCCCGCGCGCTGGTGATCGCGACGCCGGGCAGCGGTGCGCGGCTGGGCGCGCGCGTCGCCGGGTTGCTCGGCGCGCGTTCGGTTGGCGTTCACGCGCAGGCGGTGATCCATGTACCGCGTGCGGTCGCGGAGGCCGGGCTCGCGGCAGCAAAGACGGCGCGGGCCGATGGGCTTGTGGCGGCAGGCGGCGGCTCGGCGATCGGGCTTGCGAAAATCATCGCGCGCGACACAGCGTTGCCGATCATTGCGCTGCCGACCACCTATTCGGGCTCGGAGGCGACGCCGATCTGGGGGACCAGCGAGGTCGAGCGCAAGACGACCGGCCGCGACATCAAGGTCCTGCCGCGCACCATCATCTACGATCCCGAGCTGACGTATGGATTGCCCCCGGCCGTCACGGCAGCGAGCGCCATGAACGCGATTGCGCATTGCGTCGAGGGCCTGTGGGCGACGGAGCGCACGCCCGTCACGCTCGCCTACGCCACGGAAGCGATGCGCCGGTTCGGGGCGCATCTGCCGCGCGCGGTCGCGAGCGGCACCGATGCGGAGGCGCGCGCCGAGTGCCTGGTCGCGGCCTGGCTCGCCGGCACCGTGCTCACCGGCGGCACCGGGCTGCACCACAAGCTCGCGCATGTGCTCGGCGGCTACGGGCTGCCGCATGCCGAGACCCATGCGATCATCCTGCCGCATGTGGCGCGGTTCAATCTCGCGGCGGCGACCGATGCGCGCGCACGGCTCGCCGATGCGCTCGGCGCGGCCGATCCGGCCGAGGCGCTCGCCAGCATGGTGAAGGGCTTTCCGATCTCGCAGCGGCTGCGCGACGTGGGCTTCAGCGATGCGAAGATCGACGACGCGACCGGCCAGGTCGCGGCGCTTGCGATCAAGGAGCCGCGGCCGGTGTCGGCGGAGGATGTGAAGGCTATTCTGCAGGCGGCCTTGTAGCGCGCATGGAGCGCTGCGGAATGGGGGGATGTGAGTTCCGGATTGCGCTTCGCTCCATTCGGGCTACAACAAAAGAAATCAAATGGGAGGAATCGGAATGATCCGCGTGCTCTTTGCCTCGATGATCCTGGTCGCGGCCGCGCCGGCGCTCGCGCAGCAGCAGAAGATCGGCGATCCGCCCGAGGCGAAGAACATGCGCCTCGTCGGCTATAGCGACCTGCAGGCGCGCAGCGCCTACCAGCCGGTGATCCACAAGCAGGGCAACCGCTACATCGCGTATATCGGCCATCACGGCGGCACGCCGGAGATTCCGAAGCCGCGCAACCCGCTCACCGGCCAGGATGAGTACAACGGCACCTCGATCATCGACGTGACCGATCCGGCGCATCCGAAATATTTGAAGCACATCCCGGGCCTGCCCGGGACCTACGAGGAGGGCGGCGCCCAGATGGTCCGCCTGTGCGACGGCAAGACGCTGCCGCACGGCGATCCCAACAAGGTCTACCTGCTGCGCGTGTTCGGCGGCCAGGCGCACGAGATTCGACGACGTCACTGATCCTTCCAACCCGTCGTTGCTCGCGCGCATCGACGGGCTCGCGGACACCCACAAGAGCTGGTGGGAGTGCGACACCGGCATCGCTTACCTCGTCTCCGGCGTCCCCGGCTGGCGGGTCAAGCGCATGACCATGATCTACGACCTCAGCGATCCGGCGCATCCAGTGAAAATCCGCGACTTCGGCCGTCCCGGCCAGCAGCCGGGCGCGACCGGCCCGATTCCCGAGCAGCTGCACGGGCCGATCTCGACCGGGCCGCAGGGCAACCGCGTCTATTTCGGCTACGGCACCAACAAGGGCGGCGTGCTGCAGATCATCGATCGCGACAAGCTGCTGCACGGGCCGAAGGAGCCGACGCCTGAGAACCTGCGCTATCCGGTGATCGGCGAGCTCACGATGATGCCGTGGAACGGCGCGCACACCACCTTCCCGATGCTGAAGATGCCGATCGCCGAGTTCGCCAAGGACAAGGAAGGCTCGACGCGCGACATCGTCATGATCGTCGACGAGCAGATCCGCAACGAATGCGAAGAGCCGCGGCAGATGGCGTGGTTCGTCAACGTCACGATCGAGGCGCACCCGATGGTGATCTCGAACTTCCAGGTGCCGGAGGCGAGCGGCCACTTCTGCGACCGCGGCGGCCGCTTCGGCACGCACTCCTCGAACGAAAGCATGGCGCCGATCTTCTACAAGAAGGTCGTCTTCCTCACCTACTTCAATGCCGGCGTGCGCGCCGTCGACGTGCGCGATCCCTATCATCCGCAGGAGATCGGCTACTTCATCCCGGCGATCACCAAGGCGACCGACAAGCGCTGCATCAAGATCAACGGCCAGGATCGCTGCAAGGTCGCGATCCAGACCAACAACGTCGAGACCGACGACCGCGGCTACATCTACATCGTCGACCGCGCTAACACGGGGATGCACATCCTCGAGCTGACGCCGGAAGCGAAGAAGATGGTGGGGATACAGTAGTCCGCGAAGTCGAGGCGCTTGCGGCTCCCTCCCCCGCAAGCGGGGGAGAGGGCGCGGGCGCCTACTTCTTGGCTTTCGCAATCAACTCCACCAGCCTTTGCGGCGACACCGGCTGTTCGCCAAGCGTCACGCCGAGCGGCTTGAGCGCATCCTCGATCGCCGAGATCACGCACGCGGTCGCCGGGATCGTGCCGCCTTCGCCGGCGCCCTTGACGCCGATCGGGTTGAGCGGCGAGGGCGTCTCGATGTGCATGATCTCGATCGGCGGCATGTCGGTCGCCACGGGCAGGAGATAGTCGCCGTAGTTCGTCGTCATCGGCTGCGCGTCGGCGTCGTAGATCATGTGCTCGTGCAGCGCATTGCCGACGCCGTGCACGACGCCGCCGCGGATCTGGCCGTCGACCAGCAGCGGGTTGATCAGCTGGCCGCAGTCGTGCGCCACCACGTAGCGCAGGATCTTCACCTCGCCGGTCGCGGTGTCAACCTCGACCTCGCACACATTGCTGCCGTTCGCGAACGCGAGGCCACCGCCCTGGAAATAGCCTTCGGCTGACAAGCCCGGCTCAACGTCCTTCGGCAGGGCGACGCCCGAGAAGCCGGCGAGCCGCAGCGCAATCTCGCCCAGCGCCACCGCGCGGTCGGTGCCGGCGACGCGCACGCGGCCGTTGTCGAGCGCAAGATCGGCCTCGCCGGCCTCGAGCATCTCGGCCGCGACCTTGATCGCTTTCTCTTTCACGCGCGTCGCCGCCAAATGCACCGAGGAGCCGCCGCGCACCGCGACGCGGCTGCCGATGGTGCCGATGCCGCGCGGGAACTGCGCGGTGTCGGCCGAGATGACGCTCACGTGCTCGATCGGCACGTCGAGGATGTCGGCGGCGATCTGCGCGAAGATCGTCGCCTGGCCCTGGCCCTGCGCGGCCGCGCCGGTCGTGATCACCACGTGGCCGTTGGGCTCGACCGCGACCTGCGCGCCCTCGTAGGGGCCGATGCCGGTGTCCTCCACGTAGCTCGCGATGCCGAGGCCGAGATATCTGCCTTGCGCCCGCGCGGCGGCCTGGCGCGCGGGAAAATCGGCGACGCGCGCCATCGCAACGTCGAGGCAGCGGTGATAGTCGCCGCTATCGTAAGAGACTGGCGATCCGTCGCGCGCCTTCATGCCGGTCGCATAGGGGAACTGGTCTTTGCGCACGAAGCTCTGTCGGCGCACCCCGGCGCGGTCGATCTTGAGCGCGCGTGCGACGCTGTCGGCGAGGCGCTCGAGCACGAAAGCAACATTGGGACGGCCGGCGCCGCGGATCGGCGTGGTCGGCACCTTGTTGGTGAAGACAACGTCGAGCGACACGTCGAGCGCTTCGAGCGCATAGGGTCCGGGAAACGGCCCGATGCTGGTGACCGGCAGGATGAGGCCGTAGGGTAGATAGGCGCCGTTGTCGTGCAGGCAGCGGCCGCGGATGCCGAGCATGCGGCCCTTCGCGTCGGCCGCGACCTCGAGGTCCCAGATCTGATCGCGCTGCTGGGTGGTGGAGAGGAAATGCTCGCGCCGGTCCTCGACCCACTTGACCGGACGCCCGAGCTTCCTCGCCGCGAGCGCGATGGCGAACTCCTCCGGGTAGACGCCGGCCTTGGGGCCGAATCCGCCGCCGACCTGCGGCGCGATCACGCGGATGCGGCTCTCGTCCAGGCCCATGAACTGGGCGAGCGAGCGGCGCACCATGTAGGGCGCCTGCGTCGAGCTCCACACCACGAGCTGGCGGGTGATCGGATCATCGGCGCCAATCACGCCGCGGCACTCCATGGCGTGGCAGCCGCCGCGATGCTGGGTGATCCGCTCGCGCACCACGCGGGCGGCGCGTGCGAAGACCTGGTCGATGTCGCCGAACTTGGCGCGCAGCGCGGCGGCGCGATTGTCGGGGGCGCCCTCATGCGCGATCGGCGCGCCCTTATCGAGGGCCGTGGCGAGATCGGCGACCGCCGGCAGCGGCTCATAGTCGACCGCGACCAGGCTCGCGCCGTCCTCCGCGATGGCGCGGCTCTGCGCCGCCACGATCGCGATCGCCTCGCCCGCATAGTGCGCGGCCTGCGACGCGAGCACGTGCTGGGTGCGGTTCTGCGCGATCAGCGGCGAGGGCGCGAACTGCGGCGTCGGGCGGCCGGCGACGCCAAGGTCGGCGGCGGTGAGCGCCGCGACGACGCCGGGCAGCGCAGCCGCGGCGGTGACGTTAATGCCTTTGAGCCGCGCATGCGCCGGCGCGGCGCGCACGAAGGCGGCGTGCACCATGCCGGGCAGCTCGATGTCGTCGAGAAAGCGTCCGCGCCCGCATACGAGCTCCGGGTCCTCGATGCGCGGCACCGCCGCGCCGAAATAGCGAACGCCCATGGCGACCAGCGACTACTTCTTGCTTTTGGCGCGCAGTGATTCCCAGGCCGCGATGCCGGCTCGCCCGGCCAGTTCGTCCACGCCCTGCGGCAGTCCGGCGACGCCGACCGCGCCCACGACCCTGCCGTCGACAACGAGCGGCACGCCGCCGCCGACCAGATAGACCCTGCCGGGATACATGTTCATGATGCCGAAATAGCGGTCAGGACGCGATTTCGCGAGCTCTCCAAGCACCTCGGTGGTCTGCCGGAACATGACGGACGCGAACGCCTTGCCCTCGGCGAGATGCGTGTTGGACGGCGAGCACGCATCCATCCTGTCGCTCGACACGACGTTGGCCGATTGATCGACCACCACTACCGCCATGCAGGCGTTGCGCCCGCGGGCGAGATCCTCGGCTGCCTGGATGATCGCGCGCGCTTCGGCAAGCGAGATCAACGCCGGCGCTGCGGTCGGTGCCGGCGTCATCGGCGTCTGTGCGGCGGCCGGTCGTCCCGCGGCGGCGAGCAGGACAAGCGCGAGGATCGCGACGGGTTGCGCGCGGGTGGGCGAAAAGTGTTTCATGACGGGCGTCCCCTCTGGGCGTTTGCCGCATTCTTTCGGGTGGCGCCTGCCGAGGCAAGCCGCAAGTGGCGGTCGATTGATAAGAACGTAGGGCTCAACAGGGACTCTCAGCCATGCCCGAGCAAGCACAGCCTTCACGACGGCACGCACAGCCGTCCGCCTCGCGACCCGTGTTGAGCGGCTTGTCGGCGCAACTATTCGTCGCCGACATCAAGGCCGCCTGCGCCTACTATACGCAGAAGCTCGGCTTCTCGGTCGCCTTCGTCTATGGCGAGCCGCCGTTCTACGGCGAGGTCAAGCGCGACCGCGCCCGCCTCACCCTGCGCTGCGTCGACGGGCCGCCGATCGATCCGGCGCTGCGTGAGCGCGAGAGCCTGCTGTCGGCAACCATCGAGGTCGACACCGCAGACGAGATCGAGCAGCTCTTCCTCGCGTTCCAATCGGCCGGTGTCGACTTCCACCAGACGATCAAGCGCGAGCCGTGGGGCGCGCGCGATTTCATCGTGCGCG
>CAVPGG010000066.1:0-5997 GCA_963703755.1 uncultured Pseudomonadota bacterium
ACATGCAAAGGCTTTTTATGCCTTTACAGTGTTTCAGTTTGAGCCGCAGTCTTGAGTGGGTTCGTTCCCCTGTCTCAAATCCACAAAGCAGCACAATAGACCCTCAAAATTATTCCGAAACCAATGCGAAAGTTTCAAATCCCAGAATGAAACTTGTATTCTCAAATTTTTCTGCAAACTAATGGGATCTTTCGAGTAGCTCTGAGTTTAGTTTCACTTCTTTTTCTTATCAGACATTTTCCTTTTTACGTCGCCGCCGTGACGGCGATCCGCCGCGGACGCCGGAGCCGCCATGCCGCGCTGATGATCGCCATGGCGGCCGTCGCGTCGGGTGCGATCTGGCTGCGCGTGACGCTCGCCGTGACGAATGCCGCCGCGCTGCCGTTCGACCGCGCCTATGCGGTCGCGGCCTGGGCGTGCTGGCTCGTGCCGCTCGCGGTGGCGGTCGCGCTGACGGAGCGCGCTCGAACGAGCATCATCGCGCAGCGGCTCGGGGCATCGTCGCGCTGAGGCGGTTGGCAGAACAAAGCCAACGAAAAAGCCCTGCATTTTCAGTGGTCGACCGGGTCAGGTTCCCGGCTTCGCGATCGGCCGGCCGAAGTCGGGAGCGGCCGAATCCTGCCCGATGCTGACGATGCCGCGGCGGATCGCGCGGGTGCGGGAAAAGTGCTCGAACAGGGCCTCGCCGTCGCCGCGCCGCATCGCGCGGGTGAGCTTGGCGAGATCCTCCTGGAAGGTCCCGAGCATTTCCAGCACCGCGTCCTTGTTGGCGAGAAACACGTCGCGCCACATGGTGGGATCGGACGCTGCGATGCGGGTGAAGTCGCGAAAGCCGCCGGCCGAGAACTGCAGCACCTCGGATTCGGTCACATCGCCGAGCTCGTCGGCGGTGCCGACGATCGTGTAGGCGATGAGATGCGGCAGGTGGCTCGTGATCGCGAGCACGAGGTCGTGGTGCTCGGGCGACATGGTCGCGGTCTTGGCGCCCAGCGCCCGCCAGAACGTGGCGAGGCGCTCGACCGCCGTCGCGTCTGTGTCGGGCGGCGGGGTGAGGATGCACCAGCGGTTGATGAACAGCTCGGCGAAGCCCGAGTCCGGGCCTGAATGCTCGGTGCCGGCGACCGGATGGGCCGGCACGAAATGCACGTTCGCCGGCAGGTGCGGGGCCATGTCGCGCACCACCGCGCCCTTGACCGAGCCGACGTCGGAGACGATCGCGCCCGGCTTCAGCGAGGCGGCGATCTCGGCCGCGACCGGCCCGCAGGCGCCGACCGGAATGCAGACGATGACGAGGTCGGCGTCGCGCGCGGCCTCGGCGTTGGTCGCGACCACCCGGTCCGCGAACTTGAGCTCGACCACGCGCTGGCGCGTCTTCTCGGTGCGCGCGGTGGCGACGATCTCGCGAACCAAGCCGTGCTGCCGCGCCGCATGCGCGATCGACGAGCCGATCAGGCCGACCCCGATCAGCGCCAGCCGCTCGAACATGGGTGGCGTCACCGCGCGCTCCCGATGAATTCGGCGAGCGCCTTCACGGTGAGCCGGTTCGCCTCCTCGGTGCCGACGCTCATGCGCAGCGCATGCGGCAGCTTGTAGGCTGAGACCTGGCGCAGGATCAGCCCGCGTGCGGTGAGGAACTTGTCGGCGTCCTGCGCGGTCCGGCCCTTCTCGGCCGGGAAGTGGATGAGCACGAAATTGGCGGCGCTCGGCGTCACCTTGAGGCCGAGCTTGCCGATCTCCTCGGTGAGCCAGCCGAGCCACCGGGTGTTGTGCTCGCGCGAGCGCTCCTGGTGCGCCACGTCCTCGATCGCCGCGATGCCGGCCGCGATCGCCGGCGCGTTGACGTTGAACGGCCCGCGCACGCGGTTGACCGCGTCGACCACGTGCGCCGGCCCGTACATCCAGCCGAGGCGGAGCGCCGCGAGCCCGTGGATCTTCGAGAAGGTGCGCGTCATCACCACGTTGTCCGACGTCGCGACCAGCTCGATGCCCGACTCGTAGTCGTTGGCGCGGACGTATTCCGCATAGGCCGCGTCGAGCACGAGCAGCACGTGCGGCGGCAAGGCGTTGTGCAGCCGCTTGACCTCATCGAACGGCACATAGGTGCCGGTCGGGTTGTTCGGGTTGGCGAGGAAGACGAGCTTGGTCCGCGGCGTCACCGCTGCGAGGATCGCATCGACATCGGCCGTGTAATTCTTCTCCGCCGCGACGACCGGCGTCGCGCCGGTGCCCAGCGTGGCGATCGGGTAGACGAGAAAGCCGTGCGTCGTGTGGATCGCCTCGTCGCCGTCCTTGAGGTAGGCGCGCGCCAGCAGGTTGAGCAGGTCGTCCGAGCCCGCGCCGCACACGATGCGATCGGGATCGAGCCCGAAGGCGCGGCCGATCGCTTCGCGCAGGTCGCTCGCGGCGCCGTCAGGATAGTCCTCGAGATGCGCGCCGACATGCCGATAGGCCTCGAGCGCGCGCGGGCTCGGCCCGAGCGGCGTCTCGTTCGACGACAGCTTGAACACCTTGGCGACGCCGGGCGCTTTGCTCTTGCCCGGCACATAGGCCTGGATGTCGAGCACGCCGGGTCGCGTTTGCGGACGCGAGGCGGACATTGATGAGAGCTCCACGAGCCGGTCAGCGCCCGGTCGGAAGCGGCCGGGCGTCGTCGGCGGCGACCATATAGCGGGTCGCGTGGCTGCCGACGAGGGCTTGGCCGCGCACCGACACGCCGGCGCCGCGCAACGCCGCCGTTATGTCATCGATCGTTTTTCCTTGTGGCACCGAGACGAGGAGCGCGGCGCCGTCGAAGGCGCCCTCGGGGATCGCGATCAGGTCCGCGAGCGCCGAGGCGGCGCGCGCCGCTTGGCCGCCCCAGCCGGAAACCCGCAGGCTCCAGATCGTGACGTCGGCGATGATCGCGTCCGGATGCGGCCGCGCGATCGCGAACACCGGCAGCCCGGCCGGATGATCGGCGCGCTCGACGAAGGGCAGGCGGGCGATGATCTTCGGCGCATCGCCGCCCTCGAGCGCGCTCCACCACGGGCTCGAGCCGGCGGTCGCCGAGACGAGGCCGAGGTCGCCCTTCGAGGCGGCGACCGCCGCGACCACGCCGGCCGCGCCGATGTGGCCGACCAGCGGCACCGTGAAGCCGAAATGGAAGCGCTCGGAATCGCGCATCGCGGCTTCGCCGGCCGAGAGGTCGGCATGCACGCGGAACGGCGCCTGGACAAAAGTGAACGTCGCGATGATCACCCGCCAGATGCTTTCGGCGGTGTCGAGCGGAAGGATGCCGCGGTGGCGCTCGACCAGGCGACGCATCATGTCGGCCTCGCGCGCCGGGCGGAACGCCGAGCCGGACTCGGCCGTGCGCTTGACCTTGATGAGGCGGTCGATGATGTCGCCGCGCTCCATCAGGAGGCGGTGCATCGCGGCATCGATGCGGTCGATCTCGGCGCGCAGCTCCGTGAGCGGCGGCGGCTGGGTGGCATCCGGCATGGCAAAAGCAGCAGGTTTCGGCTGGCCATTGATAGGTGGGGGGCCGGCCGAAAGCAAAGAAAACATTGACACTTGCGAGGCCGGGCCTATCTAAACCGCGCTCAGCCCTGCGGCGCCGATACTGTGCTGATATCATGTGGCTGGAGTTGGCCGCATGGGCCCCGGGACAAGCATGGCCGAGATCGAGCTCAAGGACGATCGCGACGTTCGCCTGCGCGAAGCGGAGCATCCGCATTCGCCGGTCGCGCGCTTTTCCGCCGACGAGCCGCTCAAGCTCGACGCCGGCGTCGCGCTCGCGCCGTTCCAGATCGCCTATCAGACCTACGGCACGCTCAATGCGGACCGCTCGAACGCGGTGCTGCTCTGCCATGCGCTCACCGGCGACCAGCACGTCGCCAACGTCCATCCGGTGACCCGCAAGCCCGGCTGGTGGGAGACCATGGTCGGCCCTGGCAAGCCGATCGACACCGAGCGCTACTTCGTCATCTGCCCGAACGTGGTCGGCGCCTGCATGGGCACGACCGGGCCGGCCTCGCTCAATCCGAACAAGCCCGGCGAGGTATACGGCCTCGAGTTTCCCGTCATCACCATCCGCGACATGGTGCGCGCGCAGGCGATGCTGCTCGACCGGCTCGGCATCGAGACGCTGTTCTCGGTCGCGGGCGGCTCGATGGGCGGCATGCAGGTGCTGCAATGGGCCGCGAGCTATCCGCAGCGCGTGTTCTCGGCGCTGCCGCTCGCCACCGGCACGCGCCATTCGGCGCAGAACATCGCGTTCCACGAGGTCGGCCGCCAGGCCGTGATGGCCGATCCCGAGTGGCACGGCGGGCGCTACTTCGCGCTCGGGACCAACCCGCGGCGCGGGCTCGCGGTCGCGCGCATGGGCGCGCACATCACGTATCTGTCGGACGCCGCGCTGCACCGCAAGTTCGGCCGCAAATTCCAGGACCGCGCCAACCCGACGTTCTCGTTCGACGCCGATTTCGAGGTCGAGAGCTACCTGCGCCACCAGGGCTCGACCTTCGTCGAGCGCTTCGACGCCAACAGCTATCTCTACCTCACCCGCGCCATGGACTATTTCGATCTCGCGGCCGACTACGGCGGCGTCCTGGCGAATGCGTTTCGCAAGACGCCGACCCGCTTCTGCGTCGTCTCGTTCACGTCCGACTGGCTGTTCCCGACGCCCGAGTCGCGCGCCATCGTGCATGCGCTCAATGCCGGCGGCGCGCGCGTGTCGTTCGCCGAGATCGAGACCGACAAGGGCCACGACGCCTTCCTGCTCGACGAGCCGGAGCTGTTCGCGATCGTGCGCGGCTTCCTCGAGTCGGCCGGGCAATCACGCGGACTTGCGCGCGGCCTCGGCAAGTCCGCGAAGGGATAGCATCCGTGCTGATGCGGAAGCCACGCGATCTCACCATGGCGGAAGTCGCGCGCGGCGACACCGGCGCGCGCCTCGATCACCTGCTCGTCGCCGACATGGTCGAGCCCGGCTCGCGCGTGCTCGACGTCGGCTGCGGCGACGGCGAGCTGCTCAAGCTCCTGGAGATGCGCGGCGTCGACGGGCGCGGCATCGAGCTCTCGCGCGAGGGCGTCAACGAGTGCGTCGCCAAGGGCCTCGCGGTGATCCAGGGCAACGCCGACACCGACCTCGCCGACTATCCGGACGACGCCTTCGACTACGTGATCCTGTCGCAGACCCTGCAGGCGACCCGGCACCCGCGCATCGTGCTGGAGCATCTCTTGCGCATCGCGCGGCACGCCGTGGTGTCGTTCCCCAATTTCGGCCACTGGCGCATCCGCCTGCAGATCATGTTCCGCGGGCAGATGCCGGCGACCGCCAACCTGCCCGAGACCTGGTACGACACGCCGAACATCCACTTCTGCACCATCAAGGATTTCCGCGCGCTGTGCGACGTGGCCGGCGCCAAGATGGAGAAGGCGGTCGCGCTCAATGCCTGGGGCCGGCCGCTGCGCCTCAACGCGCCATGGTGGTTCTGGAACCTGCTGGGCGAGCAGGCGGTCTTCCTGCTCAGCCGCAGGTCGTGAGCCGTCACCGTGAGGCGCTCGGTCGCGTAGCGACCGAGCCTCGAAGGGCCTGTGCAACCCCGCTTGCTCGCTTGCGGCATCGTTTCGGTGCGCGCGCCTACTTCCTCGGCGTCGGCACCAGATTATCGCAGCGCTTCTCGCGCGCGGTCAGCTGCAGCTGCTCGAGGTCGGCGCGGGTCTGCTCCAGCTGCGCCCGGTAGACCATGAGGTTGACGAGCGGGCCGGCCGTGTCCTGATTGGCGCGCTCCATCAGGCTCACCAGCTTGCGCTCGCGCTCGGAGCTGTCGATCATGCGCCGCTGGATGTCCGGGCACTTGAGGAATTCGTACTTGCCGGGCTGGACCCAGACATTGCTGGTGTAAACGCTGCTGATCCCGCCCGCGCAGCCGGCGAGCGCCGCGCAGGCAAGCGCTGCGGCGAGCGCGCGGATCGCGCGCACGCCGGTCCGATGACCGGTCGCCGGCCGGCTGG
>CAVPGG010000067.1:0-13270 GCA_963703755.1 uncultured Pseudomonadota bacterium
TTTCTATGTACGGCGGGCTTGCTCGCTCGCCCGCCGAAGCGCAGCGAAGGCGGGTCGGGATGAGGGGTCTCTCCGCGAACGCGGACGCTGCAACCCGTCTAGCGCGAAGGACGACCTCGCCTATTCGGCCGCTTCCGACGCGGGTCGCCGCGCCGCCTCGCGCGTCTGACGCATCGTCGCGTTGGCGAGCTCGCTCAACTCCTGCATCAGGGTCTCGCCGAGCTTGCGGTTGCTGTCGGCAAAGATCCGCGCCTGCTTGCTCAGGAACTCGCTGTGCGCCTGCATCCATTCCAGCGGGTCCTTGAGGTGGACGATCCGGTTGCCGAATGCGGCGGAATTCTCGATCGCTTCCTCGGCGACCGAGATCGAGTGCTCGCGGATCGCCGACGCCTGCTGGCCTAATCCGTCGGCTGCCCGGCGCACGATCGTCAGCACGCCCTCCATGGCGGCCATGCCGTGCCGAAGATTGTACTCGGTCAGCTCCGCCATCCAGCTCGCGCCGGAACTTGCCGCATCCATCACGCGCTCCGTGTTCTCTTTGGCGAAATCGCTCTGGTTTCGTGCCACCGTTGGCCTCCCTGTTTGGGGTGTGAGTGCAACGTGCGTACTTGGAAAGCGGTGCGCGTCGAGGGTGGGACCCCCGGGACCGGGTGAAGCGAGCCCGTGAATCAGACGACTGCGGAACCCTCGTGCCGCGTGCCGCTTCAATATGCAACGACATCGCGGGCGCCGCAGTTCCGCGCGCGGGGCGCGTCACGTTCAACCCGGAGATGCGTGGCCCGCAGGCGGCCACATCCTCGGCGCCGTGCGTCCACAAATCCGTCGATTTCGGCGTGCGCCGGAAAACTTCATTTTGTTCTTGACGCCTTTTTGCGGATTCTCGTGTCGGATTCTCGTTGCCTTGCAGCTTCAATTGCCTTATTGGCGAAATAGGATGCGTGAAATTTTGCCCGGCGCCGCGACGGCTGCCGGGTTTTTTCATTCCAGCAACGCGAAACGATAAATGCGTGCCTGCATGCGCGGGCATGACGCGGAGACCTTGTTCCCATTCCTTGTTCTTTCGTCGGCGCCGCTTGTTTCCGCGGAATGAGTTTTCCCTCGCGATTTCAGCGCGATCGCTTGTATTCGCCGACCTCGCTTGTTTTTCGCTTGGCGAATTTTCTCGCCGTCGACGCTGACCACAGATGTCCCGCCGCCGTCGCTGTTCTTCTCATCACCCCCAACCCAACCCGGAGACCAACCATGACCTTTCAACCAGGCCAAAGCGGCAACCCTGCCGGACGCCCGCGCGGATCGCGCAACAAGCGCACCATCCTCGCCGAGCAGGTGCTCGATGACCACGCCGCCGACGTGACGCAGGCGGCGATCGATCTCGCCATAAGCGGCCATGGGCCAACCCTGCGCATGTGCATGGACCGCATCGCTCCGCCGCTGCGCCATCGGCTGCTCGATTTCGACCTGCCCGAGCTCAAGACCGCGGCCGACGCCGTGGTCGCGGCCAACGCGATCATCCAGGGGGCCGCGCACGGCGCGCTCACCGTCCCGGAGGCCGACGGCCTGATGAAGCTCGTACGCGGCTTCGTCACGGTGCTGGCCGCCGCCGATCGCGAGGAGCGCAGCACGCGGCGCGCGGCGGAGAATGGCGCGGACGCGGCAAGCTGGTCCGAACGTGCTGCGGATGACGATGATCGCATCGCCGCGGCGCCGCGCCCAGGGCTATCGCATGTGAGGAGTGCACGGCCGTTGGGCTCCCTCTCCCCGCAGGGGAGAGGGCGGGGTGAGGGGACCTCGGAATGTCCGGCGGATGGCGCCCTCCACGCGAACTCCACCCAACAGACGACCCACGCGCCGTCCGATGGCGACCGCCCCTGCGCGCCGCACGTGCCCGCCAGTCCCGGCGCGCCCTTGATCGCGCTGAACGGCGCGCGATCCGTCGCCGCTTGCGAGCGCTCGAGGAGCTTGACCGCGCCCGATGGTGCGGCCGGCGATCAGCCGGAAAGCGTCGTGCCGCCAGCGGCTTCGGCCCGATTGGGTTTGTTCCGCGCGAATCCGAAAACGGTTGCATCCGGTGCAATGAAGCACGCAAAGGTCGCTTGATGGCGCCGGTTGCTCGAGGAAGAGCCGAGACGCCTTCTCGATGAACCTGGCGGTCGTCCGCCTAGCGATGGTTGTCGCCAAGGCCGCGTGCAAAATCAGCGCGGATAGCTTCCGTTGTTCACGTCGAGCGTCGAGCCGTTGATGTACTCGGGGCAATCGCTGCCGAGCCAGAAGATCGCCGCGGCGACTTCCTGCGGCTTGCAGACACGGCCGGCGTAAACCGAGCGCATGACGTCGTCGCGGCGGGACGAAGGTAGCTGGTCGTACATGTGCGTTTGCGTCGGGCCCGGCGCGACCGCGTTCACCAGAACGCCGTGTGGACCGAGCGCGCGCGCCCAGGATTTCGTGAGGTTGAGCAGACCGGCTTTCGTGATCCCGTACCAGAGATCGGGATGACCCGTGAACGCGGAAACCGAGCTCACATTGACGACGCGGCCGCTTCGCCGCGTCTTCATGCCCGGCGCCACCGCCGCGATGAGCGCGGCCGGCGCTTCGAGGTTCACGGCCAGGATCTCGGACTGGTGCGCGTCCGGAATGGCGTCGATCGGATCGCAATGCAGCACGCCGGCGTTGTTGACCAGGGTGTCGACGGTGCCGACGGACGCGATCAACGCCGGAATCTGCGCGGTGCGCGTGAGATCGAATACGACGCGTTCGCCGACGACATCCGGTCCGAATTCCTTGTCGAGCGACAGCACGCGCCAGCCCGCCGCCGCAAACTGTCGCGCGGCGGCCAAGCCGATACCGCGTCCGGCACCTGTTACGAGCACGTTCTTCATGGCCATTCCAGAGAATGTGATGCTTCTAATGGGTTTCCCGCCTGAACGCGACGGCAGCTCCGGATCCTGACCCTAAGCCGGCCCAGGAGATTTCGATTTCGCCCATTCGCTCGGATTGAATACGTCGACCGTTTGGTCGGGATACTCTCCCTCAAGGAACGTGGTCGCCGGGTCGCCCGGAAAGAAGCAAATTTGCCTGATCGGCGTGTCACCAGGGTTGCGAAGCGAATGTTTCATACGAGCTGGCAAGATGATGACATCACCTGCCGAGTAAGCTTCGGTGCCCTGATCGCTTTTGCACTCGCCGTTGCCCGCAAGAACGACAATGACCTCCTCAGTCTCGTGAAAATGCCAGGGAACCGTCACACCTGGACTGATGACATTTTCATGGATGTCCGACAGCGTACCCAGCTCCTTGTTCGCGATGAAATTTCGAACGCGCCCCTTAGGGCGGCTTGAATTCTGCCAAGCACGCTACGGAAAATGCGCATGGTCGATCTCCTGCATCGTGAAGCATGCTAAGGCGTGATGACAATTTGAAGCAAAGTCATCACGCTTTAGTCTTTGGACAGCACCGAGGAATCATCTGCGTTCGCACGCGCTGTCGCGGCTCGCGCCAACTCGCCGCGACGCCGGCAGTCGCCCACGGCGGCACCCGCACCCCGCCGCGGCGGGATGAAACCCGCACGGCTACTGGATGATGCCCGAGGTGCAACAGTCGCTGGGCTGCGGCGCGGGGACCGCATTCTTCAGCCAGCAGCGCGGTGACGGCCCCTGCACGCCTTCACGAACGAACGTCCAGGCCACGCAACTCTTGTCACCGAGGCAGGCTTGCCCGCAGATTTGCGGATCGGGCGCGCGCAGATCGAAGTCGCGATAGTCGGACCCGGGGCGATCGACATTCGGCTCTTGCGTCGAACGTCTGCGCCAACGCGGCCGCGGCAGGCAACGCAAAGGCCGCAACCAGCAGGAAACTCTCGTCATGTACTTGAGCATTGCATTGACCTCCGACCTTGCCTTCACAAGTGACCTTAACGTCCAGAATTGCGCCTGGATGGCAATGACCGCGCGTCGGCGCACGTTTGCGCCAAGCGGAGGCCATGCCCCCTAAAATTTAACATCCGAGAGTTACGTGGCTGGAAAAGGTGGTCAAGCGCCTCGTGTGTGGATTGCGCGCGCAACCTCGCGAGGCCGCTGGCAAAAGGCCTCGGGTGACGTTCCGCGGTCGCGGCGCCTAGCATGGTCCGTTTGCATTTTTCCACTGATCTCGTGGAGGTGTGGCGACGCCGGCGGCTCGTTCATCCTGTAAGGTACGACACACTCCCATGTGATATTCCGATATATCGTGATGCGACATGCCCGTCAGGAGGTCGTGCGTGCGACGGCAGGGTGTCGTTACTTTTCTCGGCAGTACTGCGGCTCGGCAGTTGGCGGCGCGGCTGCGGCAGCCTGACCGCGCGCGGCGGGCCCCGTGTTGACGCGGCGCGAGCTTCTCGCCGGCGCGGCCGCCGTTGCGCTCGGGCCGCCGTCGCCCGCGCATGCCCAGGGCGCGCGGCCGGCGGCGCCGGCGGCGCGGATCGCTCCCAACCCGGCGCTGGAGGCGGCGGTCGACAAGATCGTCGCGGACGCCGGCATCCGGCCGGGCGTTCCGGGCATGGCCGTCCTGCTCATGCGGCCGGGGCGAATCCTCCTCGCCAAGGGATACGGGACCGCCGATCTGCGAACGCAGGCGCCGATCACCGCGGCGACGCAATTCGAACTCGCCTCGGTCACCAAGACCTTCACGGCCACCGCCGTGCTGACGCTGCAGGAGCGCGGCGCGCTGTCGGTCAACGACAACGTCCGCCGGTTCCTGCCCGAGCTGCCGCAATATCAGCGTGAGCCGCTGCGCATCGGCGACATGCTGCATCACATCTCCGGGCTGCCGGACTATTTCGTTCTGCAGAACGTGCCGATGCGCAATCGCACCTACTGGGTCAGCGAGGATTATCTTCCGGAGTTCGCCCGCCAGCGCGGCCGGTTCCCGGCGCGCTTTCCGATCGGCCAGAAATACGAATACAGCAACACCAACTTCATGCTGATGTCGCTCGTCATCGCGCGCGCCTCCGGCAAATCCTATGTCGGTTTCCTGCATGACGAGATCTTCGCGCGCGCTGGCATGCCCAACAGCTTCGTCTACATGAGTCTGGACGCCGCGCTGCGGGCCGCAAACCCTTACTGCAACAACGCGCTCGGCTACGAGTTCAAGAACCAGGCCTTCGTCGAGAGCTGGGGGACGCCGCCGGAGCGCCACGAGCAGTACCTCGCGATCGGCGACGGCAGGGTCTGGACCAACCTGCACGACATGGTGAACTGGGACACAGCGCTGCGCACCAACAAGCTCATCAAGCCCGCGACGATGCAGCTTGCCTTGACGACCTCCCACACCCGCGACGGCAAGACCAACCGCTACGGGCTCGGCTGGTTCCTCTACAGCGACGGCGGGGGACTGTACGGCTTCGGCCACAACGGCGCCTGGAACGGCTTTCGCACCAACTACTACAACTACCTGACCAACAATCACACCGTGGTGCTGCTCAGCAATCGCGGCGACGCCATCGACCTCGAGAAGGTGTGGGACAAGCTCGATGCCGCGATCGTCGCCCACGCCAAGGCGTAACCGGCGCGTGCGACGTCACCTCCCAGCTGATGATGACCGATCGGTTTTGAAACCCTCCAGGGAAGGGTGGTCACGCTACGGCCTGAGCAGCAGCTTCCCCATCACCTCGCCGCTCTCCAGCATTTCGTGCGCACGCGCGGCTTGCGCGAGCGGCAGCCGCGCATGGATGCGCGGCTTGAGCTTGCCGGCCGCCAGCATGTCGATCAGCGCCCGCATCCCGGCGCGGCGTTCCTCGACCAGATGGTCCCAGGTGTGAATGGAGAACTGCCGCACAGCCGGCGAGTTCGCGCTTGCGCGCAGCGTCGGCATCAGGTCGAGCTGCGCCTTGCCGCCGAGCCCGCCGTAGATCACCAGCGTGCCGCACGGGGCGAGCAGCGCGATGTTGGCCGGGATGGTCGATCCGCCGACCGGATCGATGACGATGTCGACGCCGCGTCCGCCGGTGATCGCGCCGATGCGCGTTTCGATGTGCTCTCCCTTGCGGTCGACGACATGGTCGGCGCCGAGTTCGCGCGCGACGCGCGCCTTGTCGGCGCGGCCGACCACGCCGATCACCACGAGGTCCGCGTCCCTGGCGAGATCGATCAGCGCATTGCCCATGCCGCCGGCCGCCGCATGGATCAGGATGCTCTCGCGCGGCCGCGGCCGCACCGCGTCGTTGAGCATGTGATAGGCGACCTGGTAGTTGGCGAGCGCCGCCGCGGCGTCGAGGTCGACGCCGTCCGGCAGCACGAAGGTCGCCTCGGCCGGCGCCGCGACATATTCGGCATAATGGCCGCCGCGCAGCGGGCGCTCGCGCGCGGTGGTATAGACGCGCTCGCCGATGCGGCGCGACGTGACGTTGGCGCCGAGCCTCTCGATCGTGCCCGCGAGCTCCGTGCCGGGCGTCGCCGGCAGCGGCGGCATCCACGGGTAGACGCCGGCGCGGATCATCACGTCCGGCATGCCGACGCCGATCGCGTGTGCGCGGATCAGCACCTCGCCGGGTCCCGGCTCGGGAATTGGCACGTCGAGACACGCCATCACGCCGGGCGGTCCCGGCCGGTCGAAGCGGATGAGTCTCACGATCGCCTCGCTTGATGCGTGTCAGTAACGGGCTCCGCAGCTTGCGCGGCAAAATCGATTGTCACAATAGGCTCGTTCCTCTTTTGCGGTTGCCGGTCGCGCGATAAGCTGGCGCGCAACGCACGCCACCCGCACGACTGATCGCGCATGCCCGAAGCCGCCGCGCCGCAAGGCCTGTTCGAGAAGCGATCGAAGGAGGCGCGCGCCACGACCATTCGCCTGCTCCAGCTTCTCGCGGTCGCGGCGCTCGTCCTGCCGCTGCTGCTGTTCGGGTTCGCGAGCTGGCGCAGCTACCGCTCGACCCAGGACCTCGCCGACGAGCGGCTGCAGCGCTCCCTCGACGTGATGCAGGAGCAGGTGCTCAAGGTCTTCCAGTCGATGAACCTCGCGCTCGGCGCGATCGACGACCTGCTCGCCGGCAAGTCCGCGGCCGAGGTCGCCGCCGACGAGCCGCGGCTGCATCGGGAGATCCGGCAGATCCAGGCCAACCTCGAGGAGGTGCAGTCGATCTGGGTCTTCGGGCCGGACGGGCATCCGCAGGTGATGACGCGCGAGACGCCGGCGCGCACCGAGCTCGACTACGGCTCGGAGGACTATTTCGTCATGCCGCGCGACGGCCCGGCCGGCGTCTACATCGGCGGCATCCATGACTCCATCTCGGGCGGCGAGCCCTATTTCACCTTCAATCGCGCGCGGCGCGACGCTTCGGGCAAGTTCCTCGGCGTCATCGAGATGTCGCTGTTGCCGAGCGACTTCAGCCGCTTCTATTCGCATCTCGCGACCACGCCGGGCGTCACCTTCGCGCTCCTGCGCGCCGACGGCACGATGCTGGCGCGCTTTCCGCCGCGCTTCGGCGAGACGCGGCTCGGCGACAGCAGCCGCTTTCACGGCGCCGTGGCGGCGAACCCCGCCGGCGGCCTCTATTACAGCCGCTCGCGCCGCGACGGCGCCGAGCGCCGCTTTGCCTATCGCAAGCTCGCGGACCTGCCGATCTACCTCAATGCCGGCATCGGGACCGCGCAGCTCACGCGCGAATGGGCCGCCGGCATGGCGCCGCATCTGATCTTCGGCATTCCGGCGACGCTGTTCCTGTTCGGCGCCCTCATGGTGGTGCTGGCGCGCACGCGTCGCCTCTACGCCGAGCAGGACCGGCGCGAGGCGGCCGAGGCGCGCGTGCGCCAGACCGAGCGGCTGGACGCGGTCGGCCGGCTCACCGGCGGCATCGCGCACGACTTCAACAACCTGCTCACCATCGTCATCGGCAACCTCGAGACCATCCAGCGCATCGTCGACAGCGGGCGCGAGGACGCCGGCGCGCGCATCGAGCGGGCGAGCCAGAACGCCATGCAGGGCGCGCGGCGCGCCGCGACGCTGACCCAGCGCCTGCTCGCCTTCGCGCGTCTGCATCCGCTCGATCCGCGCCCGCTTGACGTCAACCGGCTGCTCAACGATCTCTCGGCCTTCCTCAGCCGCACGCTCGGCGAGAACATCTCGCTCGAGGTGGTCGGCGGTGCCGGCCTGTGGGCGATCTCGGCCGACCAGTCGCAGCTCGAGACCGCGCTGATCAATCTTGCCGTCAATGCGCGCGACGCCATGCCGGCGGGCGGCAAGCTCACGCTGGAGACGCAGAACACCGCCCTCGACGACGCCTACTGCCGCGCCAACGCGGACGCCGAGCCGGGGCAATACGTGCTGATCGCCGTCACCGACTCCGGCACCGGCATGCCGCGCGAGACCCTCGACAAGGCATTCGAGCCGTTCTTCACCACCAAGCCGTCCGGGCAAGGGACCGGGCTCGGGTTGAGCCAGGCCTACGGCTTCGTCAAGCAATCGGGCGGCCACGTGAAGATCTACAGCGAGGTCGGCGAGGGGACGACCGTCAAGATCTACCTGCCGCGGTTCCTCGGCGGCGTCGCGGTGGAGAGCAAGGCTGAGAGCGCGCAGGCGCAAGCCGAGGTCGGCCGCGGCGAGCGCATTCTCGTGGTCGAGGACGACCACGACGTGCGCAGCTACATCGTCGAGACGCTGCGCGGGCTCAACTTCGCGGTGGTCGAGGCGGCGGACGCCACGCACGCGCTCGCCGCCGCGGCGGGCCGCGACTTCGACCTGCTGCTCACCGACGTGATCCTGCCCGGCATGAACGGCCGCCAGCTCGCCGACACGCTCAGGGCCGGGCGCCCGGCCATGAAAGTGCTGTTCATGACCGGCTATTCGCGCAACGCCATCGTGCACCAGGGCCAACTCGATCCCGGCGTGCACATGCTGCAGAAGCCGGTGACCGGCGGCGACCTCGCGCGCAAGATCCGCGAGCTGCTGGGTGACGCGCCCGCGGACGCGCGGGCTTGACCCAGCGGCGTAGCCCCGATTGAAATCCGGGATCCACGGCCCCGGATTTCGGCGCTGCGCGCCTTCATCCGGGCTACGCCGACGCCACCCTCACGCGTCGCGGTACCAATCCGCCAGATTCCACAGATCATTGTCCCAGGCCGAGCTCGCCGGGTGAAGCTTGTTCGACACCGCGTGCGTCTTCGGCCGGGCCACCACCGGGATGACGGCTGCGTCGCCGCAGACGAGGTCGTTCATGCGGATGAAGAGCGCGGCGCGCTTGACCGGGTCGAGCTCGCCGGCGGCGGCGCGATAGGCCTCATCGTATGCCTCGTTGCGCCAGCGCACGATGTTGCGGCCCTGCCATTTGTTCGCCTTGGTCGCGATCTCCCACGAGGCGAACACGAGCATGAACACCTGCGGGTCCGGCTGCGTCATGTTGAGCGAATACATCTGGATGTCGGTGTAGAACTTCTCGAACGTATCGGGGTTCGCGATGTCGGACGAGAAGTACACCGAGCCGGGGACCGACTTGAGCTCCATCTCGATGCCGGCCTTCTGGCACGCCTGCTTGACGATCGCCTGGTTCTTCTGGCGCGGCGCGTTGGTCGAGGTCTGGAAGACGAAGCGGAGCCGCCGGCCGCCCTTGGCGCGAATGCCGTCAGGTCCGCGCGTCCAGCCACCCGCATCGAGCAGCCGATTGGCCTTGTCGATGTCGAATTCCCACGTCGTATTCTTCGAGCGGAAGCGGACGGGATTATTGAGGAAGTTGCCGGTGGCGATGCCGGTGCGCCCGTAGATGTGATCCTGCACGGCCTGGCGATCGACCAGCAGGGCGAGCGCCTGGCGCACCGCCGGATCGGACAGCAGCGGGTGCTTCGTCTTCAGGCTCGAGCGCTCGCCGTCGACCTCGGTCCACGGGTCGGTGCTGTTGAGCTGGATGTGCTCGACGGCGCCGCCGGGATCGAACTCGACGTGCCCGCGTCCGCCTTTCTCGAGGCGCCGCAGGATCTCGTCCTCGACCTGCGTGTTCCAGGCGTAGTCGTACTCGCCGGCCTGCAACACCGCGCGCGCGGCCGACACGGCATCGCCGCCGCCCTTCATCTCGATCGTGTCGAAGTAGGGACGGTTTTCCTGGTGATAGGCGGGGTTGAGCTCTCCCCTGATGAGATCGCCCGGATTGAAGGAGACGAACTTGTACGGGCCGGTGCCGACCGGCTTGAGGTTCGTCGGCGCCTCGCGCGACTTCGCGCCCGTGTAGGCTTGAAACAGGTGCCTGGGGATGATGTTGCCGCGCTGGCTGACGAAGGCGTCGGCCCAGAACGCCGTCGGCTTGCTGAACCGCACGCGCACCGTCAGCGGGTCGACCTTCTCGACCATGATGTCCTTGTAGCTGCCGAGAGTGACGGCGGCAGTCGCGGGATCGGACGCATACGCCCAGGTGAAGAGGAGGTCGTCGGCGGTGAGCGGCGCGCCGTCATGCCACTGGACGCCCGGCTTGAGCTTCCAGGTGACCGCGAGGCCGTCGCGGGACAGCCCGCCGTTCTCGAAGTCGGGAACCTCGGCGGCGAGGATCGGCACGAGATTGCCGTCGTTGTCCCAGCTCGCCATCGGCTCGTAGAAGATGCGCGTCGCCTCCTGGTCCTTGGTGCCGGTGGCGAAGTGCGGATTGAGCAGCGTCGGCGCCTGCCACCACAGCAGCCGCAGCGCGCCGCCACCGCCCCGCCGGGTCGGCTTGTACTGGGATTTCGTTTGCGCCCGCGCCACGCCCGCCTGGTTGAGCATTTGCGTCGCCAGCGGGGCGGTGAGCCCCAGCGCGATCATCCGGCTCACGAAGGCGCGACGCGACAGCCGCTCGCATTTGACCTCGTCGATCAGGTCGCGCAGTGCCTGCTCGTCCATGCGGGCTCTCCCGTGCTGGTCGCGGACTGTCGGTTCAGCGCCGTGCTCGATGAGCAGGCTACATCAGTTGCGCGATCGGCCGGAAGAGGATGCGCCCTATATCTTCCTTAGCGGATTGGTCAGCGCGAGGAAGAACCCCGCGGTCGTGAACGCCGCGATGGTGAGGAACGCGGCGCGGAACGCCTCGGCGATGTCGGTCTGGATGGCGGCGCGCTGCTCCGGCGTGAGTGTCGGTCCGGGCATGTGGCCCTGCTGCACCATCGAGGCGAAGGCGCGGGCGGCGTCCGGGTTCTTGAGCGACAGGACGGCGAACAGCACGGTCGCGACCAGCGCGGTGCCGAAGCCGGCGCCGATCGAGCGCGAGAACTGCACGGAAGCCGCGGCCTCGCCGAGGCGGCGCGGGCCGGACGCGACCTGCACCGTCACCTGCACGACGCCCATCACGGTGCCGAAGAAGAGGCCGTCCCACAGCATCAGCACGGCGAGCCACCCGACCGGGAACGTGCCGGCCCAGAAGGCGAGCACGACGTGCGTGAGCGTCACCAGCACGAGGCCGTAGATCGGAAACACCATGGTGAGCCCGGTCTTGCTTACGAGGCGGCCGGTGATCAGCGAGCCGGTGCCGATGCCGATCGTGAGTGGCACCAGCAGGACCCCCGTCTCCGACGGCGACATGCCGCGCACGACCTGGAGATAGACCGGCAGGAAGGTGATCAACGAAACGAGCGAGGCGCCATGGAAGGCCGCCATGGCGTCGCTGTGCCAGATCGCGGGCTGCTTGAGCAGGCCGACCGGGATGAGCGGGGAGGGGGTGCGCAGCTCCTGGCGCACCAGCAGCACGAGCGCCGCGGCGCCGATCGCGAACAGCCCCGCCGCAAGTGGTGCGGCCGCCATGTCGACGCGCTGGGCCTGCTCGAGCGCGAGCAGGACCGCGGTGACGAAGGTCGTGAACAGGACGATGCCCATCGGGTCGGCCTTCCACTCGATGCGGTCGACCGTCTTGCCGGGCAATCGGAACGTAAGCGCGACCGCGATCAGCCCGATCGGCACGTTGATCAAGAAGATCGAGCGCCAGCCGAAATGCTCGGTGAGATAGCCGCCCGCGACCGGGCCGAACGAGTTGGCGCACACCGCGATCGCGGCGAGATAGCCCTGGTAGCGCGCGCGCTCGCGCGGCGGGATCGCCTCGCCGATCAGCGCCTGCGACAGCGTCATCAGGCCGCCGCCGCCGAGGCCCTGCAACACGCGGGCGAGCGTGAGCAGCTCGATCGTCGGCGCGGCCGCGCAGAGCAGCGAGGCGACGATGAACACGGCGAGCGCGACGTACATGAGCTTGCGCCGGCCGAACGCGTCGCCGAGGCGGCCGTACAGCGGCGCCGCGACCGTCGAGGCGATCAGGTAGGAGACGACGACCCAGGAGGCGCGCTCGACATGGCCCATGGCGCCCGCGATCGCGGGGAGCGCGGTCGCGACGATCGTCTGGTCGACCACCGCCAAAAACATCGGCAGCATGATCGAGGGAAAGACCGTGAGGAACGCCGGCTTGGGCGGGGGCACCGTCGCGGCCGGCGTGCTCGTGGGCGGGCTGCTTGCTTCCGGACTGCTTGATCCCGGACTGCTTGATCCCGGATTTTTGGGTTCTTCAGGAGCTGTGGCCAAAGATCTTCCGTCCCAATCGCGCAGGTCTGTCTCAATGCGCCATCAGGACCGGCAATCCGGCATTTGCCAGGATATGACGCGTAGCTCCCCCGAACATCATCTGCCGCAAGCGGCTTTGCGTATAGGCGCCTTTCACCAGCAGATCGCAACCCTCTTTCTTCGCGTAGTCGAGGGTGGCCTCGCCCACGGCTTCGCCGGTCGTACGCGTGCCCCGCTTGGCGATCAACGCCGTCGCCTTGACGCCGTTGCGGCGCAGATGCACCGCCGCTTCCTCGGCCGAGGGCCCGGGCGTGGTCCCGCCCTCGACCTCGTACACGGTCACGCGCTCGGCGAGCCGCAGCAGCGGCAGCGCGAACGCATTGGTGTTGGCCTGCTCGGTGCTGCGATTCCAAGCCACGAGCACGTTGCGCCCGATCACCTTCGGCGCGGCCGGCGGCACGATCAGCACCGGGCGGCCCAAGTCGAACAGCGCCGCCTCGAGCGGCGGCATGCGCGGGTTCTGCGAGGCGCGGCCCGGGCGGCCAAGCGCGATCAGGTCGAACACGCGGCCGTAGCTGCCGATGAACAAATCGTCCTCGGCGTCCTGGCGCGGCCAGCCATACGAGTAGCCCGCGGCCTCGCCGCTCGCCGCCGGCACGTCGTGGCCGCGCATGTAATTCTCGAACAGGCCGCGCGCCTGGCTTGCGAGCTCGGCGTCATGCTCGAAGGCACCCGAGATTGCGAGGCTCGACACCGGCTCGACCGCCACATAGGTGCCGGCCGCGGGATGCACCGCGAAGCCCTC
>CAVPGG010000068.1:0-8405 GCA_963703755.1 uncultured Pseudomonadota bacterium
ACGTCGCCCTTCAGCACGATGCGGTTGGGCGTCACGGTCGGGTCGGGGCGGGGCACGGCGGAGAGCAGCGCCTTGGTGTAGGGGTGGCGCGGGGCGGAGAAGATCGCGCGCTTGGGGCCGAGCTCGACGATGCGGCCGAGATACATCACGGCGACGCGATGCGTCATGTATTCGACCACGGCGAGGTCGTGGCTGATGAACAGCATGGCGAGGCCCAAGCTCCGCTGGAGGTCGGCGAGCAGGTTGACGATCTGCGCCTTGACGGAGACGTTCAGCGCCGAGACCGCCTCGTCGCAGACGATGAGGTCGGGCTCGGCCGCGAGCGCGCGGGCGATGCCGATGCGCTGGCGCTGGCCGCCGGAGAACTCGTGCGGATAGCGCGTGAGCGCGTCGCGCGGCAGGCCGACCTGGTCGACGAGGCGGGCGAGGCGCACGCCGAGGTCGGCGCGCGAGGCGGCGAGCGCGAAGTTGCGGATCGGCTCGGCCAAAATGTCGCGCACGCGCTGGCGCGGGTTGAGGCTCGCGAACGGATCCTGAAATACGACCTGGATGCGGCGGCGCAGCGGGCGCAGCGCGGCGGCCGAGAGGTCGTCGATGCGCTGGCCGTCGAGGATCACCTGCCCGGCGGTGAGCGGCATGAGGCGCAGGATGGCGCGGCCGACGGTCGACTTGCCGCAGCCGGACTCGCCGACGAGCGCGAGGGTCTCGCGGCGGTTGATCGAGAAGGAGACGCCGTCGACCGCGTAGATGTAGCCCGCGCGGGTGCCGAGGGCGCCGCGCAGGAGGAAGTGTTTTTTGAGGTCATTGACTTGGAGCAGGGGGGTCATGGGGTTGATGCGGGTGCGTGAGGCGGGCAGGGCGCGCCCTTCACCCTCCCCTGCAGGGGGAGGGTCGGATCGCATTGAGCGAAGCGAAGTGCGATCCGGGGTGGGGTGGCGGCGGCTCAGTCACCCCACCCCGCTCGCTTCGCTCGCGACCCTCCCCCTGCAGGGGAGGGTGAAGGGGCGTTGTGCTCACCTCACATGCGAGCCTCCGTTGTCTTTGTTGCGTAATGACACGCCGCGAGATGGCCCGGCGCCTTTGCTTCCAGCGCGGGCGCGACGGTGCGGCATAAGTCCGTGGCTTGCGTGCAGCGGCTGGCGAAGACGCAGCCTTGGATGCGGTGCTTGAGGCTCGGCACGCTGCCGGGGATTTCGACGAGGCGGGTGGCGCGGCCGTCGAGCGAGGAGCCGAGCCGCGGGACGGCGCCGAGCAGGCCCTGGGTGTAGGGGTGGCGCGGGGTGGCGAAGAGGGCGGCGACCGGCGCCTCTTCCACCTTGCGGCCGGCGTACATCACCATCACGCGCGCCGCGACCTCGGCGACGAGGCCGAGGTCGTGGGTGATGAGCACGATCGCGGCGCCGATGCGGCGCTTGAGGTCGCGCATCAGGTCGAGGATCTGCGCCTGGATGGTGACGTCGAGCGCGGTCGTGGGCTCGTCGGCGATCAGGAGCTTCGGATTGCAGGCGAGCGCCATGGCGATCATCACGCGCTGGCGCATGCCGCCGGAGAGGCGGTGCGGGTAGTCGTCGAGGCGGGCGCGCGCGTCCGGGATGCCGACGAGGTCGAGCATCTCGACGGCGCGGCGCGCGGCGGCGGCGCGCGAGAGGCCGGCGTGCAGGCGCAGCGTCTCGGCGAGCTGGCGGCCGATGGTCAGCACCGGATTGAGGCTCGTCATCGGCTCCTGGAAGATCATGCTCACGTCCTTGCCGCGGATGTCGCGCATGGCGCGGTCGGGCAGCGTCAGGAGATTGCGGCCCGCGAGGCGGATCGCGCCGGCGATTTTCCCGGGCGGCTCCGGGATGAGGCGCAGGATCGAGAGCGCGGTGACCGACTTGCCGCAGCCGGATTCGCCGACGAGCGCGAGGGTCTCGCCTTCGTCGACATGGAACGAGACGCCGTCGACCGCGCGGTTGATGCCGTCGGGAGTGGCGAAGTGGGTCTGCAGGTCGGTGACCTCGAGGAGGGGCATGGGCGGTTAAGCCCCGCGCACTGGTTCGCGCTCCCTCTCCCCGCGTGCGGGGGAGAGGAGCGGCGGGTGAGGGGGCGCTCAGCACAACTTGAAGTCGAAACTCGCGGAAACGGCCCCTCATCCCGACCCTCTCCCCGCAAGCGGGGAGAGGGAGTGCGCGCGCCGTGCGTCCCTGACTGCCGCATCACAGCGCCTTCGCGAATCTTGGGTCGAGGGCGTCGCGCAGGCCGTCGCCGAGGAGGTTTACGGCGAGCACGGTCACCGAGAGAAAAACGGCGGGGAAGAAGATGATGAAGGGCTTCACCTGCCAGAGCGCGCGGCCGTCGGCCATGATGTTGCCCCAGGACGGGATGATCGGCGGGGTGCCGGCGCCGATGAAGCTCAGGATCGCCTCGACGATCATGGCGCTGGCGCAGATGTAGGTGGCCTGCACGGTCATCGGCGCCAAAGTGTTCGGCAGGATGTGGCGCAGGATGATCATGGGCGAGCGGGTGCCGGCCGCGACGGCGGCGTCGACGTAAGGCTGCTCGCGCAACGTAAGCACGACGCCGCGCACCAGGCGGGAGACGCGCGGGAATTCGGCCAGCGATATCGCCATGATGACGTTGCCGACGCTGCCGCGGGTGAGCGCCATCAGCGCGATGGCGAGCAGCACCGGCGGGATCGACATCATGCCGTCCATGATGCGCATGACGATGCCGTCGAGCCCGCGCACGAAGCCGGCGACGAGGCCGATCGCGAGGCCGACAACCGAGGCGGCGAGCGCGACCGAGAAGCCGATGGCGAGCGACACGCGCCCGCCGTAGAGGACGCGCGAGTAGATGTCGCGGCCGAGCATGTCGGTGCCGAACCAGTAGTCGGGCGAGGGGGCGCGGGTGCGCCGGAAGGTCGCGATGGCGGTCGGGTCGACGGTGCCGAGCAAGGGCGCGAGCAGCGCCATCAGCAGCATGAGGAGCACGAGGCCGCCGCCGATCGCGACGGCGGGATGGCGGCGCAGGAAGCCGATGAAGCCGCGGCGGACACGGACCGGCGGCAGGATGTCGCGCAGGGCGGGGGCGGCCGCGACATGCGGCGGCGCGGCCGCCGCGATGGTGTCGCCGAGCGTATCTTGCGCGCTCAATAGCGGATCCTCGGATCGAGGAGCGTGTAGGCGAGGTCGACGGCGAGGTTCACCAGCACGTAGACGAAGCTGAAGAACAGCACGATGCCCTGGATGAGCGGATAGTCGCGGCGCAGGATGGCGTCGACCGTGAGGCGGCCGAGGCCCGGGATGGCAAACACGCTCTCGGTGACGACGGCGCCGCCGATCAGAAGCGCGATGCCGATGCCGATGGTGGTGACGATCGGCACCGATGCGTTCTTCAGCGCATGCACGAACAGGATCGGCCGCTGGCCGAGGCCTTTTGCGCGCGCCGTGCGGATGTAGTCCTGCGCCAGCACCTCGAGCATCGAGGCGCGGGTGATGCGGGCGATCAGCGCGACGTAAACGCAGCCGAGCGCGATGCGACGGAAGGATCAGGTGCCGGAACCATTGGCCGACGCCGGCGGCGAGCGGGATGTAGCCCTGCACGGGAAGCCAATCGAGCCAGAGCGCGAACACGTAGGCGAGCAGGTAGCCGACGACGAAGACCGGCACCGAGAAGCCGAGCACCGCGAAGGCCATGACGGCGCGGTCGATCCAGGTGCCGGCCTTCCAGGCGGCGAAGCACGCCGAGCGGGACGGCGATTGAGACCGAGAGGACGAGCGTGATGGCCATCAGCGAGAGCGTCGGCTCGATGCGCTGGCGGATCAGGTCGGTGACCGGCAGGTTGGTGAAGATCGAGGTGCCGAGGTCGCCGTGCAGGAGCTGCCACACCCATTCGCCGAAGCGGATGAGGAACGGGCGATCGAGGCCGAGGCCGGCGCGGATGCGGATGATGTCGTCGGGGGTCGCCTGGTCGCCGGCGATGATGGCGGCCGGGTCGCCGGGCACGACGTAGAGCAGCGCGAACACCACGAAGGCGACCACCGCCATCACCGGGATGGTCGCGAGGATGCGGCGGACGATGTAGCTCAGCATGTCTTTTTTACCCTCCCTGCAGGGGGAGGGTCGGAGCGCATTGAGCGAAAGCGAAATGCGATCCGGGGTGGGGTGACGGCGGCTCAGCCACCCCACCCCGTCCACCGTCGCTTCGCGACGGCGGCCGACCCTCCCCCTGCAGGGGAGGGTAAAGCGCGCGCGTCGCAATTCGTCTCATTCGCAGATCACGCCGTCTTGCTCACGCCCCAGAAGAAGGGGAGCGGGCCCTTGGCGACGCCGCTCACGTTTTTGCGCCAGGCCTGATACGAAAGGAAGAAGCCGGTGGGCGCGTAGATCACGGCATCGAGCGCGGCCTTGTTGACGCGCTTGATCGCGGCCTTTTCCTCGTCGAGATTTTTTGCATCGAACCACGCCGTGATCCCGGCCTCGACCTTGTCGTCCTTCGGCCAGCCGAACCAGGCCTTGTCGCCGGTGGCGCGGATCGCGATGTAGGGGGCGGGGCTGATGCAGTCGGCGCCGGCGTGCCAGGTGTGGAACATCTGCCAGCCGCCCTTGCCGGGCGGGTTTTTCAGCGCACGCCGCTGCCCGACGGTGCCCCAGTCGGTGGCGACGAAGTCGACGTTCATGCCGAGGCGCTTGAGCAGGTCGGCCGTGACCTCGCCCTGCGCCTTGGTGATCGACTGGTCCTGGGCGACGATGCAGCTGACGGGCTCGCCCGCGTAGCCGCTCGACGCGAGCATCTTCTTCGCCGCATCGAGGTCGCGCTTGCCTTTGAGGATCTCGCCGCCTTCCTCGGTATAGAGGGGCGTGCCGGGCGTGAAATAGCCGGGCAGCGGCTTCCACAGCTTGTCGTCGTCGCCGACGATCGCGCGCATGTAGTCCTCCTGGCTCATCGCCATGAGAACGGCGCGGCGCGCGCGCACGTCGTTGAACGGCGGATAGAGCCAGTTCATGCGGAAGGCGCCGATGTTGCCGAGCGGATCGGCGATGTCGACCACGATATTCGGGTTCTTGCGCAGCAGCGGCACGAGGTCCGCGATCGGCGACTCCCACCAGTCGACCTCGCCGTTCTGCAGGGCGGCGGAAGCCGTCGCGGGATCCGGCATGATGATCCACTCGATGCGGTCGACGCCCATCTGCTTGCCGCCCGCGAGCCACGAGGCGGGCTCGTTGCGCGGCGCGTAGCCGGCGAACTTCTCGAACACGGCTTTCGCGCCCGGCACCCACTCGTTCTTGACGAATTTCATCGGGCCGCTGCCGACATATTCGCTGATCTGCTTGAACGGGTCGGTCTTGGCGATGCGCTCCGGCATGATGAAGGCCATCGGCGTCGAGTTCATGCCGAGCGCAATGAGGAGCTTCGGATAGGGCTTTTTCAGCACCCACTTGAAGGTGCGATCGTCGGTCGCGGTGAGCTCCTGCTGGATCGCGATGACCATCTGGCCCATCGGGGCGCGCACGGCCCAGCGCGCGAGGCTCGCGACGCAGTCCTTGGCCAGCACCGGCTCGCCGTCGTGAAATTTCAGGCCGGAGCGCAGCTTGAAGGTCCAGGTGAGGCCGTCGGGCGTGACGGTCTCCGACTCGACCATCTGGCGCTGGGGCACGAGCTTGTCGTCGAAGCCGTAGAGCGTGTCCCACACGAGCGCGGAGGCGTTGCGCACCACATATTGCGTGGTCCAGATCGGATCGAAATTGGCGAGATTCGCCTGCGGGACGAAGCGTAGCGTGCGGGCGGCGGCGCCCTGCGCCAGCGCCGGCGCGGCGAGCCGCGCGGAGGCCGCGAGGGCGCCGGCTCCCGCGGCCAGCTTGAGGGCGGTACGGCGGTCGACTTTGCCAAAGATTTGGCGATGCATGACGCGATCTCCCCGTGAAGCGAAGCGTTTGTGCCTAAGGGTTCGTCAGTCTGCCTATTCCGTGGGATTTGTCCGGATGGACAGCCTAGCACAGTCTTCGCCGCCAAGGGTCAGCAAGGCGCGTGCCAGGGCCTCTTCTCTTCACCCTCCCCTGAAGGGGGAGGGTCGGAGAGCATTGAGCGAAGCGAAATGCGATCCGGGGTGGGGTGGCGGCGGCTCAGCCACCCCACCCCGCTCGCTTTCGCTCGCGACCCTCCCCCTGCAGGGGAGGGTGAAGAGAGTCACTCCGCGATGATCGCGCCCTTGCGTTCGACGATCAGGCGGTAGTGCTCGGGTTGGCGGTGCTTGGCGAAATCGAAGGTGGTGCTCGTGTAGCTCTTGCCGAGGTCGAGGTCGCAGCGCGCGAGCACGAGCTCGTCGTCCTGCGTTGCGGCTTGCGCAACGATCTCGCCGGTCGGCGCGATGATCGCGGAGCCGCCGATCATCTCGCAGCCCTCCTCGACGCCGCATTTGGCGACGCCGACCACCCAGGTGCCGTTCTGGTAGGCGCCGGCCTGCATCGAGAGATGATTGTGGAAATCGCCGAGCCGGTCGTGCGCGGGCGTGAGCGGGTGATGGCGCGGCGTGTTGTAGCCGAGGAGCACCATCTCGACGCCCTGCAGGCCCATGACGCGATAGGTCTCGGGCCAGCGGCGGTCGTTGCAGATGCACATGCCGATGCGGCCGCCCATGTTGCGCGTCACCGGGAAGCCGAGGTCGCCGACCTCGAAGTAGCGCTTCTCGAGATGCTGGAAGGAACGGCGCGGGTCGTGCTCGGCGTGACCGGGCAGGTGGATCTTGCGATACTTGAGGACGATCGCGCCGGTCTTGTCGGTGAGGATCGAGGTGTTGAAACGCCGCACGCGGGCGCCTTCGGTCACGAGCTCGGCGAAGCCGAGATAGAAGCCGATGCCGAGCCGGCGCGCCTCCGCGAATAGCGGCGCGGTCTCGTTCGACGGCATGGCGCGCTCGAAGAAGGCGTCGATCTCGTCCTGGTCCTGCATGTACCAGCGCGGGAAGAAGGTGGTGAGCGCGAGCTCGGGAAACACCACGAGATCGCAGCCGCGGCTGCCCGCCTCGCGCAGCAGCGCCAGCATGCGCGCCACCACGCCGGCGCGGCTGTCGCGGCGCTGGATGGGCCCGAGCTGGGCGGCGCCGACCATGAGGGTGCGCATGCGGGGGACTCCGTGGGTGCGGATGATGTCGAGCCATCATATTATCCGAGGCGAGATGATTGTAAGGTGGGGCGCTCGTTCACGGAGGACGCACATGCTGGACGTGGTCGCATCGCCGCGCGCGGCAGCCGGGCTCGACCTGCCGATCCCGCCGCTTGCGATCGAGACGCCGTGCTTCGTCATCCTCGAGGATGCGGTGATGGCGAACCTCGAGCGCACCGCGCAAGCGGCGGGCGGGGTCGGGCGGCTGATGCCGCACGTCAAGACGCATCGGGCGCCGTGGCTGGTCAAGGCGATGACGGCGCGCGGCGTCACGGGCTTCAAGACGGCGACGCCGGCCGAGGTCGAGATGGCGCTGGCGGCGGGCGCGCCGCAGGTGGTGTGGGCCTATCCGACCGTCAACGGCGCCGCGATCGCGCGGGTGATCCGCGCGGCGGCCGCGCATCCGCGTGCGCGCGTCGCCGGGCTCATCGATTCAAGCGAAGGCCTGGCGGCGTGGATGGCGGAGCTCGCGGCGCTGCCGGCCGCGAACGTGCGGCTGCGCGTCGACCTCGACCCGGGGCTCGGCCGCACCGGCATCGCGATGGGGCCGGCGGCGCTCGTGTTGGCGCGCGCCGCGCACGCGGCCGGCCGGTTCGACGGCTGGCACGTCTATGACGGGCATATCCACGATGCGGACCGGGCCGTGCGCGCGCAAGGGGTCGACGCGATCGCGGCGCGGCTGCGCGCGCTCATCGGTGCCGCGCCGGAGCTCGGCGGCGACGTGATCGCGGGCGGCAGCTACTCGTTCGACCTGTGGCCGGCCGACCTCGCGCGCTTCGTCTCGCCCGGCAGCTTCACCTATTCGAGCAGCGAGCACGCCGCGGACCTTGCAGATCTCGGCTGGCGCATCGCCGGCTACGTGGTCGCGACCGTGATATCGGCGCGCGGGGACACGGCGACGCTCGATGCGGGCGCCAAGGCGATCTCGCCCGACAAGCCGATGAAGGAACGCTTCGCCGGCGCGGGCGCAATCCAGTTCATGAACGAGGAGCACGTGGTGGTTGCGACCGATCGCTTGAAGGTCGGCGAGCGCGTCGCCCTGGTGCCGCGCCACGCCTGCACGGCCGCCTATCTCTACGAGCGCGCGCTGGTGCGCGGGCTGGATGGCGCGTGGGAGTGGCGGGCGCAGCTGGGGGCGCGGCGGTGATCCGTCATGCCCGCGCATGCGGGCATCCACGTCTTTCTCGCCGCGAGTCCGCAAGCAAGACGTGGATGGCCGGGACATAGGCGAGCGAAGCGACGCCGTTCTTCGAACGGCTATGCA
>CAVPGG010000069.1:0-4764 GCA_963703755.1 uncultured Pseudomonadota bacterium
TGCCGAGCCCCGCCAACCCGCCAAGGGCTGCCGCTTCCACAGCCGCTGCCCCTGGGTCTTCGCCCGCTGCCGCACCGAGGAGCCCGCGCTCAAGCTCACCGACACCGACCACTTCGCGGCGTGCCATCTGAACGACGCGCCCGCGAATACCCAACCAACGCCGTCACCCTGAGGTGCCCGCCGTAGCGCAGCGAAGGCGGGCCTCGAAGGGCCGCTGCGCTTCCGCTTGCTCACCTGCCGCTCCACCTCGGCCGTCCATCCTTCGAGGCTCCGCCGCTACGCGGCGGAGCGCCTCAGGATGACGGGGCGATGTTGTGGCGCGACGTCGTCGAAATCACTTCAGCATCGCCTGCAGCGGCTTGCTCGCATCCGCCAGCGCCGCCGCGTCCACTGGCACCTTGCGCTCGATCAGCCGCCGCACCACCGCGAGGTCGCGTTGCGCGTTGATGCCCATCGCGGACGCGATCGCGCCGTCGGCGAGCCAGAACACCAGCGCCCGGCCGCCGTCGAGCGCGCGGCGCACGCGCGCGCGCGGCGCCGCCGCCGGCCAGCCGACGCCCTGGATGTAGAGATCGTATTGCTCCGACCAGAACGACGGCAGGCCTTGTAAATATCCGCGCCGCCGGCCGCGTTGCGGCCCGCCACCATGCCGTGGTCCTGGGCGTGCCGCCAGTTCTCCAGGCGGATCGGTCCCGCGGGCCCGGGAAAGCGCACCGCGTCGCCGCACGCCAGGATCGCCGGATCGGACGTGCGGCAATGCGCGTCGACCACGATGCCGTCGTCGGTCGCGAGGCCCGCCGCTGCCGCGAGCGCGACGTTCGGCTTGACGCCCGCCCCCACCACCACAAGATCGGCGGAGAATGCCTTGCCCGACTTGGTCTCGACCTCGACGCCGGCATCGTGCGGCCGCACGTGCTCAATCGTCTCGGCCGTGTGCAGCGCGACGCCGTGGCGCCGGTGCGTGTCCGCGATGAGAGCGCCGGTCTCCTCGTCGCACACGCGCGCGAGGATGCGCGGCGCGACCTCCAGCACCGTGGTCGTGAGGCCGAGCGTCGCCGCCGAGGCCGCGACCTCGAGGCCGATCAGCCCGCCGCCGACGATCAGCAGCCGCTTGCCGGGCACGAGCGCCGATTTGAGCGCGCGCGCCTCCTGCTCGTTGCGCAGGTAGTGCACCCGTTCCATGCCGGCCGGCCACTGCGGCAGCTCGCGGTTGATCGAGCCCGGCGCCAGCACCAGCGCGTCATAGGGAAATCGCTGCCCCGTCGCCGTGATGACCTTGATGCCCCACCCGGTCGATCGCGGTCACGCAGGCGCACGCGAGCACGACGTTGTGCGCCGCCATCCCGTTCGGCCCCGCGATCGGCGCGTGCTCGGGCAGCGCCTTGCCGGTCAGCACGGCTTTCGACAGCGGCGGCTTCTCGTACGGCTCACACGCCTCGTCGCTGAGCAGCGTCACCTCGGCGCCGGGCGCCGCGCGCTTCGCCTCGATCGCCGCAAACACGCCCGCCGGCCCTCCGCCGATCACGACGATGCGCTGCTTCCCAGGTGACCCACGCCACGGCCTCCAACCGACGCGGCAAACTAAGCAACAACCGCGCGGATCGTAGATCGACGCAGATAGTCGGCTCCGTCCTCATCCATCACCCCGTCATCCTGAGGTGCGAGCGAAGCGAGCCTCGAAGGACGACGGCCGCTGCGCTCCCGCTTGCTCACCTGCCGCCGCCACCTCGGCCGTGCATCCTTCGAGGCTCCGCCGCTGCGCGGCGGAGCGCCTCAGGATGACGGGCAGCGTTGGAACGTGCGAGCCCACAGCAGCGCGGTCGCCGCTAACAGCCCCACATCGCCCTGCAGAACGAATGGCATTTCCGGTATTCCTCCGTCGTCGGGGCATGCTTCTTGTTGCAATCGTCCTCACAGGTCGCCATCGCCGCCGGATTGCACTGGACAAGTCGGCGCTCGCTGGCCGCTGGCGCCACGGGAAAAACCAAGGGCGATCTCACGCGGGGAGCGGTTCGGCACACGCCGGCGTCACCGCAGCGCTCAATGTTGCGACAAGCATGATGGTGCAAGCGGCGATGGATACCGGCGAGACGACGCGATCGTGGCATGGAAGCAACCTTTCGCGGGCGGCGAGACGCGCATTATGCGCGACCGCGCCCCCGATGAACATGGGGATGGGTGCGGCTCCCATCCTCATCGATTACCCGTCATCCTCGAGGCGCTCGGCCGAAGGCCGAGCCTCGAAGGACGACGGCCGCTGCCGCGCCGCCCGCTGGCTGTTTCGCCACCTCGCCCGTGCATCCTTCGAGGCTCCGCCGCTGCGCGGCGGAGCGCCTCAGGATGACGGGGCAATGTTGGAACGTGCGGAGCACACGAGAGGACCACAAAACAAACCGGGTCGCCCTTGCCCCGCGCCTCCCTGCCCTACGGTCGTGCGGTCTCTCCGCACCCCTCCCCCACAACCCCCGCCCCCCATGCACCTCTTCTCCCCCGACTTCCTCCACCACCTGATCGAGACCTACGGCCTGTGGGTCCTCTTCTGTGTCGTGCTGCTCGAATGCATGGGCATCCCGATGCCGGGCGAGACCGCGCTGGTGAGCACCGCGCTCTATGCGGGCTCGACCCACCGCATCGGCATCGCGTGGGTGGTGGCGGTCGCGGCCGCCGCCGCCATCCTGGGCGACAACCTCGGCTACCTGATCGGCCGCACCGTCGGCTTCCGCCTGCTGCTGCGCTACGGCCGCCACGTCCGTCTCGACGAGCGCCGCCTCAAGGTCGGCCAGTATCTCTTCCGCCGGCACGGCGGCATCATCGTCTTCTTCGGCCGCTTCGTCGCCATCCTGCGCACCTATTCGGCGCTGCTCGCCGGCGTCAACCGCATGCCGTGGCCGCATTTCCTGCTGATGAACGCGCTCGGCGGCATCTCGTGGGCGACCGTCTTCGGCGTCGGCGCCTACCTGTTCGGCAAGGAGGCCGCCGAGCTCGGCGGCGGCGTGAGCGTGCTGCTGCTGGTCGGCGCCGTGGTGGCGGTGATCGCCGGCATCGTCTTCTTCCGCCACCACGAGGCCGAGCTCGAGCGCCAGGCCGAGATCGCCATCCCGGGCCCGCTGAGCGCGCACCACCCGGCCGATCGCTGAACCCGGCCAATCAATCTCAACCGTCATGCCCGCGCATGACGGGAAGCGTTGGCAACCTTTTCCGCCCTGGCGCGTTGTATTGCGCTGGCTTCCCTCGGCAAAACCCGGAGCGTGACATGGCATCTGCGAAACGGGCCGCCGCAGCGGCCGCGGACGTGAACGTCGATCTGCAGACGTTGCGCGACGATCTCGTGGCGCTGACGAGGCAGGTGGCGCGCCTGTTGAGCGCCTCCGGCGAGGAGGCGGTCGGCGAGGCGAAAACCCGCATGCGCCGGATGCGCGACGATATCGGCGAGACGGTGTCGGCCGCCGGCGATCGCGGACGCGAAGCGTTGAGCGACATCTCGGAAGACGTTCGGCGAGGCGCTGCAAGGTTCGCTGCGGGCGCATCCGTTCGCGAGCGTCGGGCTGGTGCTCGGGCTCGGATTTCTGTTCGGGGCGATGTGGCACCGCTGACGGTGCGACCTGTGCGGGCGTATGCGGGCGGTTCACCCACGAGCATCATCATCCTGTCAAATGGCCAAATTAAAATACATCTCGTCGCCAGCCGAGATTCCCGCCGGGCAAAAACAAAAATACGTGCTCGTCATGCATGGCAAGGAATCCGCGCAAACCAGGCATCCGCTTGGCCTTACCATCACGGTTGCCGACACCGCGAATGAGCTTTCCTTCCTGACGGCCGTTCACACCGCCAAGGAAATCGCCAGGCACGCGAAAATATCCGAGGTTTTTGTCTGCACCGGCGCAATACGCGGGCCCAACCCCGCCCCCGGCGGCATGTTCACTTGCGTTCCCGCGCATGACGGGCTCAGCTCGAACGTGGTCGGCCTGGATGTCTACAACAAGGACAAGAAGAACATCGGCACGATCAAGGATATCGCCTTGGATGCAAACGGCCTGAACGGCTATATTGTCAACGTCGGAGCATTTATTGGGATGGGCGATCACTATGTCGTCGTGCGCCCGTCGGCGATCAGCTTCAATGCCAAGGACCACAAATGGCATGCCGCGATGAACGTAACCGCTGATCAGCTCAAGGCCGCACCGGAATACAAATACGCGGCGGGAAGGCCGGCCGGCGTTTCGCCTGCCGGCTTGCGAACGTGCTGAAAATACTGGGAGACACGCCATGTTCTTGCCTGCACAATACGCGTGGTTCGAGCCCGTGCTCATCGCCACCATCGTGGTGTTCATCATCGATTTGATCGGCAACGCGATCGGTTTCGGCAACCGCTTCGCCAGCGCCCTGGCGAGCGCGGTCCTCTTTGCCCTCGTGTTCGGAACGCTCGTCTATTTCGGTTACGGCAGCGTGTCGATGTCGGTGACGGCGACGCCGAGCGCGACCGCTCCCGCGCAAACGAAAAAGTAGGTCCGCCGAATAGAATTGCCTGCTCGTTGCCGCGGCTGGCCGCCGCGCGACGCGTTGCCGAAGCAGCCCTTCTGAGTCAACCCCGTCACCCTGAGGTGCCCGCCGTAGCGCAGCGAAGGCGGGCCTCGAAGGGCCCGTGAGCCGCCGCTTGCTCGCTTGCGGCGCCACCTCGGCCGATCAACCACACCAAAGACGTGGATGCCCGCATGCGCGGGCATGACGGGGAGACAGAGACTCGTCATGGCCGGGCATAGCCGT
>CAVPGG010000070.1:0-35524 GCA_963703755.1 uncultured Pseudomonadota bacterium
GGCACCCACGCCGGGCGGGCGGCGGTGTTCTGCCGCTTCACCAGCTGCAACCTGTGGACGGCCGGGAGAAAGACCGCCACCGCGCGATCTGCCAGTTCTGCGACACCGACTTCACCGGCACCGATGGCCCCGGCGGGGGCCGGTTCGCCACGCCGGCTGACCTCGCTGCGGCGGTCGGTGTCGCATGGGACGGCTCGCGGGCTCGCGGGACCGGGCGTTCGTGGTCTGCACCGGCGGCGAGCCGCTGCTGCAACTGGATGCGCCCGCGGTCGATGCGTTCCACGCGGCAGGGTTCGAGGTGGCGGTGGAGACCAACGGGACCCAGGCAGCGCCGGCGGGGCTGGACTGGGTGTGCGTCAGCCCGAAGGCCGGGGCGCCGCTGGCGCTGACCAGCGGTGATGAGCTGAAGCTGGTGTACCCGCAGGAGGGGGCGGCCCCGGAGATGTTCGAGCACCTGGGGTTCCCGCGGCTGCTGCTGCAGCCGATGGACGGCCCGGAACGGGACAAGAACACGCGCGCTGGCGGTGGAGTACTGCCTGGCCCACCCGCAGTGGCGGCTCAGCCTGCAGACCCACAAGTACCTGGGGATCGCGTGATGGAGATCTTCCGCGAGTTCACCTTCGAGGCCGCGCACCGGCTCACCCATCGTCCCCGACGGCCACAAGTGCGCCCGGCTGCATGGCCACTCTTACCGGGTCGAGATCCGCGTGGAGGGCCCGGTGGGGGAGCAGACGGGCTGGGTGATGGACTTCCAGGAGATCAAGGACGCGTTCGCGCCCCTGCACGACCAACTCGACCACCGCTACCTCAACGAGGTCGACGGGCTGGGCAACCCGACCAGCGAGAACCTGGCCCGCTGGATCTGGGAGCGGCTCGCCGGGACACTGCCGCTGTCTGAGGTGGTGGTCCGTGAGACCTGCACCTCGGGATGCGCCTACCGGGGGGAGGCGGCGTGATGCTCGCGGACATCCAGGCGGGCCGCGACGAGCGGGACCTGCGTGTCGATGAGGTCGGGATCACCGGCATCCGCTACCCGGTCGCGGTCGCCGACCGCGACCGCGGCAAGCAGGACACCATCGCCGAGGTGAGCATGTCGGTAGACCTGGCACCGGGCGTGAAGGGCGCGCACCTGAGCCGGTTCGTGGAAGTCCTGCACGAGACCGCGGGGGAGATCACCCTCCAGGCCATCCCGGCGCATCCTGGACGCGCTGCGGTCCCGGCTGGGCGCCGCCAGTGCCCGGCTGGAGTTGTCGTTCCCGTTCTTCTTGCGCCGTGCCGCCCCGGTCACCGGCGCGGCCGCGCTCCTGGAATACCAGGGCTGCCTGCGGGCCAGGCCACGGCTGCGGGGACCCGGGTGGTGATGGGGGTGCGGGTGCCGGTGACCAGCGTCTGCCCGTGCAGCAAGGCGATCAGCGACTACGGGGCCCACAACCAGCGCACGGCCATCACCATCTGCGTGCAGCCCTCCGACGAGGAGGGCCGGCCTGCCGCGGTCTGGGCGGAAGACCTCATCGAGGTCGCCGAGGCTACTGCGTCCATGCCCGGTGTTCCCGGTGCTGAAGCGGCCGGATGAACGGCATGTCACCATGCCGCCCATGACAATCCTGTGTTCGTGGAGGACATGGCCCGCGGGGCCGCCGAGGCGCTGGGCCGCGACGCGCGGATCGCCTGGTTCAGCGTGGCGGCCGCCAGCGAGGAAAGCATCCACAACCACCGCGCTTTCGCCCGCATCGAGTCCCCTCTGCCGGCCGGGAGGCGCACCGCAAATCAGGCTGCGGGCATTCGCATGACCGCGGACTCCGCGGCGCGGCCTGGGACCGTGCACGTGGTGGTCACCTGCGCCAACCGGAAAACCGTGCCGGTCCCCGCGGGGCTGCGCCTGGACAGTGTCCCTGGCAGCAGCGGCGCCGCGGCGCGCCCGGGAATGGATCAGGCGGCTGGCCGGGCTGGCTGGCGTCCCGCTGATCGCGGCCGGGGACCTGTACGCGGGGGAGCACTGGATGATCGCCGCGCGGCCTGGCCGGCGTGGCAGGCCAGGCGCAGGTCCGGCTGTGGGTGTGCTCGGCGGGGTACGGCCTGATCCCCGCGGACGCCCAGGTTCGTCCCTACGCCGCTACGTTCAGCGGTCCCGGAAGACCGGGTGCCGGGCGGCGCGGACGGGGCACGGCAATGGTGGCAGGCCCTGGCCGGCTGGGAAGGCCCGGCTCCCGGCCAGCCGCGCAGCATCACCTCGCTGGCCGCCGCCGACCCCTCGGCATCGTTCCTGCTCGCGCTGTCGGCTGCCTACCTGGACGCCTGCCGCGACGACATCACCGAGGCCGCCACCCAGGTCGCCGACCCGGACGCGTTCATGGTGGTATCCGCCGGAGCCCGGTTTCCCGGCAGCGCCGCCGGGGTCATGGTGCCGGCGTTGGCCCGGCTGCAGTCTTTCCTGGGCGGTACCCGGCTGGAGCCGATCCAAATCACGCCGCCAAGGAACATGATCACGAGCAGCGGGATCGCCCAGACCAGCAGCTCGAGCCGGCCCGAATAGACGAAGCCGGGGAGATATTGCGCGCGCGTGTTGCCGGCGCGAAACCACCACGCGAAGACGAATGCGGCCACGATGGTCGGCACGACGATTGCCGCCATGATGGCGACCGCGTCGAGCAGGATGACCGCATTCGCCGCGCCGACCGGCCCGCGCGGCGCAAGCACGCCCTCCGAGCAGCCGCCGAGCATGGTGACGACCAGTGCGACGAGCGCGGGCCGGACCAGTGACCGGCCAGCCATAGTGGGAGGCGTGCCGGTTTGGGTGGCGGCGGGGCGATCAGCCATCACATTTGCTCGAAGTGATCGTCGCAATAAATGTCTAATCGCCGAACCGGCCGCGCGGTTCCGGCCGCCGTCAGGCGTGTGGCCCCACGGCCGGCCGCGATGCCGCCGCGCGGCCCGCGGCCGATCGCCGTGATGCGAAGTGACGCATGCGCTTCGCCTTGCGGCAGCGACACGCGAGGGGGACACTGACGTCCGGTCCGGATCGCGTTGTCGGGGCCAAAGAAAATCGAAGCCGGCCAAATTCAGAACCTGTCTGGGGAGGAGTCATGAGCACGTTAGGTGCGCGCGCGGCGTCGCTTCTCGCCGCATGTGTTGGCGCAGTTCTTCGCGCAGTTCTTGGCGCGGCCCTCTGTGCGGTCGGCGCCGCGTCGGCGCAGACCTATCCGGCGCGCTCGATCACCATGTATGTCGCGTTTCCGCCCGGCGGCGTCGATGACGCCGTCGCGCGCATCATCCAGCCGGCGCTCGAGAAGGCGCTCAACCAGAAGATCATCATCGAGAACGTCGGGGGCGCCGGCGGCATGATCGCGGCCTCGCGCGCCGCGCGTGCCGCGCCGGACGGCTACACGATCCTGCTGCACCAGGATGCGCTTGCGGCCGGCATGACGCTCTACCGCGACCTCACCTTCGACGCCGTCAAGGATTTCGTGCCGATCGGCCTCATCAACAATGCGGTGACGACGCTCGCGGCGCGGCCGACGCTGGCGGCGAACAGTCTCGACGAGTTGCTCAAATGGGCGAAGCAGCCCGGACGCACGATCAAGTTCGGCCACCCGGGCGTCGGCTCGTTCGGTCACCTCGCGGATTTGCTGATCTGCCAGGAGCTCGGCCTGACCGTCACGCAGGTGCCGTATCGCGGCGCCGGGCCGGCGCTGGTCGACCTTCTCGGCGGCCAGGTCGATCTCAGCATCATCGGCGGCGTGGTCGCGGCGCCGCTGGTCAAGGCCGGCAAGCTCAAGGCCTATGCGCTCACCGGCAGCCAGGAATTTGCCGGCCTGCCGGGGCTCAAGACCTTCCCGGAGCTCGGCTACAAGAAGCTCGACATCAACTTCTGGCACGCGCTGTTCGCGCCGGCCGGCACGCCGCGCCCGATCATCGATCGGCTCAACGCGGCGCTGCGCGCCACCATGACGGACCCGCGGGTGCAGAAGACCTTCGCGGAAGGCGGCTTCCTGCCGTTCCCGGCCGACCAGATGACGCCCGAGGCCGCGGGCGCGCAGCTCAAGCGCGAGATACCGATATGGGGAGAGGTGATCCGCGCGAACCACATCACGGGCGGGTAGCAGGGTTCGGCGACAGCTCCTCCAGCGTCTTGTTGGCGGTCTCGAGCGCGAACAGCGCGCTCGTCACGCCGCCGATCACCGCGAAGGCCGCGAACATGCCGAACACGCCGCCGACGCCATAGCGCGGCAGGATCAAGCCGACCATGTAGGGCGCGATCACCGAGGAGAGCCGCTGCGAGATGCTGGTCGCGCCGTGGCCGATGGCGCGCAGGTGGTTCGGGTAGTTCTCCGCCGTGTACATGCCGAGCGAGCCCGGGATCATGCCCATGGCGCCGAACGCGAGCGTCGCGCAGGCCGCAAGGCCGAGCGCGCCGATGTCCGGCATGAAGGCGGCGACGAACAGCGGCACGGCGCCGAGCAGATAGCCGAACGTGTAGGCGCGCTTGCGGCCGATGCGGTCGATCGTGAAGGCGGCGAGCAGCAGCACGGCGAGGCCGGTCACATTGACGACGAAGCCGTACAGGTTCGATTGCGCGACGGTCTGATGGTAGACCTTGCGCATGATGCTCGGCAGCCAGCCGGTCATCGCGTAGGTGATGCCGTAGGTGCAGAACCACAGCACCCAGAGCGACAGCGTGCGGCGCAGGTAGATGCCGCCGAGGAGGTCGCGGAAGCGGCCGCGCATGGCGACCGCGGGCGCCACGTCGGTCGGGATCGGCGGCAGCGGCGCGCCGGTCTGCGTCGCGACCACGGTCTCGATGCGCGCCAGCACCGCGTCGGCCTCGGCAAAGCGGCCGCAGCTCGCGAGCCAGCGCGGCGACTCCGGCAGCACGCGGATCATCGGCAACGCCAGCAGCACCGGCAACCCGCCGAACGCGAACATCCATTGCCAGCCGAAGCGCGGCACCACGAAGGCGCCGACCAGCGCCACGGTGGTGAGCCCGATCGGGAACATCATCTGCTGGATGAGCACGAAACGGCCGCGGCCTTTCGCGCGCGCGAACTCGCTCACATAGGTGTTGGCGATCGGCACCTCGCCGCCGAGGCCGATGCCCTGGAAGAACCGCAGCGTGAACAGCACCGCATAGCTCGGCGCGAGCACGCACGCGAAGCTCATGAGCGAGAAGAACACGAGGTTTGCGGTCATCATCCGCACGCGGCCGTAGCGGTCGGCGAGCCAGCCGGACAGAAGCCCGCCGATCGCCTGCCCGACATAGCCGACCGAGATGAGCAGGCCGATCTTGGCCTCGCTCAGCTGCCAGAGCGGAATGAGGACCGGCAGAACGTAGGCGATCGTGAGCGCATCGAAGGCGTCGGAGAAATTGGCGCTGCCGACGATCAGCCGCATCTTGTGGTGCCAGCGCGCGACCGGCAGGCGCTCCATGCGGGCGGCGATCTGATAGCTGTCGACGGCGTCGGTCATGCGCATCCCCCCGGCGGCATTGTTGTTGCGCGAAGCCTACACGATTTCACCCGCGACGTGATCGCGCAGCAGCATGCCGTAGCCCGCGATGCTGTCGCGTCGCCGCAGCAGCCGCAGGCCGGCCCACAGGCTTGCGGCGTTGTTGGACAGGACCGGCTTGCCGACCTTGCGCTCCAGCCGCTCGACGATGCTCATGCAGCGCCAGTTGCCGCCCGGCATGACGATAACGTCGGCCTCCGGCCGGTCGGCGCGCAGGCCGAGGTCGTAGGCCTGCTGCGGATCGGCGCGGCCGAGCTCGACCCCGGAGACGAAGCCGACGACCTCGCTGTGCACCACCTCGAACCCGTGCGCCTGCATGAACGCGACCATGGGCTTGTCCATGGTCCTGCTCCACGGCGCGCCGATCGCAATTCGCTTCGCGCCGAGCACGTTGAGCGCATCGACGAAGGCGGTCGCCGCCGTGGTGGCGGGACGGCCGGCCGCGTCCTCCATGCGCTTGATCAGCTCGCGGTCGTAGCCCTTGCCCTTGGCGAGCGTCGGCGCGGTCGCGGCGAAGACGATGCAGTCGACCTCCGCGTCGGCGAGCTTGCGGCTCTCGCTGTCGAGCTCGAGCACGCAGCGGTCCTGCTCGGCCGGCGTGATGTCGCGATAGGCAACGCGACCGGTGTGCAGCGTCACGTCGGCCGGCAGCGCCGCGACGAACTCCGGCTCCTGCGTCGTGTTGGAGGAAGGCGTCAGCAGGCCGAAGCGGTTCGTCATCTGCGCGGCGGCCAAGTTGCAGCTCCACGCACGGCGCCCGCGCTCCCTCTTCCCGCAGGGGAGAGGGTTGGGGTGAGGGGTTCTCGGAACAAGAAATCCGACTCCGAGCGGCCCTCACCCGGCTCGCTTCGCTCGCCACCCTCTCCCCGAAGGGGAGAGGGGAAGGTCCACGCGCCGTGCCCTGCGCTCACTGCGAGCCTTCGAGGCCGGCGGCCTTGATGACCGGGTGGTACTTGTCCATCTCGGCCTTGATGAAGCGGCCGAAATCCTCCGGCGTCTTGCTGCTCACGGCGGGCGAGCCCTGCTTGGCGACCGCGGCCTTGATGTCGGGCAGGGCCAGCACCTTGACGAAACCGTCGTGCAGCTTGGCGATGATCGACTTCGGCACGCCGGCGGGCGCGAGAATTCCGCTCCAGCCCGCCACGACCACGCTCGGGTAACCCTGCTCGGCGACGGTCGGCGTGTCGGGAAACTGGTCGTCACGCTTGTCGCCGAAGGTCGCAATCAGCGTGAGCTTGCCGGACTGGATGAAGCCCGCTGCGCCCGCGATGGTGGTGAAGCCGACCGGCACCTGGCCGGACATCACGTCGGTCATCTCGGGCGTCTGACCCTTGTAGGGTACGTGGGTCATCTCGATGCCGGCGGCGCTTGAGAGCAGCAGGCCCATCAGGTGCGTGAGGTTGCCGATGCCGAACGTGCCGAAGTTGACCTTGCCGGGCGCAGCCTTGGCGCGCGCCACCAGATCCTTGATGGTCTTGATGCCCGACGCCGGATTGGCGATCGCGCCCATCGGGTTCATGGTGGTCTGGGTGATGGGCGCGAGGTCGCGCAGCGGGTCGTAGGGCAGCTTCTTGTAGATGAAGGCGTTGGTGGTCACCGAGGTGACCGGCGCATAGACCAGCGTGTAGCCGTCGGGCGCCGACTTTGCGACATATTCGGTGCCGATGATCGCGTTGGCGCCGGGGCGATCCTCGACCACGACCTGCTTGCCCCACATCTCGCCGAGCTTCTGCGCGAACAGCCGCGCCTGCAGGTCGACGCCCGAGCCTGCGGCCTGCGGGACGATGAGGCGGATCGGCCGGCTGGGGAATTGGTCGGCGGTCTCGGCGCGCGCCGCGATCGGCAGCACGGCCGCGCCGGCGGACGCGGCCAGGAATGTGCGGCGATCGATCATGAAGCCTCCCTGGAATTTTCTTGACCCATGCAGGGTGCGGCATTGGATGCGCGCCGGGACCGTACCATCCGCCTGCCCGGCAGCCTAGACCGGCTTCCGATCAAGTGTGATCGGAAGCCGGTCTGGATTCGATGTTTGGTCGCATTTTCTACGGAAAATCGGGCGCCACTTTTCCTGAAAACGCTCCAGCGCGCCGTATTGCCGCCATAGGCCCGCCCCTGAAGGGCTTCCTGGCTGCGGCCTCCGCGTGTGCGCGACGTTGCGGGCGATCCACAACTCGCGTATCGCCACGCTGGAGGAGAACCATTCATGAGCGACGCTGTCGAGCAGACGATGTCTCGGTTTCCCGGGCCGGTTGTGCTGCAACCGTCGCCCTGGTGGGGTTGGATCCTGTTCGTGATCGCGGCGACCGCGATGGCGGGTGCGCTCGGTTACGCCGCCGTGCAGGGCGGCGGCGCGTGGCTGGTGCTCATACCCGTCGCGCTCCCGTTCGGCTTTTCGCTCGTGCTGCTGCCCGGCGGCAACACGCTCACGCTGGATGCGGCCGGCTTCGAGATGAGATACCTGCGGTTCCGGCGCAGGCGCACGAGCTGGCCGGACGCGGGCGATTTCACCACCGTGGCCTTCAGGGGCAATCGCCTCGTCGCCTACAACGATGCGAGCCGGGCCGGAGGCGCGCTCGCCAAGCTCAATCTCGCCGCCATGGGCCGGACCACGAGCCTGCCGGCCAGCTACGGGCTGTCGGCCGCCGATCTCGCCGACCTGCTCGCGCGCTGGCACGTGCGGGCGACCGCGGGCGCGCATGCGCCGCGCGCGGCGGCGCCGAGCGTTGCGGATCGCGTGACCGTGTCGACGCCGGTCCGCCGCATCGTGCGCGGCGGCATGCTGGTTCTGCAGGCCATCGCGATCGTGGCCGCCCTGCTGCTCGCGCTGGTGAAGGTCGGTCAGATTTTCCACTGGTTCAAATAGCGACCCGCATGTCACCGATCGCGCGCCGCTCCCGGATCCATCTGCTCGCCGCCAAGGAGGCGCCGATCCTCGTCATCCTGCAGCGCAAGCGCGCCAAGCTGTTTCACGTGGTGACCATCGACACTGTGACGCACCAGATCACCGAAGGCTCGTGGTTTCGCGGCGTGCTCTACGGGGTCGACTGCGACGTGTCGTTCGACGGCCAGTACATGGTCTACCGGGCGCGCGGCACGCGCCTGAGAGGCGCGACGTGGAGCGGCGTGTGCCGTCTGCCGTGGCTCAAGACGCTGGTGCATGTCGAGAGCCCGATGACGGGCGGCGGCTTTTTCGCCGGGCCGCGTCAGCTCGCGACGCATGGCTGGGATTGTCGCGATTTGGTCGAATCCAACGAGATCCCGTTCAAGATCGCGCGCGACACCGCCTATCACCTGGGCGACGAGCAGGCCGTGATCTACTCGCGCCTCGCGCGCGACGGCTTCACGCGCCTCGGCGACAACTGGGGCAGCGAGGAAGAGTTCAGAAAACCGTATCGCGTGGCGTGTGTCGGCGATGACGGCTGGGGCCTGCGGCCGGCGGACGGATATCCGATGCTGCAGGTGCGCTACCTGGGCTACAACATGATCGGCAGCGGTCCCAACTTCGGCCTCTCGCTCGAAGAGTATCCGCAGGTCGTCGACGGCGCGAGCTGGGCCACGTGGGATTCGCGCAAGACGCTGTGGGTCGCGCGGCCCGGCATCGTGGCGCAGTACACGCTTGCCGACCTGCGTGCAGGCGCGCCGTCGTTCACGCTCGACGTTGACCGCTTCGAGCCGCCGGCGGGCTGGATCGAGAGCCCCGAGTTCAAGGCCGAGCGGGCGGGCCTCAATTCACCTTGATGTTCGCCGCCTTGATCACCGGCGTCCAGCGCGCGATGTCGGCCTCGATGCGGGCGCGGAATTCCTCCGGCGTCGACGGGATCGGCTCCATGATCTGCGCCGCGAGCTTCGCCCGCACGTCGGGCGCGTTGAGCGCCTCGATCACGGCGGCGCGCACCGTGGCCAGGATCGCGGGCGGCGTCTTCGCCGGCGCGATCAGGCCGTTCCAGGCGTCGGCCTGCACGTCGATGCCGGACTCCGCGAGCGTCGGGATGCCGGGCATCTGCGCCGAGCGCTGTGCGGTGGAGACCGCGAGGATCTTGAGCGTGCCGGCCGCCGCCTGCGGCGTGACCGAGATCGCCGGCAGGCACACCATCTGCACGTCGTTGCGCAGGAGCGCCGTGACGGCGGCGGGCGAGGACGGGTAGGGCACGTGCACGATCTGCGTGCCGCTCTTGAGCGCGATCGCCTCCATGGCGAGATGGGAGAGCGAGCCGACGCCGATCGAGCCGAAATTGTACTTGCCGGGATTCTTCTTCAGCAGCGCGATCAGCTCCGCGGCGCTGCCGACGCCAAGCGTTTCGTTGACCGCAAGGGCGCTCGGCTGCGTGGTGAGCAGCGTGACCAGCGCGAGATCGGTCTTCGGGTCGTAGGGCAGCTTGCCGAACAGGATCGGGTTGATGGCGAGCGGGCCCCCGATCGAGAGGCCGAGCGTGTAGCCGTCGGGCTCGGCCTTGGCGACCGCATCGGTGCCGAGATTGCCGCTGGCGCCGGGCTTGTTCTCGACGACGAAGCTCTGCCCGAGCTTCGCCTTCAGGTGATCGGCGATGAGCCGCATGATCACGTCGGGCGTCGAGCCGGCGCCGAACGGGACGATCAGCTTGACGGTGCGGGTGGGCCAGGTTTGGGCAGCGACCGGGAGGGCGGCGAGGAGGAGGGCAAGGAGCGCGAGTGCGAGGCGACGGGTCATGATGTTTGTCCGCTGTTGCTGCGCCTCTTTTGTCATTGCGAGCCCTCGGGTCTCGCCTTCGGCGAGCCCAAGGATAAACTACGCGAAGCAATCTCGCTCCACTTGCTAATGCGTTTGCGGACCGGGATTGCTTCGTCGCTTCGCTCCTCGCAATGACGGATCACGCCACATCCCGCCCCAAATAGGCGCCATTGCGCTCGAGCATCACCTGCAGCGTCTCGACCGCAATATCGGCCGGCGCGGCATTGCCGGCGAGCGAGAGATGCGCGGCGGTGCCGGCCGCCTCGCCCATGACGAAGCAGCCGCCGGAGACGCGGGCGGCGGACTGGCCCTCGTGCGTCATCGAGGCGCAGCGGCCGGCGACCAGCAGGTTGTGCGTCGCCAGCGGCACCAGCATGCGGTAGGGCAGGTGGTTGAAACCGCGCGAGCCCGGGATGTCGGGCCAGCGCCACTCAACGTCGCCCGCCACATGCGCCTCGATCGGCCAGCCGTTGACGCCGATGGTGTCGGGAAAGCTCGCGCAGGACACCACATCCTCGCCGCTGAGCTGGTAGGCGCCGATCACGCGCCGCGTCTCGCGGATGCCGATCTGCGGCGGGATGTCGACGATGTAGCTCTTGTCGAATCCGGGCGCCTCGCGCTTGAGGAAATCGAAGAAGGCGAGCGCCTGGCGGCGGCCGTCGATCTCGCCCGCCGAGAGCTCGTCCGCGTCGGTGCCGTCGATCGCCTGCCCGGCCGCATTCTTGAGCTGGGTGACGTTGACGCGCCATTCCTGCGGATGGCCCATGGGCCGCACGATCGCGCCCTTGCGCGGGAAGCGTTCGCCGCGCTTCTCCGCCTCGTCCATCAGGCGCGGGATCGCGGCCCAGGCCTCGCCGGCGGCCTGCGGGTCGACCCCGTTGAGGCGGAACATGGTGGTGGGGAAGAGCAGGTTGCCGTCCGCGTCGCCAAGCTCGAACCGCGCACCCGCCCAGGCCGCGAGATCGCCGTCGCCCGAGCAGTCGATGAAGATTCTTCCGCGCACCGCGCAGCGGCCGGATTTCGTCTCGACCAGCAGCGCCGCGATCGCGCCGCCCTCGGCAATCACGCCGCAGGCGAGCGCGTGGAAGAGAATCTCCACGCCGCGCGCGAGCAGCAGATCGTCGGCCGCGATCTTGTAGGCGGCGGTGTCATAGGCCTGCGCCTTGGTCTTGCCGAAGATGAGGTGCGGCGCGTTGAGCCCGCCGAGCCGGCCGATGCGGCCGAGCAAGTCGTCGGCGATGCCGTGCACGACCTGGCGGATGTCGCCATGCATGTTGGCGAACAGCCCGCAGAAATTGGTGACACCGGCGGCCGTGCCCATGCCGCCGAGGAAGCCGTAGCGCTCGACCAGCAATGTGCGCCGGCCGGCGCCGGCCGCGGCCGCCGCGGCCGCGATGCCGGCCGGCCCGCCGCCGAGCACGACGACCTCGTAGTCGCCGCGCACCGGCACGTTGCGCTCGGGCTCGCGGATGACGTTGACCGAATCGCGGGCCAAATCACGGGTCATGTCACGCCGCCGTCAGCCCGCCGTCGACGACGAACTCGGCGCCGGTCGTGAAGGCGGACTCGTCGCTGGCAAGAAACAGGATCATTTGCGCCACATCGTTCGGCTGCGCGATGCGGCCGAGCGGCGCCGCGGCCGCGTAGCCGGCGCGCGCCTTGGCGGGATCGCGCGCCCGCGCCACCATGTTTATGAGCATCGGCGTCTCGACGAAGGATGGATGCACCGAATTGCAGCGGATGTTGTAGCCGCGGCGCGCGCAATGCAGCGCGACTGACTTGGTGAGCAGGCGCACGCCGCCCTTGCTGGCGCAATACGCGGCAAGCCGCGGGTCGCCGATCAGCCCCGCGACCGAGGAAAGATTGACGATCGAGCCCGCCTGGCGCGCCTTCATGACGCGCACCGCGTGCTTGCAGCCGAGGAAGACGCCGTCGAGGTTGACGGCCATCACGCGCCGCCAGTCGTCGAGCGTGGTAGTCTCGAAGTCCTGCGACAGCGCGATGCCCGCATTGTTGACCAGGATGTCGAGGCGGCCATGATCGCGCGCGACCGTGTCAGTCGCAGCGATCCAGTCGGCCTCCTGTGTCACGTCGAGCGGCTTGAACGCGGCACGGCCGCCCAGCGCCGCGGCGGCGTGCTCGCCGGCCGCACGATTGAGGTCGCCGATGACGACGCGCGCCCCCTCGGCGGCCAGAAGCTCCGCGGTGGCGAAGCCGATGCCCGCGGCGCCGCCGGTGATGAGCGCAACCTTGTCCTGCACGCGGTTCATGCGATGGGGCCAGCCTCTGCGGGAACCTCGGATGCTGTCATGCGAACGATAGCACGGCCGCGCTCATGCGCCGGACTTGCCGAGATCGCGCAGCGGATGGCCGACGCGCACGCCATAGGCGGCCGCATTGGTTTCACCCCAGTCGTAGAGCTCCTTCAGAACGCGCTTGAGCGACCGGCCCTTGGCGGCGAGCGCATACGACTCCGGCTTGTCATTGGTGGCCTTTTGGCGCGCGATGAGACCGGCGTCGACCAGCTCGCGCAACCGCTCGGTCAGCACCTTGTCGCTCAGTGACGGCATCAGCCTGCGCAGCTCGGTGTAGCGCAGCGGCCCGAGCGTGAGGTGGCACATGATGACGGTCTTCCACTTGCCGCCCAGCACCTGCAGCGCGAACTCGGTCGAGCAATTGTATGATTTTGCCAGCCGCTTGCTCATCTCGCATATCACCTCGCGCGAATGTGTTGGGGACTTACCAACTGGTCTGTTGAACCGGCCGATCGCGCTTCATAGGGTCCGCTCCGATTGTCGCACGGTCGCGGGCGGGAAGAAACATGCAACAATTCGAATGCAGCAATACGAATCCAGTTTTTCTCCGGCATCAACGCGCCATCGCTTGCAACGCGCGGGGCATGATCGCATGAAAGCTATTTGGTCGATTGCCGCGGCGCCACGCGATACTGCCGCGCCGCCGACGCGCCGCGAGCTCGTCGCCGGCGGTGCACTGTTGATCGCCGCATCGCTGATGCCCGAGGCTGGCGCGCGCGCCGCGACGTCGGCCGGCGGTGCACCGGTGGCGCTCACCGCATGGGTGCGCATCGCGCCCGACAACACGATCACGCTGATGGCGTCGCAATCCGAGATGGGGCAGGGCAGCAGCACGACGCTTGCGGCGGTGCTGGCCGACGAGCTCTACGTTGCGCTCGAGCGTGTGCGGATTGAATTCGCGCCCTACGATCCGGCCTATCGCGATCCGGTCTACAGCTGGATGTTCACCGGCAACAGCCAGAGCACGTCGTCGTTCTATACGGTGATGCGCCGCATGGGCGCGGCGGCGCGCGACATGCTGATCGCGGCCGCGGCCGCGCGCTGGAAGGTGCCGGCCACCGCGATCGCGCTGCGCGACGGCCACCTGGTGCACGGCGCGCAGCGGCTGAGCTATGGCGCGGTCGCCGCCGAGGCCGGCAAGCTTGCGGTGCCGGCGAACCCGGTGCCGCGCGCCGATGCGCCGTCGGCCGGGCGCGCGCTGCGGCGCTGGGACATTCCCGGCAAGGTCGACGGCAGCGCCGAATTCGGCATCGACGTGCGGCTGCCCGACATGGTGGTCGCGGCCGTACGCGCCGCGCCGCGGTTCGGCGCGACGCTGACATCGTTCGACCGCGACGCGCTTCTGGCGAAGCCGGGCGTCGTCGCCGTCGTGCCGGTGCCGGACGGCATCGCGGTCGCGGCAAAAACCTACTGGCAGGCGCGCCTGGCGCTCGATGGCGCGACGCTTGCCTGGAGCGAGGAGGGCAGCGCGTTCACGAGCCCGACCGGGCTCGCGCCGGTCTATGCCGAGCGGATGGCGAGCGGGCCGTTCTTTACCCATCTGGCCAAAGGCGATGCCACGTCGGCCGGCGCCGCCACCGTCACGGTGACCTATGCGACGCCGTTCCAGGCGCACGCCACCATGGAGCCGATGAACTGCACGGCGCGGGTGACGGCGGACGTGTGCGAGATCTGGGCGCCGACCCAAGGCGTCGAGATGGCGCAGGTCGTCGCCGCGCAGGTGACCGGCCTGCCGAGCGACAAGATCGTCATCCACCGCACGCTGATCGGCGGCGGCTTCGGCCGCCGGCTGCTCGCCGATTTCATCAAGCAGACGCTGATCGTCGCGATGGCGGTGAAGCGGCCCGTCAAGCTGATCTGGTCGCGCGAAGAGGACATGACGCATGATTTCTACCGTCCGGGCGCGCTGCACCAGATATCCGGCTCGCTCGACGCGAGCGGCGCGCTGGTTGCGATCGCGCATCGCGTCGTGTCGCCCTCGCACATGCTCTACATCATCCCGCGCGGCGTCTTTCCCAACATCACGGACTGGACCGACCCGGCGGCGCCGCCCGAGAAGATCGACACCATGGCGGTCGAGGGGCTGATCGAGCTGCCCTATACGATCGCGAGTTCAGCGCGTCGAGCAGCACCGGCTTGCGCTCGACGTGCCGGTGTCGGTGTGGCGCACCACCGGGCACGGCCCGAACAACTTCGTGCTGGAGAGCTTTGTCGACGAGCTGGCGCATGCCGCCAAGCAGGATCCGGTCGCGTTCCGCCGCGCGGTGCTCGGCGCGGACAAGCGCGCGCTTGCGGCGCTCGACCTCGTCGCCAAGGAATCCGGCTGGGGCGGCCCGGCGCGCGACGGCGCGGCGCGCGGCGTCGCGCTCGCAAAGGCGTTCGGCGGCTATGTGGCGGCCGTCGCCGAGGTGGTGGTGCGCGACGACAAGGTACGCGTGACGCGCATCACCTACGCGGTCGACTGCGGCAAGCTGCTCGATCCCGGCATCGCGGCGTCGAATATCCAGGGCGGCGCCGTGTGGGGCCTCTCGGGCATGCGCACCGAGGTGACGTTCGAGCGCGGCGGCGCGCAGCAGAGCAATTTCGACGCGTTCGAGCCGCTGCGCCTGTTCGAGATGCCGGTGATCGACGTGCACTTCGTCGCCAGCGAGGAGAAGCCGGGCGGCACCGGCGAGCTCGGCCCGGTGCCGGTGCATGCGGCGGTCGGCAACGCGATCTTCGCGGCGAGCGGCAAGCGCGTGCGCGCGCTGCCGCTCGGGCGCGCCGGCCTGTCCTTTGCGTGACGCACACGAGGTCTGCATGATCAAGCTCACCATCAATGGCCGCGCCGCGAGCGTCGACGCCGATCCGGACACGCCGCTCCTATGGGCGATCCGCGAGCAGCTCGGCCTCAGCGGCACCAAATACGGCTGTGGCATCGCGGCCTGCGGCGCCTGCACGGTGCATGTGGACGGGGCAGCGGTTCGCTCGTGCTCGTTTCCGCTCGGCGCGGTCGGTAACGCCAAGGTCACCACCATCGAGGGCCTGTCGCACGACCGCTCGCATCCGCTGCAGAAGGCGTGGATCGCCGAGCAGGTGCCGCAATGCGGCTACTGCCAGAGCGGCATGATCATGGCGGCGGCCGCGCTGCTGCGCGAGCGGCCGCATCCCACCGACCGCGAGATCGACGCGGCGATCACCAACATCTGTCGATGCGGCACCTACCAGCGGGTGCGGAAGGCGATCCATGCGGCGAGCGGCAAGGCTTAGTGCGGCGGCGGCGATCGCGGTCGCGCTCGCGACAGCGGGCGGGGCCGTGCGGTCGCAGGAGCGCGACGGCGCCGCCATGTTTCGCCAGATGGCGCGCGTGCTGCAGAGCCCGCGCTGCATGAACTGCCACACCGGCACCGAATTTCCGCGCCAGGGCGACGACCGACATCGCCACATTTTCAACGTCATGCGCGGGCCGGACAATCACGGCGCGCCCGGCCTGCATTGCGCGACGTGCCACCAGTCGGTGAACCAGGCGGCCTCGGGCGTGCCGGGCGCGCGCGACTGGCAGCTCGCGCCGCCGCGCATGGCGTGGGAGGGACTGAGCGTCGGCGAGCTCTGCCGCGCCCTGCTCGATCCGAAGCGCGGCGGCATGACGCCGGAGCGGATGGTGCCGCATCTCGGCACCTCGCTGGTGCGCTGGGCCTGGTCGCCGGGCCGCGACCATGCGGGCCGCGAGCGCGCGCCGCCGCCGATGGCTTACGACGAGTTCATCGCGCTCACGCGCGCGTGGGTCGCAAGCGGTGCGGCCTGTCCGGCTCCCTAGCCACAAGCATTTTCGAGCATCCCACGCGCCGAACCGGATCGGCGCAGACTTTGCCGCTTGACAATACGTAAGCAATAACTTACGGTAAGTTATGGCTTACGGAAATGCCTTGTCGGCGCTGGCCGACCCGACCCGGCGACGGGTGTTCGAGCGGCTTAAGGACGGGCCGCACGCGGTCACCGAGATCGCCCGCGGCCTGCCGGTCAGCCGGCCGGCGGTGTCGCAGCATCTCAAGGTCTTGAAGGAGGCGGGTCTCGTGGCCGACCGGCCGGAAGGGACGCGCCGCGTCTACCACATCGATCCGCAGGGGCTCGGCGCGCTGCGCAAGTGGCTCGACGGGTTCTGGGACGAGGCGCTGGCCGCGTTCCAGGCCGAGGTCGAGCACAGCGCGAAGGACATGCAGGGAAGGACGGACGACACATGACCCAGACCATCACGATCGCGCCGGTGCGAAAGACCATCCACGTGAAGGCGAGCGCCGCACATGCGTTCGAGGTGTTCACCGCCGGACTCGACCGCTGGTGGCCGAAGGATCACGGCATCGGCAAGACGCCGCGCAAGGCGGTGGTGATGGAGGCGCGGCTGGGCGGGCGCTGGTACGAGCTCGCCGAGGACGGCACGCAGACCGATGTCGGCCGGATCGTCGCCTGGGAGCCGCCGCAGCGCTTCGTGATGACCTGGGACATCAACAGCCAGTGGAAGCCCGACACCACGGTCGGCTCGGAGGTGGAGGTGCGCTTCATCGCCGAGGGTGCGAGCGCGACGCGGGTCGAGCTCGAGCATCGCAAGTTCGAGCAGATGGGCGCCGAGCCGGGCGCCAAGATGCGCAAGGATGTCGACGGCGGGTGGCCCGGCCTTCTCGAGCTCTTCCGCGCGCAGGCCGAGCGCGCGTGAGCGCGGGCCATCGCGCGGTTCGTCCAGGTTCTCAGTGTCTCGATGTCCAACCGGAGGAGTGTGTCATGACGATCGAAATCTTCGCCTTTCCGCCGAGCCCGCGCGCCTTCAAGGCGATCGTGGTTGCCAACCATCTCGGGCTCGATTGCGCGGTGCGCGTGCTCGATTTTTCCAAGGGCGAGCACAAGATGCCGCAATATACGGCGCTCAATCCCAACATGCTGATGCCGACATTGCGCGACGGCGACTACGTTCTGTGGGAAGCGAACGCGATCATGCAGTACCTGGCGGGCCGCAAGCCGCAGAGCGGGTTGCTGCCGAGCGACGAGCGCGGCCGGCTCGACGTCACGCGCTGGCAGTTCTGGGATCTGGCGCATTGGGACCCGGCTGTCGCGATCCTGCTCACCGAGAACCTCGTCAAGCCGATCTTGCTCGGCAGCGGTGAGCCCGATGCCGCGCAGGTCGCCAAGGGCACCGAGATGTTCCACCGTGCCGCCGCCGTGCTCGATGGCCAGCTCAAGGGACGCAAATGGGTCGTCGGCGATACGCTGACGCTCGCCGATTTCGCCCTCGGTGCGCCGCTCAACTACACGGCCGAGGGTCGCTTCCCGCTCGAGGGATACGGCGAGATCCGCCGCTGGCACGCGAGCCTGCTGGCGCTGCCCGCCTGGCAGAAGACGATGGCGGCGTCGCCCCTGCCGAAGCCTGCGGCGGCAGCGGCTGCCTGAGACAGCACCACGTTCTGGTCGTCACCCCTGAGGGGCTCGGTCGCACCGATCTCGCGTTTACGCGAGATCGGCGGTCAAAATGCGCGAGTCGGCTTTACTAAAGCCGACTTGCGTAGCGACCGAGCCGCGAAGCGCCTGTGCGATGCCGCTTGGACATTCGCGGCGCTACCGTGGCCGATCATCCTTCGAGGGCGCGCTGGATAGTGCTGATCTCGGGTAAACCCGAGATCAGCGCGCGCCGCCTCAGGATGACGGGTTTGGGTAGGGTGCCGCTTGCCATCTGGGCCCCCATGGCCTACTTCCGCGGCATCAGCCGGGGAGTGCAGCGATGGGTCTTGCGGTCCTCATTGCGGGTCTTGCCGTCTTCATCGCGACCCACGTGTTCGTCACGCGGCGGGAGGCGCGCGCGGCGCTGATCGGGCGCATCGGGCTCGTGCCCTATCGGGCGCTGTTCTCGCTCGTCGCCCTCGTCGGCCTCGTGCTCATCGTCTGGGGTTTTGGCCGCTATCTGCACAACGGCTACGTCCAGGTGTGGACGCCGCCGACCTGGATGCGCCACGTCACCGTGGCGCTGGTGCTGTTCGCCGTCATCCTCATGGTGGCGGGCTATATCCGCGGCAACATCTATCGCAAGCTCAAGCATCCGTTTCTCGCCGGCGTGAAGCTGTGGGCACTCGCGCACCTGCTGTCGAACGGCGATCTCGGCGGCATCATCCTGTTCGGCGCAATCCTCGCCTGGGCGGTGTTCGACCGCATCTCGCTCAAGCGCCGCACCGATGCGGGCGCACCCGCGATCCCGACCGGCGGGCTCGCGAGCGACATCATCGCGGTCGTGGTCGGCGTGCTCGTCTATCTCGCGCTCGGCTTCTACTTCCACCCGCTGTTCATCGGCATCCCGGTGTTCGGCCCGCCACCCGTGTAAGCGTCCTGCGGGAGTGCCATGTCGACCCACGCCGAGCAGCGCCGCCTCACGGCGCCCGACATCCGCGGCCGCAAGGGCGGCGAGCCGATCGTCGCGCTCACCTCGTATCATGCACACACGGCGCGCATCCTCGACCAGCACTGCGACGTGATCCTGGTCGGCGACTCGCTCGGCATGGTGATGCACGGGCTCGAGAGCACCGTGCCGGTAACGCTCGAGATGATGATCCTGCAGGGCCACGCCGTGATGCGCGGATCGAAGCGCGCGCTCGTCGTGGTTGACCTGCCGTTCGGCTCCTACGAGGCGTCGAAGGAGCAGGCCTTCATGTCGGCCGCGCGCGTGCTCAAGGAGACCGGCTGCGGCGCGATCAAGCTCGAGGGCGGCCGGCGCATGGCCGAAACCATCGCGTTCCTGGTCGAGCGCGGCGTGCCGGTGATGGCGCATACGGGCCTCACGCCGCAGGCCATCAATGCGCTCGGCAGCTTCCGCGCCCAGGGCCGCGATCCGGCCGAATGGTCCTCGCACGAGGACGACGCCAAGGCGGTGGCGGACGCCGGCGCCTTCGCGGTGGTGCTCGAGGCGATGGCGGAGCCGCTCGCGGCGCGCATCAGCAAGACGGTCCCGATCCCGACCATCGGGATCGGCGCGAGCCCGGTCTGCGACGGGCAGATCCTGGTGCTCGAGGACATGCTCGGCCTGTCGCCACGTGTGCCGAAATTCGTTAAACGCTATACCGAGCTCGGCCCCTCGATCGGCCAGGCGGTGGCGGATTACGCCCGCGAGGTCCGCAGCCGCGCCTTTCCGGGCCCCGAGCACGTCTATTCGGTCAAAAAAACCGTGTAGTTCTGGCGACTTAACGGCGCGGCAGGTTGGGTTTTGCCATCCCGCCGCCATATCTCTATTTTAACGGCACCTTAGGCGCGGCCTCGTATGCGAGGCCGGAGGGCGTTATCGGGGTTCGCGGGCCGCATGGGGTGCGGTGCCGTCCGGAATGCTTCGAGACAGAGATGGTGGCTTGGCCGGCTTGCGCGTCCCTCGGGGGGCCGCCCGGCGCGTAAGGGACGATCCGTGTCCGATATTTTCGACGAAGTCGACGAGGATATGCGCCGCGAGCGGCTCCGCAAGTTTTGGGAGCGCTACGGCAACCTGGTGATCGCACTCGCGGTGCTGGTGGTGGCGGGCGTCGCGGGCTGGCGCGGCTACGACTATTGGCGCACCAAGCAGGCCGAGCAGTACGGCGCCCAGTTCACGGCCGCGGCGCTGCTCTCCGAGCAGGGCAAGCATGCCGAGGCCGAGAAGGCCTTTGCCGAGATCGCCCAAAAGGGAACGGCCGGCTATCGCGCGCTCGCCAAGCTGCGCGAGGCGGCCGAGATCGCCGAGCGCGACCCCAAGGCGGCGATCGCAGCCTATGACGACATCGCCAACAATGCGGCGATTGGCCAGCCGCTGCAGGATTTCGCGGCGCTGCGCGCCGGCATGCTCATGGTCGACACGGCGCCGCTCGCCGAGGTCGATCGCCGGCTTGCGCCGCTCGCCGGCAGCAACGGCCCGTTCCGCCACAGCGCGCGCGAGATGCTCGCGGTCGCGGCCTGGAAGGCGAACGATCTCGTGGCCATGCGCAAATGGGTGAAGCTCGTGCATGACGACCCGCAAACGCCGCCATCGCTGCGCCAGCGGGTCGATGTCCTGACGGCGCTCGCGCCCGAGAGCCAGAAGGGGTGAGGAGAGACGCGATGCGTACGGTTCGCGGCGTGTTGCTCGCAGTGCTGCTGGTCCCGTTCGCGGGCCTGCTCGCGGGCTGCGACAGCCTCGACACGCTCCAGTTCTGGGACACCAAGAAGAAGCTGCCGGGCGTGCGCCAGGATGTCTTTCCGGGCGGCGTGCCGGGTGTCGAGCAGGGCATCCCGCCCGCGCTCGTGAAGGGCTATCAGGAGCCGCAGCAGCCGGTGGTCGATCCGGCGGCCGCGGCGGCGGCGCAGAGCGCCGAGAAGATCGAGCCGAAGGTCGAGGAAAGGCCGAAGCCCAAGCCGCGCAAGGTGGTGAAGCTCGCGCCGAAACCGAAGCCGCCGCGGCCGGCCCGCCAGCAGCCGGCGCCACAGCAGGCGCAGGCGCCGTGGCCCGCGCAGCAGCCGCAGCCGCAGCCGGCCGCGCAACCCGCCGCCGCGCCGTGGCCGTCGCAGCAACCGCAGCAACCGCAACAGCCGCAACAGCCGCAGGCGCCCGCGCAACCAGCCTGGCCGAACGCGTCGCCGCAGGCGCAGCCGTCGCCCTGGCCCTCCGCGCAGCATTGATTTTTGCGCATTTTGGCGCCGGGCATGATGCTGCGCCGTCGCGATGAGCTTGGTCTTCCATGCGCTTCTCCGTCGCGATCGTCGGCCGGGCCAATGTCGGCAAGAGCACGCTGTTCAACCGGCTGATCGGCCGGCGTCGCGCGCTGGTCGATGACCAGCCGGGCGTCACCCGCGACCGCCGCTTCGGCGACGCGAGGCTGGGCGACGTTGAATTCACCGCGATCGACACCGCCGGCATCGAGGAGGCCGCGCGCGACTCGCTGACGGCGCGCATGCGGGCGCAGACCGAGGCCGCGATCGCCGAGGCCGACGCGGTGTTCTTTCTCGTCGATGCGCGTGGCGGCATCGTGCCGAGCGACCGCGAGATCGCCCAGCTCGTGCGTGAGGCAGGCAAGCCCGCGATCCTGATCGCCAACAAGAGCGAGGGCCGCCTGGGCAAGGCCGGCGTCTACGAGGCCTATGCGCTCGGGCTCGGCGAGCCGGTCGCGATGTCGGCCGAGCACGGCGAGGGCCTTGCCGAGCTCTACGACGCGCTGCGCGCCGCGCTGCCGGAGGAGACCGAACCGGAACGCGAGGTCGAAGGCGCGGACGAGGAAGATGCGGGGGACGAAAGCGCGCGCCCGATCCGCGTCGCGGTGGTCGGCCGGCCGAACGCCGGCAAGTCGACGCTTGTCAACCGGCTGCTCGGCGAGGAGCGCCTCCTCACCGGGCCGGAAGCCGGCATCACCCGCGACGCCATCGCGGTCGAGCTCGACTGGCAGGGCCGCCAGTTCCTCGTGTACGACACGGCGGGCCTGCGCCGCCGCTCGCGCGTCGAGGACAAGGTGGAAAAGCTCTCGGTCGCCGATGCGCTCGAGGCGATCCGCTTCGCCGAGGTCGTGATCGTGCTGATGGATGCGGCCGCGGCCTTCGAGGAGCAGGATCTGCGCATCGTCGACCTCGTCGAGCGCGAGGGCCGCGCGCTCGTCATCGGCATCAACAAGTGGGACCTCAAGGAGCGCGAGGGCGGCGCGATCGGCAAGCTGCGCGCCGAGGCCGAGCGTCGGCTGCAGCAGGTCAAGGGCGTGCCGGTGGTCGCGCTGTCGGGGCTCACGGGCGAGGGGCTCGACCGGCTGATGCGGACGGTGGTCGACGTCCACGCCGTATGGAACCGGCGTGTGCCGACCAACCCGCTCAACCGCTGGCTCGAGCATGCGATCCAGGCGCACCCGCCGCCCGCCGTGTCGGGCCGCCGCCTCAAGCTCAACTACATCACGCAAACGAAGGCGCGTCCGCCGACCTTCGTGCTGTTCTGCACCCGCGCCGACGCCGTGCCCGACGCCTACCTGCGCTACCTCACCAACGGCCTGCGCGAGAGCTTCGATCTGCCCGGCGTGCCGATCCGCATCACGCTGCGCGAGAAGATGAACCCGTTCGCGGGCAAGGCGAAGCGGAAATGACTTGCGTCTCCACAAACACTGCCATCATTGCCTGCGAAAGCGGGCGATCCAGTAAGCACACGCGCCTGCGATCGATCGCGAAGGCTGCGGCGTATTGGATGCCCCGCTTTCACGCGGCATGACGGGAGTGGGTATGGCGACGCCGTCCAGTCAATCGCGACGCCAGGCGGCCTTCGGGTTCATCTTCGTCACCGTGCTGCTCGACATGCTGGCGCTCGGCATTGTCATCCCAGTGCTGCCCAAGCTGATCGAAGGGTTCGTCGCCGGCGACACGGCGCGCGCGTCGGAATATGTCGGCCTGTTCGGCGCCGTGTGGGCGCTGATGCAGTTCATCTTTTCGCCGGTGCAGGGCGCGCTGTCCGACCGCTTCGGCCGGCGGCCCGTGATCCTGGTGTCGAATTTCGGCCTCGGGCTCGACTATGTCGTGATGGCGCTCGCGCCCAATCTCGCCTGGCTGTTCGCGGGCCGCGTGATCTCCGGCATCTGCACCGCGAGCGTCGCGACGGCCTTCGCGTATATCGCGGACGTGACGCCGTCCGAGCAGCGGGCGGCGCGCTTCGGCATGATCGGCGCGGCGTTCGGCGTGGGCTTCGTGATCGGTCCGGCGGTCGGCGGCGTGCTCGGCGCGCTCGATCCGCGCCTGCCGTTCTGGGCCGCAGCCGTCGCGAGCCTGCTCAACGGGCTCTACGGTCTTCTCATCGTGCCGGAGTCGCTGCCGCCGGAGCGGCGCATGCCGTTCGCCTGGCAGCGCGCCAATCCGGTCGGCTCGCTGCGGCTGTTGCGCACGCATCGCGAGCTCTACGGCCTCGCGGCCGTGAACTTCCTCGCCCAGCTGGCGCATGTGGCGCTGCCGACCGTGTTCGTGCTCTACGCGAGCTATCGCTACGGCTGGGGCGAGCGCGCGGTCGGCTTCACGCTCGCGCTGGTCGGCGTGTGTGCGATCATCGTTCAGGCGGGGCTCGTATCCGGCGTCGTGAAATGGTGCGGCGAGCGCGGCGCGCTCGCGATCGGGCTCCTGTTCGGCGGGCTCGGCTTTGCGGTTTATGGCGTGGCGCCGAGCGGCTGGCTCTTCTGCGTCGGCGTGCCCCTGATGGCGTTGTGGGGGCTCGCGTCGCCGTCCGCCAACGGGCTGATGAGCAAGCGTGTCTCGTCCTCCGAGCAAGGTCAGCTGCAAGGCGCGAACGCCAGCATCCAGGGCATCGCCAACCTGGTCGCGCCGGTGATCTTCGCGCAGCTGTTCGCCTACGCGATCGGCGGCGGGCGGGCGTGGAATTCCCAGGCGCGCCGTTCCTGCTCGCCGCGCTGCTGCTCGCGGCGTCAGCAGCGCTCGCGTGGCGGGTCACGCGCACGGGGCCGTAGCTCGCATGGAGCCCACGGGTCTTGCCTTCGGCAAGCCCGAGGGCAGGCTCCGCGCAATGCGGGACGGTCCATCCCGGATTGCGGCGCGCCGATCTCGGGCAAGCTCGAGATCGACCCATTTTGATGCGCAGGTCGGGTAAATTAAACCCGACCTGCGTGCGCCTCCATCCGGGCTACGCGAAGAGTCAGCCTTCGGTCGGCAGCTTGTAGGTAATCAGCTTGCCGGTGCGGAAGTCGTACAGCTTGCCGGTCTCGGTTACGCTCGGCAGCGCCAGCGCGACGATCTTCTCGGCCACGTCCTCGACCGGCGGCAGCGTCATCGGGTCCTCGCCCGGCATGATGGCGGCGCGCATGCGGGTGCGGGTCGGGCCGGGGTTGAAAATGTTGACGCGGATGTTGGTCGTCGCCGTCTCGGCCGCGAAGGTGCGCGCGAGCGCCTCGAGCGCGGCCTTGGAGACGCCATAGGGCCCGCGATAGGCGCGCGCGTTGTGCGCGGCGCCCGACGAGATGAACACGGCGCGACCGGCGTCGGAGGCGCGCAGCAGCGGCTCGAAGTGGCGGATGAGCTGCCAGTTGGCGGTGACATTCACGGCCATCACGTCGTCCCACGCCTGCGGCTCGACATGGCCGAGCGGCGAGGACGGTCCGCCGATGCCCGCATTGCCGATCAGCACGTCGAGCCGCCGGTAGCGCTCGTTGAGCGCGGCGGCGAGGCGCCCGATGCCGGGGTCGTCGCGCATGTCGAGCGGCACCAGCGTGGCGCTGCCGCCGAGCTTGCGGATCGCGTCGTCGAGCTCCTCGAGTTCGCCGACCGTGCGCGCGACCGCGACCACATGCGCGCCGGCGCGCGCCAGTGCGAGCGCGACCGCATGGCCGATGCCGCGCGAGGCGCCGGTGACGAGCGCGATGCGCTCGGCGAGGGGCTTTGACATCACTTTCATCCTGTTCCACTGGACCGCTAGGCGCCATTGACGTACACTAGGTCGTGACTTCCGGGCTTATCACGGTTGCGGAGACGCCGCTCTTCGTACGCCAGGCCGAGGAAGTCTGGAACGAGGCGGAGCGCGACGAATTCATCGCGTTCATCGCTGCAAATCCCCAAGTCGGTGACCTGATCCCGAAAACCGGCGGTGTACGCAAGGTCCGATGGACAAGAAAGGGAAGCGGCAAGCGTGGCGGCGTGCGTGTCATCTACTTCTATCATGACGCGGAGCGGCGCTGTATCTGCTGATGGTCTACGCCAAGGCAAGGCGTGAAAATCTGTCGCCCGATGAGAAACGGATGGTCCGCAAACTGACGGCCACGATGAAGGGGAAGTAACGGGCGCGATCGAGGCATGAGCTGATGAGCAAATTCGGAACCGAGCTGATCGAAAGCATGAAGCAGGCGGCCGCTCATTCGCGCGGCCGCAGGGTCCCGGGCACGCGTGTGACGCGTGTGAAAACACCGGACGTAAAGGCGATCCGGCGGTCCTTGCGCATGTCGCAATCTCGTTTTGCCACTGCCTATCGCATTCCCCTGTCGACGTTGAAGAACTGGGAGCAGGGCAGGCGATATCCCGATGCTCCGGCGGCCGCATACCTGCTGGCGATACAGCGTCGGCCAAAAGAGATAAGGGAAGCGGTCGCGGGTTGACGCCGAAGAGGCAGCGCGGCCCAATCCACGCGCGTTGTTCACGGCGTCATTGCGAGCCCCCGGGTCTTGCCTTCGGCAAGCCCGAGGGCGAACTCCGCGAAGCGATCTCCCTTCGCTTGCTCACGCGCGCGCGGTTCGCGATTGCTTCGTCGCGCTGACGCGCTCCTCGCAATGACGCTCGGGCGTCAGCTCGCCTCGGCCAGCAGCGACAGCTGGCGCGGCGGGGTCTCGTGCGCGGTCTGGTCGGTGAGGCCGGTCGGGTAGTCGCCCGTGAAGCAGTGGTCGGTGAACTGCGGGCGGGCCGGGTCGCGCGCCTTCTCGCCCATGGCGCGATAGATGCCGCCGACCGAGAGGAAGGCGAGCGAGTCGGCGCCGATGATCGCCCGCATCTCGTCGACCGTGTGGTTGGCGGCGAGCAGGTTGTCGCGGTCGGGCGTGTCGATGCCGTAGTAGTCCGGATGGGTGATCGGCGGCGAGGCGATGCGGAAATGCACCTCCTTCGCGCCGGCCTCGCGCATCATGCGCACGATCTTCCGCGACGTGGTGCCGCGCACCAGGCTGTCGTCGATCAGCACGATGCGCTTGCCCGCGACCACCGCGCGGTTGGCGTTGTGCTTGAGCTTGACGCCGGACTCGCGGATCGCCTGGGTCGGCTGGATGAAGGTGCGGCCCACATAGTGGTTGCGGATGATGCCGAGCTCGAACGGGATCCCGGAGGCCTGCGCGTAGCCGAGCCCGGCCGGCACGCCGGAGTCGGGGACCGGCACTACCACGTCGGCGTCGGCGCCCGCCTCGCGCGCGAGCTCGTGGCCGAGGTTCTTGCGGATCTCGTAGACGCTGCGGCCGCCGACCACCGAGTCGGGTCGGGCGAAGTAGATGTACTCGAAGATGCACGGGCGCGGCTGCATCGCCGGGAACGGCTTGAGGCTCTGCGCGCCGTCCTCGGAGAACACGACGATCTCGCCGTTCTCCACGTCGCGCACGTAGCGCGCCCCGATGATGTCGAGCGCGCAGGTCTCCGACGTGATCACCGGGCAGCCCTCGAACTCGCCGAGCACCAGCGGACGGATGCCGAGCGGGTCGCGCGCGCCGATCAGCTTCTTGTTGGTGAGCGCCGCGAGCGAGTAGGAGCCCTCGAGCTGGCGCAGCGCCTGGATGAACTTGTCGACGAAGCGGCCGCCGCGCGCGCGCGCGACGAGATGCAGGATCACCTCGGTGTCGGTGGTCGACTGCATCATGGCGCCTTCGCTCACCAGCGTGCGGCGCAGCGTCAGCCCGTTGGTTAGGTTGCCGTTGTGGCCGACCGCGAAGCCGCCGGCGTTCAATTCGGCGAACAGCGGCTGCACGTTGCGCAGGATGGTGGCGCCGGTGGTGGAATAGCGCACGTGGCCGACCGCCATGGTGCCGGGCAGCCGGTCGATCTGATCGCGGCGGGAGAAATGGTCGCCGACGAGGCCGAGATGGCGCTCGGCGTGGAAGCGCTTGCCGTCATAGCTGACGATGCCGGCCGCTTCCTGGCCGCGGTGCTGCAGCGCGTGCAGGCCGAGCGCCGTGATGGCGGCCGCGTCCGGGTGGCCGTAGATGCCGAACACGCCGCATTCCTCGCGCAGCCGGTCGGCGTTGAGATCGAGGTCGAGCAGGGCGCGATCGGTGTCGTCGTCTTGCTCGATCAACTGGCTGCCGCCCTGTGCCTGCTCAGTCATCTCGTCGCTCCGGCGTCGCGCGGCTCAGTCTCGCATGATTCGGGTTCCCGACAGCGCCACCAGACCGTGCGTCCCCAGGTCGGAACGCGGGTTAGGCGGCGTATCGGGCGTGTCTTCCTCGTCGCGCTTGTTGCGCTTCTTAAACGTATTCAGCATCTCTGATATATAGACATCGAGATTGTCCGGCATAAGGCCTTCCAGCCACGAGGCGGTGGCGAGGAGCGCGCCCTGCGACCGGGCACTTTTCGTGTAGGGGTCGTTCGGCGCCCACCAGTGGTAGAACGCGAACGCCACCGCCACGATGATCAGCCCGCGACCGAGCCCGAACAGGACGCCGAGCGTGCGGTCCAGCGCCCCAGCCTTGCTGTCGAGGATCTTGTCGGAGATGCGGGTGGTGAGGATCGTCACCACGATCAGGGCGAGGATCGCGACGATGAGCACGGTCGCGCCCTTGACGACCACCTCGTTCCAGCCACTGAAGAACGCAATCATCGGGCCGGTCAGGCGCAGATACGCGAAGGCGGCGGCGCCGGCCGCGGCCGCCCAGCCGGCGAGCGAGAGGATCTCGCGCATGAATCCCCGCACCATGGCGAGGATGCCGGAAATCAACATGATGACGATCAGCGAGATGTCGAGAGCCATCGATCGGACAAGGTCTGCGGCGGGCACGGGGCGGCGGAATTGCGGAGGGGCCGGCCGAGACGGCACCCGATTTGGACGGTGTCGATTGCGCGCCCTCGTGTATAGCGGGAGGGGACTGCCGCGTCACCCCGTCTCGTGGCGTCATCTCACGGCTCGAATTCCGCCTTGGCGGGACGGAGCACGGCGTGCGGCGGCCCGTCACAATTGCGCGATTATTCCGCAAAATCAGCCGATTGGACGCATGTGAACGCGCCGGTGCCCTGCCGCGACATATAAGGATAGGTGATGGCGGGCTGCGGCCGGTCGGCGCGCTGCCTATTTGCCAATGGGGAAGATGATGCGGAACACGCTGCCGAGGGTGATGGTTCGCCGCGTCGGATATGCGTGCGCGGCACTGCTCGCCGTTCAAGCATTGGGTTCGTGGCGCGGCGCGACGCCGGCGGCACAGGCCGCCGATGCGGCTCCGAGCCGGGCGCTGATGAGCGCCTATAATTCGTCCGGGCACGACCTCTTTCTGAAGTTTGCCGAGAAGCCCGGCAACATCGTGTTCTCGCCCTATTCGATCGGCACCGCCATGGCGATGGTGCTCGCCGGCGCGCGCAGCGACACCGAGCGCGAGATGGCGAGGGTGCTGCGGCACAGCCTGCCGCGCGCCGCGATCGACGACGCCAATGCGCGCGTGCTCGCCACGCTCAATGGCTACGACAAGAGCGATGTGCCGGTTGCGTGCCCGTCGCCGGCGATGAAGTTCAACGGCACGGACTGCGAGGCGCCGGCGAACGGCGCCTGTCCGGCCGGATATCCGCAGGGCCAGCGCTGCCTCGCGCCGGGGCGGCGCCCGCCGTCGGCCGCGCTCAAGACCGCCAATGCGCTGATGCTGCTCAAGCCGCGCGGCGACCTGATCGCGGCCGCCTATGCGGACCGTCTGCGCGACAAGTACGGCGCCGAGGTTTTTCGCGGTGCCGACCTCGACACGATCAACGGCTGGGTCGACCGCAAGACCGAAGGCAAGATCGACCGGATCCTCGACCAGATCGATGCCGATCAGCCGGCCGTGATCCTCAACGCGGTCTACTTCAAGGCCGCCTGGGCGTCGCCCTTCGTCAAGGGCGCGACCCACGAGGCCGATTTCCGCCTCACGCCGTCGTCGACCGTCAAGGTGACGACGATGGGCCAGCGCGGCTACTTCCAGATCATCGCGCGGCCGACGTTCCGCGCGATCCGCCTGCCGTACAGCGTGAAGTCGCTGGCCATGGTCGTGGTGGTGCCGAACGCGATCGGAGGCGTCGACAAGGTCGCGCGCGCGCTCGACGCGCCGGCGCTCGCGGCGCTGATGCGCGACATGCCGGAGGCGCAGAATGTCGAGCTCGCGCTGCCGCGCTTCAAGACGAGCTTCCGCAGCGAGGTCGGCAAGCTGTTTCGCGCGGCCGGCATGGCGCGCGCCTTCGACCTCAAGCTCGCCGACTTTTCCGGCATGACGGGCCAGCCGCCGGCGCGCGCGCCGCTCGCGATCGACGCCGTGGTGCACCGCGCCGTGATCGACGTGACCGAGGAAGGCACCGAGGCCGCCGCCGCGACCGCGGTCGCCATGGTGGCGGCGAGCATGCCGGCGCATATCGAGCCGTTCGCGGTCGACCGGCCGTTCCTGTTCTACATCGTCGATGACGCGACCGGCGCGGTGCTGTTCGCCGGACGGATCAGCGATCCACGCGCGAAGCCTTAGCGTCTAGCTGCGAGAGCCAATTCCGCCCTCATCCTGAGGAGCTTGTCGTCGGACTCGCGACGACAAGCGTCTCGAAGGACGAGGGCGGCCACCGATCTCGAGTTTAGTTTACCCGAGATCGACATATTTGATGCGCAAGTCGGGCAAGCCCCACGTGCGTATGGCGCTGCTTGCGCGCGTGGCCCATGGTTCGAGACGCGCGGCCGCAAGTGCGGCCGCGCTCCTCACCATGAGGGAGAATGTGTTGCGGCTCAGCGATCCGCGGTGCCGGTCTTGAGCTCGGCGACACGCCCGCGCTTGCCGCGCTGGGCGATGTCGGCGACGAGGTCGGCGAGGCCGCCGATGCCGGTGAGCGTCAGCCCGGCGTCGGCGCCGGCTTCGCCGCGCGCGGCCTCGGGCAGGAAGGCGCGGCCGAAGCCGAGCTTCTGCGCTTCTTTCAGGCGCGCGCCGCTCTGCGCCACCGGGCGGATTGCGCCCGAGAGCGACACCTCGCCGAAGAACACCGCGTCGGGCGGCAGCGGCGCGTTGCCGAGCGACGAGACCAGCGCGGCGGCGGCCGCGAGATCGGCGGCGGGCTCCTGGATGCGCAGGCCGCCCGCGACGTTGAGGTAGACGTTGTAGCCCGAGAGCTTGACGCCACAATGCGCCTCGAGCACCGCGAGCACCATCGAGAGGCGGTTCTGGTCCCAGCCGATGACGGCGCGGCGTGGCGTGCCCAGCGTCGACGGCGCGACCAGCGCCTGCATCTCGACGAGCAGCGGGCGCGAGCCCTCGACGCCGGCGAAGACCGCGGTGCCGGGACTGCCGAGGTCGCGCTCGGAGAGGAACAGCTCGGACGGGTTGGCGACCTCGCACAGGCCGCCGCCGGTCATCTCGAACACGCCGATCTCGTCGGTCGGGCCGAAGCGGTTCTTCATGGCGCGCAGGATGCGGAAGAGATGCGTGCCTTCGCCCTCGAACGACAGCACCGCGTCGACCATGTGCTCGACCACGCGCGGGCCGGCGATCTGGCCGTCCTTGGTGACGTGGCCGACCAGGATCACGGCGGCGCCGGAGCGCTTGGCGAAGCGGATCAGCGCCTGCGCGCTGCCGCGCACCTGCGTCACGGTGCCGGGCGCGGACTCGACCGCGTCGGTCCACATGGTCTGGATCGAGTTGATCACCACGAGGCGCGGCGTCTTGCCTTGGCTGAGCGTCGCGACGATGTCCTCGACCGAGGTCTCGGCCGCAAGCTCGACCGGCGCCGACGCGAGGCCGAGGCGCTCGGCGCGCAGGCGTACTTGGGCAACGGCTTCCTCGCCCGAGATGTAGACGGCGCGGTGGCCGGCGCGGGCGAGCGCGGCCGCGGTCTGGATCAGCAGCGTCGACTTGCCGATGCCGGGATCGCCGCCGACCAGCAGCACCGAGCCGCGGACGAATCCGCCGCCGGTGACGCGATCGAGCTCGGCGATGCCGGAGGGCAGGCGAGGGGCGTCATGCGCCTCGCCGGCGAGCGGCTCGAGCGTGAACGGGCGCCCCTTGCGCGGCGGCTTGCCGGGGCCGGCGAGCCGCGCATCGGTGGCCGCGCTCTCCTCGACGATGGTGTTCCACTCGCCGCAGGCTTCGCACTTGCCCTGCCAGCGCCCCGTGACGGCGCCGCAGTTCTGGCAGACGAAAGTGGGTCCACGACGGGCCATGCGGGGTCAGGCGCTCCAAAAGAATCGTGCCGCCGCGAGGCTATCACGTGCCATCCGGCTCACCTTTGCGTTCCTCATTCTTTCCACCGTCGATCACCCGGATGACGCGGCGGCTCGGATCGTCGGGCAGCGCGCGCGGTGCCTCGAGGTCGGGCAGGTAGACGCCGCAGCCCTCGGGCCAGCGCCGGTTCGGCTTCCAGTGCGGGCAGTCGGCCGCGAGCCGGATGACCACGTCGGCGAGCCGCGCCTCGCAGCCGAACTTCACGGCGAGCCGCACCAGCCGATAGGCGCCGACCCGCGCGCAGTAGCGGCAGGCGAGGCGCACGACCACGTAGGGGTATGTCAGTAAGGTGTCGGCCTCCATGCCGACATGAGAACATATAGAGAACATATGTCAACCGGGAAGCACCCGCGCCACGCCGGTGTTTTTACGACGTGATCACGATCTCATCTGAAAGGCGATGTTTGGCCGTCGCGATCATGTTCTATAATGTGCCCGGCCTGAACCGCAGCTCACCTGACCAAACAAGGGGACGATGATGACCTTCAAGCGCTACGCTCTCGCGGCGATTTTGTTCTGCACGCCCGCGCTCGCTCAGCAATGGGCACCGGCGGAATACTCCGCCGAATACGAGGCCTGCGTCCCGGCCTGCGACAAGAACAACCCCACGGCCCACAGCAGCTGCCAGAACTACTGCCACTGCGTGATGGATTCGCTGCAGTCGCAGTTCCCGAACCACGCGCAGATCAACAACGATTTCCAGCAGAAGGTTCCGGCGACCATGACGGCGGTGCAGAACATCGCCAACACCTGCAATCGCAAATTCTTCGGCGGGGACGCGCGCAAGGTCGAGTAGTCAGCCCATCGCGTTCGGCTACGCGGTCCACACCCGCGCGTAGCGCCGGCTCAGCGCGCACATCAGCTCGTAGCCGATCGTCCCGCACTCGGCGGCGAGCGCATCGATGTCGCGGTCGCCGCCGATCAGCGTCGCCCATTCGCCGCGCCGCGCCACATTGTCGGGCAGCGCCGTCACGTCGACCGCGACGAGATCCATGGAGACGCGGCCGACGACGTGGCAGCGCGTGCCGCCGATCACCACCTCGGCGCCCGCCCGCGTGCCGACACCGCCGGCGGCGCGCAGCAGGCCGTCGCCGTATCCGGCCGACAGGATCGCGACGCGCGCCGGGCGCTGCGCCGTCCACGCCGCGCCGTAGCCGACCGTGTCGCCGCGCGCGACCGCGCGCACCTGGATGATGCGCGCCTTGAGCCCGATGACGGGCAGCATCGGATTGGCGTTCGCGGGCGTCGGGTTGCCGCCGTAGAGCGCGTAGCCGGGCCGCACCATGTCGCAGTGGGTCGAGTTGCCGAGAAAGATGCCCGCCGAGTTCGCGAGCGAGGCCGGGATGCCGCGGAACATGGCGCGCAGCTCGCGGAAGAGCTGGACCTGGCGGTTGTTGAGCGCATGCGCGGACTCGTCCGCGCAGGCGAAATGGCTCATCACCAGCGTGATGCCGTGATCCGGCATCTTGATGCGATGGGCGAGCGCCGCGGCCTCGTCGGCCGCGATGCCGAGCCGGTTCATGCCGGTGTCGAAATGCAGCGCCGCGCCGCCGCGCCATCCGCTGGTCGAGCAGAACGCATCCCATTCGGCGAGCTCGTGCGTCGAGCCGATCACCGGACGCACGTGCGCTTGCGCGAAGGCCGCGGCGGCGCCCGGCGGCAGGCCGCTCAGCGCGTAGACGGTCGCTTCCGGCGCGCAGGCGCGCACGGCGCGCGCCTCGGCCAGATGGGCGACGAAGTAGGTCTTGCAGCCGGATTTCGCCAGCGCGCGCACGACCGGCTCGATGCCGCAGCCATAGGCATCGGCCTTGACGACGGCGGCGCATTCGGACGGCGCCACGCGCGCCCACAGGGCGCGGTAGTTCGACTGGATCGCGCCGACATCGATGGTGAGGACGCCGCCGATCTCGAGCTCGGGCGGGCCGCCGGCCGTAGGTTCCGGCGCGGACGCCGGCGCCGACTGCGGACCCGTTTTTTCGATCAACGCCATGAATACTCCCGCCCCCCGCACGGCCGCTGCTGTGCCGGACGAATGGGGCGCAATATCGGCGTCCATCGCGCCGACGGCAAGGCGGCGAGGACGCGCTGTCGTAAGCAGACGAGTTGTCCGGGTTAGGTAGCACACGAGTTGTCCGGTTTTCTGGCCCTGCAGGGAGCAGGGCAGATGAACCGGGCAGCGTGGCTACAGGACCGCAGGATGCAGAAATTTCGGGATGTGTTGAGCCGCTGGGAGGCGGGGGAGCTATCGATGATGGAGGCGGGCGAGCTACTGGGGATGTCGGAGCGGCAGTTCCGCCGCTACCGGGATCGGTATGAGGAGGATGGGCTTGAGGGCCTGCGCGATCGGCGGGTCGGCAAGCCGTCGCCGAAGCGGGTACCTGCCGACGCCAGGGATTGGATGCTGGCGTTGTATCGGGGGGAGTACCCGGGTTGGAACGTGAGCCATTTCCACGAGCATTTGCGGCGCCACCATGCGTTCCGCTGGGGCTATACGTGGACGAAGACGCAGCTGCATACGGCCGGCCTGGTGGAGCGGCGGGGCGGCGTGCGGCACACCGGCGCAAGCGCGAGCGCAAGCCATGCACGTAGGTGTCGCCGGGAGCGCCTCGACAACAAGGCACTCCCGAAAGGCAACATCCATGTACTCTCTGCAGTTCACCGCCGAGCCGTCGTCGAACGGCATGGTCGAGCGCGACTTCACTGTGGGCGAGGTCCCTGGCGTCCTGTGGTCGCCGACCTCCGGCGGCGATCGCGCGCCCCTGGTGCTGATGGGCCACGGCGGCGGCAACCACAAGAAGCACCCGGCGATGGCAGGTCGGGCGCAGCGCCTGGTGGCCGGCTGCGGCTTCCACGTCGCCGTCATCGACGCGCCCGGCCACGGCGACCGGCCGCGCACGGCGCACGACGAGGAAGAAATCGCCTGGGTGACCCGGGCGAGGGCGGCGGGCGAGCCGGAAGGCCCGGGATAGTGGATACCTGTACGCGCGATAGCGTGCACAGCGATCCACTATCTTCCTGGCCGGTTCCGTCCGACCGAACAGCGGGGATTCGCGCTGGGCACCAACCAGATCGCCGGCCTGGCGGGCATGTTCGTCGGGCTCGTCGCGGGCGGCCTGCTGGCCGCCATCGACTGGCGCGCGGTGTTCTGGGTCAACGTGCCTGTCGGCATCTACGGGACGGTTTGGGCCTACCTCAGGCTCCGCGACAACGGCGAGCGGCATCGCGCCCGGATCGACTGGTGGGGCAACGTCACCTTCGCCGTCGGGCTGAGCGCGGTCCTGATCGCCGTCACCTACGGCATCCAGCCGTACGGCGGCCACGCGATGGGCTGGACGAAACCCGGGTGCTCACCGGGCTGCGCGGCGGGGTCGTCCTGCTGGGCGCATTCGGCATCGTCGAGAGCCGGATTGCCGAGCCGATGTTCCAGCTCAGCCTGTTCCGGATCCGGGCCTTCACGGCGGGGACTCGCGGGCCTGGCCTGCGCCATCGCCCGCGGCGGGCTGCAGTTCATGCTCATCATCTGGCTGCAGGGCATCTGGCTGCCGCTGCACGGCTACGACTACAGCGAACGCCGCTGTGGGCCGGGATTTTCCTGCTGCCCCTCACGGCCGGGTCCTCGCCGCGGGACCGGTTGCCGGGATCCTGTCGGACCGGTCGGTTCCTCGCGGTATCGCCACCGCCGGACTGACGGTATTCGGCGGTAGCTTCATCGGCTTGATGCTGCTGCCGGTCAACTTCCCCTACCCGGCCTTCGCGCTGCTCATCGCCGCGAACGGGATCGGGAGCGGGATGTTCGCCGGCGCCCAACTCCTCCTCGATCATGGGCAGCGTCCCAGCCCGGCAGTTGCTCGGCGGGCCCTCGGCAAAACTAGGGAACTGTTGCCAACTATAGCAAGAGCAGGGGTAGCAGCAGGAGTAGACGGTATATTCTTAGAGGCTCATCCTAACCCACCAGATGCCTTGTGCGATGCGGCAAGCCAGTTGTACCTTAGCAAAATAGAGGAGTTTATTAAACCTCTGCTAGAGCTACACGCCATAGCCCGCAAATTTGAAAAAGAAATAGTAACAGCAACTTATTAATATATAACACACAAAAATATTTATGGAACTATACCTGGATTCGGCAGATA
>CAVPGG010000071.1:0-14659 GCA_963703755.1 uncultured Pseudomonadota bacterium
CGATGCCGATGTCGCCCGCCGAATTCGGCAAGCTCGTCGCCGACGAAACCGAGAAGTGGGCCAGGGTGATCAAGTTCGCGGGCATCAAGCCGGAGTGAGCGGGCGGTCCGGCCAATGCAGCTTCGTGCGAAGGCGCGATCGTCGGCGCCAAGCCGCGCCGCCGTCTGCCGCCGCGCCTGCTCCTCCATCAGGCGCTGGGTGCGGCCGGGCGCCGACGATCCGCCGCCCCAGCGAGGCAAACCTTCGGGGGTCAGGCGAAGCGACGGAAATCTTGGATGTCCCCCCGGATTACATAGCGCGATCAATCAGCCGGAGTTGGCTCCAACGGAACGAGCAGAGTAAAAAGGGTGCCGTTGGTGGAAATGGGATGCGTCAACACGGCGTCCAGCTGCTTCGACAGGGCAGTCACGAGGCGTGTTCCGAGGCGCTTGCTTGTCGTGGGGTCGAAGCCCACGGGCAGGCCGACGCCTTCGTCGCGGACCGATACCAAACAGGTCGTCCGATCCGATCGAACGACTTGCACCGCGATCGTTTCGCCGAAACGATCAGGATACGCATATTTGGCGGCGTTCAACACGAGCTCGTTGACGATGAGGGCGACCAGGATTGCCCGATCCGCCGCAAATTGAATTTCTTCGGGTGCGTCGAGCAGAAGTCGACACGGCGTCACCGCGCCCTCCAAGTCCTCGAGGACCTCCCGGATATAGGCGACCAGGCCGATCTTCTCATAGTCGGCATTGTAGGCGAGGCGCTCATAGGCGCGTCCGACGGTCGAGATGCGGATCGATGCTTCGTTGAGCCGGTCGCTGAGCTCGGGGTCGCCGACCGCCGTGGCTTGCAAGTGAAGCATGCTGGCAACCACCTGGAGGCTGTTCTTGACCCGATGGTTGACCTCCTCGAGCAGAACCTGATGACGGTCGAGCGCCGCCTTGAGCTTCCGCTGGTACTGCTGCTGTTCGATGGCCATCCCGAGGATGTTGGCCGCGCCTTGCAGGAACGCGACATCATGCTCGCTGAATTCGCCTTCGGATCGGCTGTCCACTTCCAACACGCCGAAGGGCGAGCCATCGCCTTGCAAGATGACATTCATCGCACGGCGAATGCCGTGCTCGACCAGAAGCTCCGGAGTTCCTGAAACGTTCCTCGTTTTCGAGGTGATTGGAAATCACCGGTTTTCCGGTGCGCAAGGCGAAGCCTGCGGGCGAGGCCAGATCGGCGCCCACACTCGCTGAGCCGACGACGCCTTCGTCCCAGCCCACTCCCGCGCGGACGAGGAGCCGGTTTTCGGCAGGAAGGTACTCCAAAACCTTGCAGTACTCTGCCCCGAGGCCATCGGCCGTCAGACGTGCGGTGTGGTTCAGCAGGTCGATGAACTTCGTACCTTGAAGCGCCAAGACCCCCAATTCTGCCAGGATCTCCTGCTGCCGAATGCGCATACGAAGCGCGCGTTCGGTGAGGTCGGGGGAGGGCTTGTTGCCGGGCGTTTGCTCGACGACCGGCTTTTCTTGGCCAACGGAAATGGTCATGCCAACTCGATCCTGCGCTCGCTTTATGGCAATAACCGAGCAAATCGAACACTCTCCATTTGAATTTTTGCTTCAACCATCCCTTTTTTTTGACGCAATCAGGGCCTCGGCGTGCAGAGCTGCCGCCGGCGACCCGGCAAACGAAATCGGCGCGTCCTGCGCGGCTCGCCCTGCCTTGGTCGAGAAAGTGGCGTGAACGATCGACACAACCGTGCCCTCCGGCGTTGCCGACGTCTCCACGAAGGCGTCGAGCTGCCGCGCGAGCGCCTTGACGATGCCACTTCCGAGCCCGGTTTTCGGTTGAGCAAAGACGCCCTCCGGCTTGCCGGCCCCATTGTCGGCGACCGAAAGCTTCCAATTCGGTCCATCGACTTCATACGCGACGGTGATCTCTCCGGCGGACTTTTCGCCGGGAAACACGTGCTTGAGAGCATTCATGACGAGCTCGGTGGTGATCAAGCCGAGGCTCTCGGCCTCACGAGTACCCGCAGTGCCTCCTTCAAATCCCCATAGCGCACGCCGCACCGCCCACGTATCCCTTCCCGCGGTTTCGTCCAATGAAGGCTTTCGGACGCCGGCCTTCCGTGCATGTCGCGCCGCATCAGCGCGGCCGGCATCCGAAACCCTTGTCACTCGCGACCAGTTGCACGGGTGCCGCGCGTTCGATGACGTCCGCAGTTGCCCCGAGAGCGGACAAAAATTCGTCGTGGCGGCATCGGTCGCGATGGGCGACTTCCGCAATCATGCACCGCAACAAGCGCGTCGCTCAACGGCGCCGCAACCTTGGCTTTGGCGCGCCATGGCGGGTTCCCTGAGTGCTCCGGAGATTCAACAGCGATTAATGAACCTGCCATAGACTTGTCGTGCCTTGGGGGGCAACGGAGGCACGCGATGGACGACCAGCGTGAAATGACCCTTCGCCGTGTTCTCAAACCGGCGAAAATAGCCTTTGGCCGGGCGGGCATCATCGACTGCACGGTGCGCAACATTTCCCAGAGCGGCGCGTGCCTTCAGGTCGCAAGCCCATTAGGCATTCCCGAGACGTTCAATCTTCTCCTCGACGCCGGGCAGACAACGCGCCCGTGCCACATCTTGTGGCGCAAAGAACATCAGATCGGCGTTGAATTCCGCTGACACACCAACCCAGCTCCGATGCACATGGAGAGTCGATAATGGGTGACGATGAAACAGGTTCGAGCGCCGGGAGGCGTTCAGGCGCGGATCGGCGAAGTGGCGTCGATCTGCGATCCGCCCAAGAAAAGCAATTAATCGGGGAACGCCGGTCGAATGTCGACCGAAGATCCCGCTTGAATCGACGCGCGACGGCTCCAGCAGGTGCCTCCGCAGGCGTCAAGGATCGGCGCAAACGATAAGATTCGGGGTGATCGCATCCCCTTTTGGCGCCGGGGTGCAGTGGGGGCCACCATCATTGCGCCAAATGAATTGGCACGGTCGTCCATTGCTTGACGCCGAGCGTCGTGCAGCCGCTCGACTGGGAGAAGTTGAGGTTAACGCTGCCATCCGTGGTGAACGTATTCGCCACGATCTTCGTGCATTTTGAGTTGTTGCTCGCGCCGCTGCCATGCATAGTCACGTCGGCATACGGCAGATAGACGACGCCGTCGGCGTTGAACGTAGCGGCTGGCCCCCAATCGTCACTGACGCCGTCAGTCTGCGATGGATTCTGGTAGAGCGATATTCCCTGCCACGGATCGCTGGCGTTGGTCGGCGGCGACAATGACAAGGTCGCCGCGTGCCCCTTGCCGTTGGGAAACGTGATCGCACTCGGCGTCGTGCCGCTGCCGGTCAGTACGAACACGGTACGGGCGGCGCTCACGTCGGCGCCCGAGGCCATGATCAGGCCGCCGTTCTCGATCACGATGATGGTGTCCGAGGTCTGCGCGCCGGCCATCAAGGAGCCAGTGCCGCTGAGCGTGAGATCGCCGCACACGTGATACTCGGTTCCGTAGGCTTGCGTCACGGTAAGCACACCGATGGGAGGCTTGGCTGATCCCGCCGTCCACGTGACACCGCTGCCGGATGAGGAGCATTGCGGCACGATCCAGGTTGCGAGCGGCGCGTAGATATCAGGTACGACGACGGCATTCGACTGCGTATTGCTGCAGCCGCTCACCGAACCGGCCGCGATCGAGGCGGTCGCCCCGCCGTTGTGTCCGTTACAATTCATGCTCGTGTTCGAACGCAACCCGCACCCGTTCAAGGAAACGTCCGGCGCCCCGTTGAACGTCATCGAGCCGTCGGACAAAGGCTGCCCGTGGTCGAGCGTCAGGATGCACGAGTTCTCGGTGCCCGAGCCCGGCGCCACGACCGAGGTCGCGCTGACTGCAATCGAGGAGATCGACAAGGCGGCAAGGACGCTCGTCGGCACGGACGCGGAGACAGTCGCCTTGTAGTTTCCGTATGCGTCGACCGTAAAGCTCGGCGCATTGACGGTTGCTCCGACGGAGTGCGGACTGCTATTGAACAAGTCGAGGGCGACTTGGCTCCAGTTGTTCGATGCGTCCTTCGCGCCGGCAAGTAATGCGGAATCGAGGGAGGCCTGCAGCTGGGTGCGCACGGCAGTGGCGCGCGAGTAGTCGATGCCGGCGCCGACCGCCGCCAGGATAGGCACAGCCAGCAGGCCGAACAACGGCAGGACGGAGCCTTCCGAACGTCGGCCAACGCTGGCAACTACCCCATTCAGCACGGACGATATCCGATCAAACATGCCATGTTCCTCAACAAAAACGCTCGCCCTCTCGCCGAGGATCGCCGCGCTCCAGCAATAGAGGTATTTCAATTTAGCTGTAAAATTTAAATCTGTTTCTAATACCGACGTAGAGAATCTCGCCCGGCGCGCTACGCTTTGTTTACCCTCACCAGCATGAAGCGACCCGGAATGCGGGTCGAAAGGTAATGACCCCGGATTTCGCTTCGCTCCATCCGGGCTACGGGCTCCGGGTCAGAACACCGTCCCGTCCGCCTCGATGGCGAGCGGCGGCGGGGCGTCGGGCGGGCGCAGGCGCGCCGCGATGGTGCGGCCCGCGAGCCACGAGCCGCCCTGCAGGAGCTGCGACATCGAGAGCGCCGCGAGGCCGAGCCGGGGGCGCACCGCCTCGCGCAGGCGGTCGAGCAGCGTCACGGTGAGCGCGCGCCATTCGACGACGAGCTCGGCGGTGACCTCATGCGCGATCGCTGGATCGAGCGGCGCGCGCGAGACGATCACGCGGGTGTCGATGAAAAGGCCGCCGTTGCGGTATTCGGGCAGGCCCGTGAGGCCGTCGAGATCGACGACCGCGATACCGGCCTGCTCGACCGGCTCGATCAGCGAGTAGACGAGCCACTGCGACAGCTTGTGGAACGGCACGATGCGGTCCGACCGGTCCGGCGCGCGCACGGCGGGATGAAGTCCCGCATCGCCGAGCGCGACGCCGTCGACGGTGAGCCCGGATGGCCAGATCGGCGCCAAACCGTCGAGCACGAGCGCCAGAATATCGGCGGCGGCAATGCGCTGCGCCGACGACGCGGCGCGGATCGCGTCGATCAGGTGCCCCGGCCGCCCCGCGGCGCCGAACAGATCCGGACGCGCCGTGAGCGCCGCGCCGAGGCGCCGCAACAGCGCGAGCCGCTGCGGCAGGCCGACCAGCGGATTGCGGTCGGAGACCTGGAAGCCATCGGTAAGGGCCGCAAGTGCGAGATCGGCGAGCGCCTCGGCGTCGACCCGCAGGGGCCGGGCGGGATCGGACGAGAACGCGCCGGCGCGAAACATGTCGAGGCTCGCGACCGCGAGTCCCTCGGAGCGCGCGAAGGTGAGGGCCGTGCCGTCGTCGCGATAGGACCACGCCGCGCCGGCGCCGGCATCGAGCAGCACGCTGACGACGACGAGGTCGATCGCGGTGCGGGCCCGCTCGAGCGTATCCAAGCCGCCGAGCGGCAGCGCCGCCCAGCGGTCGTGGCCGCCGGCAGAAAAATGGCGCCAGCGGCTGTGCTGGGCAATCGTAAGGTCCGGACAGCTCGCCCGCGTCACCTCGGCGACGAGCGCGGCGGCGTCATCGAGCTTGGCCGCATCGAGCGTGAAGTGCGGCGAATTCCCCGCTGCCACCCAGTCGTACACGCGGCCGCAGCGCTCGCGCACCGAGGCGGCGCTGCGCAGCGCGATCAGCTCGGCCGGCGCATCCCTGCGCGCGGCCGCAGGCGCGCTCATTCGCCGAGGCCGCGCCCGAGCGCGGGCGCCTCGACCTGGATCGCGCCGCCGCCGCGATAGCCGGCCGCGAGCTTCGCCTCGATCTCGACGCGCGCGTCGGTCGGGATCAGCCCGTCGGGCAGCGGCACGCTTTCGCCGATGGTGATGCCGGCCTCGGTGAGCGCATCGATCTTCATGTCGCTCATCGAGGCGAAGCGGTCGATATGCGCGATGCCGAGCCAGTGCAGCACGTCGGGCATCAGCTCCTGCACGCGCATGTCGCGCACGCCGGCGACGCCCTCGGTGTGCGTGAAGTAGGAGGCCGGGGTGTCGCCGTTGCGGTCGCGCTTCCTCGCATTGTAGACGAGGAACTTGGTCACCTCGCCGAGCGCGCGGCCTTCCTTGCGATTGTAGACGACGAGCCCGGCGCCGCCCGCCTGCGCCATCTCGATGCAGAGCTCGACGCCGTGCGCGAGATACGGCCGGCAGGTGCAGATGTCCGAGCCGAACACGTCGGAGCCGTTGCATTCGTCGTGCACGCGGCACGCCAGGGGATAGCGCGTGTCGCCGAGCTTCTGCGGATCGCCGAAGCAGTAGATGGTCGAGCCGCCGATCGGGGGGAGGAAGACCTCGAGGTCGGGCCGCGTTACCAGTTCGGGGAACATGCCGCCGGTGTTCTCGTGCAGGCTCTCGCGCAGGTCGCTCTCCGTGATGCCGAAGCGCCTGGCGACGCCGGGCAGGTACCAGACCGGATCGATCGCGGCCTTCATGACGCGCACCAGCCCCTGCGGCGAGACCACGTCGCCATCGGCCTTGATGCGGCCGGCCTCGAAGGCGGCGCGGATCTCCGGCATGTCGACATGGGCGCGCGTGACCGCGATGGTCGGGCGGATGTCGATGCCGCGCGCGCGCTCGGCGCGAAAGGCGTCGCCGACCAGGTGCCCCCACGGATCGAGCGAGACGATCTTGTCCTCGCCGGCCCATTGCGGGTGCGGGCCGATGCGCGCGGCCGGCGACGTGTTGGTGAGATTGGGTTGATGGTTGGAGGCGAGGCCGCGCGCCGCGATCGCGAGCGCGCGATAGATCGAATAGACGCCCGCATAGGTGCCGATGACGTTACGCTGCGTCGGATCGCGCGCCGCGATCAGCGGGCCGCGCTGCTCGGCGGTCGGCGCGCCCCAGCGCAGGGGCCAGGCGGACTTCGGGCCGGCCGCGACAGGGGAATCGAACAATACACTCAGGTCGGCACCCAGGTTGGCACTCAGGTCACTCATTCCGCGTCACTTCCTGCGCGAGGCGTCGCGCGTGTCGTTCCGCGGTACTGGCGTCCTGTTCCGCCATGGCCGCGGAAAAACGCATAGAATAATCGCGGAGGCGTACTGTGGCAAGCCCTGCCGAGAATTTATTTTTTGCGCCCGCCGCGACCCGGCCAGAGCCGCTCTAGCAGGCCAACATTATGGGGCGATGACCGACGCGCGCTGGTTCGGCGCGCCGCGCAAAACTTGTCGACCGCCTCGACCACCGCGCTGCTGATCAGCGCCTGCCGCTCCGGGCTCGCGAGCGCGAGCTCCTCGGCGCGGTTGACGATCGAGCCGGCCTCGAGCAGGGCCGCCGGCATGCGCGTCGACATCAGCACGATGAGCTGGTCGTAGCGATAGACGCCGGCCTGCGCGTCGACGAGGAGGCGCTGCCGGTTGCCCATGTACTTCTCTCTATAGTGCGTCGTGTACTGCAGGCCGCGGTCCTTCAGCGCCATGCCGAGCAGATGCGCGAAGGCGAGGCTGCCGCGCGGATCGCGATTGTCCTTGGACACGAACAGCGAGTGCCCCGGGAACTGGTCGTTGTACTGCTGCTCCTGGCCGTTGACCTGCCAGGTGTCGAGAAACGCCTCCGGCACCGCGTCATGGTGGACCGAGAGAAAGAGGTTCGCCTTGAGCGCGTTGGCGCGGACCGCCCGCCGGTACAGGCCGGCTTGCGGCGCCTCGGTGGTCACCAGCAGCACGGTGCGGGCAAATCCGGCCGCGCGCAAATCCGCGTCGATGCGACGCGCGAGCGCCAGATTGAACGCGTATTCGGGCACGCCGCGCGCGCTCATCGCGCCCGGCGCGTCGGCCGTGTGGCCAACGTCGATCACGGTCATGAACGTCGCGGCGCGCGGGCAGGTCGCCGCGTAGGGCGTCGCGGCGGGCGGCGCCGCGGTCGGCACCCCCATGGGATCGGTCGCGCGCGCGCCGCAGGCGAGCCGCGGCAGCAGCAAGAATGCGGCCAAGGTGGCGCGCCGCCACCGCCGCATCTCGCAACACCCCGTCGTCGGATGCATGGCTTAAGCCTTCCCCCGCCTTGCGGGCTCGCTAAATAAGGAAGACAAACAGCGCCCCGACGGATGTCTCCGCATGCTCGAACGAACGACCCCCGCCTCCAATTCTTCTACACCGGGCCACGCATCGGCGCAGCCGATCATCCGCGTCGCCGACCTGTCGAAGACCTATGCGACCGGCTTCCAGGCGCTCAAGCGCATCGACCTCGACATCCGCGCCGGCGAGATTTTTGCGCTGCTCGGCCCGAACGGCGCCGGCAAGACCACGCTCATCGGCATCATTTGCGGCATCGTGACGGCAACGACCGGCCACGTCACGGTGGCGGGCCGCGACATCGTGCGCGACTACCGCGCGGCGCGCGCCATGATCGGCCTGGTGCCGCAGGAACTGCACACCGACGCCTTCGAATCGGTGTGGAACACCGTGAGCTTCAGCCGCGGCCTGTGGGGCAAGCGCGCCAACCCGGCGCATATCGAGAAGGTGCTGCGCGACCTCTCGCTGTGGGACAAGAAGGACGACAAGATCGTCACGCTCTCGGGCGGCATGAAGCGCCGCGTGATGATCGCAAAAGCGCTGTCGCACGAGCCGCAGATCCTCTTCCTCGACGAGCCGACCGCGGGCGTCAACGTCGAGCTGCGCAAGGACATGTGGGAGGTGGTGCGGGCGCTGCGCGCCGCCGGCGTGACCATCATCCTCACGACGCACTACATCGAGGAGGCCGAGGAGATGGCCGACCGCGTCGGCGTCATCAACAAGGGCGAGCTGATCCTGGTCGAGGACAAGGCGGAGCTGATGCGCAAGCTCGGCAAGAAGCAGCTCACGCTGCAGCTCCAGGAGCCGCTCGCCGCCGTGCCCGCCGCGCTCGCCGCGCATCATCTGGCGCTCGCCGCCGGCGGCCGCGAGCTGGTCTACACCTACGATACGCAGAGGGGCCGCACCGGCATCACGGGTCTGCTCGACCAGCTTGCGAGCGCCGGCATCCGCTTCAAGGACCTGCAGACCACCCAGAGCTCGCTCGAGGACATCTTCGTCGACCTGGTGCGGCAGGACACGCAAGCCGGGCCGGACGTCGTGCCGGGAGCGAGCGCATGAGCCTGCCGATCAATTTCCCCGCCATCCGCGCCATCTACGTCTTCGAGATGTCGCGCACCGGCCGCACGCTGATGCAGAGCATCGTCTCGCCCGTGATCTCGACCTCGCTCTATTTCGTCGTGTTCGGCGCCGCGATCGGCTCGCGCATCAGCGAGATCGAGGGCGTGCGCTACGGCTCGTTCATCGTGCCGGGGCTGATCATGATGATGCTGCTCACCCAGAGCACGTCGAACGCCTCGTTCGGCATCTATTTCCCGCGCTTCGTCGGCACCATCTACGAGATCCTGTCGGCGCCGATCTCCGCCTTCGAGATCGTCGTCGGCTATGTGGGCGCGGCGGCGTCGAAGTCGATCGTCCTCGGCCTGATCATCCTGGCGACCTCCTGGCTGTTCGTGCCGATCCATATCGACCACCCGCTGTGGATGATCGTGTTCCTGGTGCTCACCGCCGTCACCTTCAGCCTGCTCGGCTTCATCATCGGCATCTGGGCGGACGGCTTCGAGAAGCTGCAGGTCATTCCGCTGCTGATCATCACGCCGCTGAGCTTCCTCGGCGGCAGCTTCTACTCGACCCACGTGCTGCCGCCGGTCTGGCAGACGATCACCCTGTTCAACCCGATCGTCTACCTGATCAGCGGCTTCCGCTGGAGCTTCTTCGGCATCGCCGACGTGAGCGTCGGCGTCAGCATCGCGATGACGTTCGCGTTCCTGGCGATCTGCCTCGCGATCGTGTGGGCAATGTTCAGGACGGGGTACAAGCTGAAGAAGTGAGGGCGGTAGGGTGGGCAAAGGCGGCCGCGGTGACTCATCGAGGGTACGGTGCTCGACCCGCCGTGCCCACGCGGTGAAGCACATCCGCGCGTGGGCACGGCGGAATTGACCTCGAGCAACCAAGCCGGCGCCTCGGCCGCCTTTGCCCACCCTACGACGGGGTCTTGATGAAATCCGATACGCCCCGCACGCCCGGCCGCTCCTTCGCGCTCGCGCTCGGCATGGTCGCGTTCATCGGCCCCCTTGCCGTGCACCTGTTCTTTCCCGTCATCCCCGCCGTCAAGGCGGCGTTCGGGCTTTCCGACGCGCTCGCGCAATTCACCTTCTCGATCGCCGTCTTCGGCATGGGCGTCGCGACGCTGGTCCATGGCACGCTCGCCGACCGGCTCGGGCGGCGGCCGGTGCTGCTGTCCGGGCTCGCGCTGTTTCTGGTCGGCACCGTGGCGTCGGCGGCCGCCACGAACGTGCCGATGCTCGTGCTCGGTCGCCTCGTGCAGGCGATCGGCGCCGGCTGCGGGCTTACGCTGGTGCGCACCATCGCGCGCGACGCCTACGGGCCCGAGCGGCTCGTCAAGGCGATCGCGTATCTGACGATGTTCTACGCCATCGGCCCGATGATCGCGCCGGCGGCCGGCGGCGTCCTGGTGGATGCGTTCGGCTGGCGCGGCGTGTTCGCCTTTGCGTTCGTCGCCGGCATCGCCATCGTCGCGATGGTCTATGCGGTCGTCTACGAGACGCGGCCGGTCGGGGCGGGCAGCCAAGGCGGCAGCGTGCTGCGCGGCTATGGCGAGCTGCTGGCGCAGCCGCGCTTCACCGCGCTGGTGCTGCAGACCGGCTTTGCGACCGCGACCTTCCTGATCGTCGGCTCCGCCTCCGCGACCCTGATGAAGGAGCTGCTCGGCCGGCCCGCGACCGAGTTCGGCCTCTACTTCGTGCTGCTGCCGCTCGGCTTCATCAGCGGCACCATGGTCTCGAGCCGGCTCGGCAACCGCGCCCGGACCGAGGCCATGGTGCTCGCCGGCGCGCTCCTCTGCCTCGCCGCGGTCGCGGTCCAGGCGGCGCTCCTGCTCACCCTACCGCCGGCGCCGCTGATGTTCTTCCTGCCCGGCGCGGTGGTCACCATGGGCCAGGGCATCGCGCTGCCCTACGCGCAGGCGGGCGCCATGGCGACGATCCCGCGGCTCGCCGGCACCGCGGCCGGCATCGGCGTGTTCGTCCAGCAGGTCGCGGGCGCGCTCTTTGCCCAGCTCTACGGGCTCATCGCCGACGGCACGCCGCGGCCGATGATCGTGGCGACGGCCCTGAGCGCGGTGCTTGGGGTCGTGGCCGGCGGAGTCGCCTACTGGGCGGCCGGCCGCCGAAAGGCGACGCCAAAGGTCAGTTAACCTTTGGCAGGCCAAATGCCGTCCGCGTTGAGTAGTGATTCGGGGGCGTGCCATGTCCAATGTGATTCCCTTCAGGAAAAAGGCCGTGGAACCGATCCCCGGGAGCGAGATCGACCTCTTCACCGCGGTCGACGCCGCCATCCGCGACCTGCGCGACATCGCCTGCGGCTGCCACGGCAAGCTGCGCGAGCAGGCGGACGACTGCCGGCGCATGCTGGAGCGCGCGTTCCACACCGCCGTCGGCGAGGCCTGACGCGACGGCCAGCGCAGGTTCCGGCGAAGCGCTGTTTGCACCCCATCGGATGTTTTGGCTTAATGGTCGCGACAGGCCGGTGCCGTTGCGCCCGCCAGCATGCGAAAGGGTCACCATGGCCAAGCTCCGCCACATCGCCATCATCGTTCCCGATCCGGAGGCCGCCGCGACATTCTTCGAGCAGGCCTTCGACATGAAGCGCGCCGGCACGGCGCGGCGTGGCATCTACATGTCGGACGGCACCGTCAACGTGGCGCTGCTCAAGAAGGAGACTGATGCTGAGGAGATCGGCATCTATCACTTCGGCATGTGGGTCGACGACCTCGACGCGGCCGAGAAGAAGGTGGTCGATGCCGGCGGCAAGTACCTGGCGGGCCGGCCGACCTCGCCGGACTCTTTCTACGAGGCGAAGTACAAGGATCCGCTCGGCATCGTGTTCGACCTGACCCACAAGGGCTGGGCCGGCGCCGTCAAGGACGTGGTGGCGAAATCTTGAACGCCGACGGTTTTCTCCGTCATCGCCGGGCACAGCCGTTCGAAGAACGGCGTCGCTTCGCTCGCCTATGTCCCGGCCATCCACGCCTTCCTCTGAGAAAGAAAGACGTGGATGCGCGGGTCAAGCCCGCGCATGACGAACCTTGAAACGAGTGATCGTCATTGGGGCTGGGCCCGTTGGGCTTTGCCTCGCGTTGCGCCTGGCGCAGCAGGACGTGCCGGTCGCCCTCGTCGAGGCGCTCGGCACCGACAATTTCCTCGAGCAGGTGCCGCGCGCCGGCACCAATCATCCGGCGACGCTCGAGCTATTCGATGCGATCGGCCTTTACGGGAGGCTCGAGCGGCGCGGCATCGTGGCGCCGCTGTTCCACTACTGGGACCGGCACGAGAACCGGCGCATCGCCGAGTTCGATCACGCGCATCTGCGCGACGACACGCGCTTTCCCTATGTGCTCCAGTGCGAGCGCATCAAGATCGTCGAGGAAGCACTCCGGCTCGCGCAAGCGCACCCGCTCATCGATGTGCGCCTCGCGACCACCTTCACGTCGTTCACGCAAGGTCCCGATGGCGTCGTCGCTCATGTGACGAACCCTGACGGCGGCGACGAGAGCATCGCGGGCGCCTACCTGGTCAGCGCCGAGGGCGCGCGCAGCATCGTGCGCAAGGACCTCGGCATCGAGTTCGAGGGTTTTACGTATTCGGACCGCACGCTCAACATCGAGGTCGCGTACGACTTCCGCAAGCATGGTTACACCGAGCGCAACTACATCTCCGATCCGGACGAGTGGTCGAACCTGTTTCACTGGAAGGGTCCGCCCGACCGCTGGCGGGTGCACTTCCCGACCGCAGCGGACGAGGCCGAGGAAGCGATGTGCCGCCCCGACGCCCTGCAGGCGCGGCTGCAACGCTTCCTGCCCACCGGCAAGGCCTTCGATATCGTCGGCAGCAATCTCTACACGGTGCATCAACGGGTCGCGCGCAAATTCCGCGCCGGCCGTGCCATCCTGGCAGGCGATGCGGCACATGTGAACAGTCCGATCGGCGCCATGGGCATGAACAGCGGCGTGCACGATGCCTTCAACCTCGCGGACAAGCTCGTGAGGATTTTCCGCTGCGAGCTCGCCGAGGATGCGCTCGACCGCTACGAGCGCCAGCGCCGGCACGTGGCGCTGCAGCACACGCAAGCGCAGACCATGCGCAACAAGAAGCTGCTCGCCGAGAAGGACCCGGCGGTGCGCGCGCGCAACCACGAGGAGCTCGCCCGCACCGCCGAGGATCCAAAGCTCGCGCGTGCCTTCCTGCTGCGCACGTCCTTGATCGAGAGCCTGCGCGAGGCGGAGCGGATCGCGTGAGAGGAATGGCAATGCGCATCAAGCTTCTGCTCGCCGCCGCCGTGGTTGCGGCGCTCGCGGCGCAGTCCGCGGCGGCCGCGTGGCCCGAGCGCCCGATCCACCTGATCGTGCCGTTCGGGGCCGGCAGCGGCTCCGACGCGATCGCGCGCATCATCGGGCAGAAGCTCTCCGAGCGGCTCGGCCAGCCGGTCGTCATCGAGAACAAGCCGGGTGGATCGACCGTGCGCGGCACCGAGGCGGCGGCGCGGGCCGCGCCCGACGGCTACACGCTCGAGCTCGCCAACACCACGTCGCACGCGACGATCGCGGCGCTCGGCATCAGGCTCGCCTATGATCCGATCAAGAGCTTCACGCCGGTCGGCCTCATCGCCTACTCGCCTTTCGTGCTGCTCGTGACGCCCGGGCTCGAGGCGCATTCGGTGCAGGAGCTGATCGCGCTCGCCAAGGCCAAGCCCGGCAAGCTCAATTACGCGTCCGCCGGCGTCGGCACCATGGCGCATCTCGCCGGCGCGCTGTTCACCATCTTGGCGCGCGTCGACATCAACCACGTGCCCTATCGCGGCACCGAGCAGTCGATGATCGACCTGATGCAGGGGCGCATCGAGATCCTGTTCGGCACCATCGCGCCCTCGCTGCCGCAGGTGCGCGCCGGCAAGCTGCGCGCGCTCGCAACCACGGGCGCCAGGCGCAACGCCATGCTGCCCGATGTCCCGACGCTCGCCGAGGCCGGTCTCACGGGCTACGAGGCCGGGCTATGGACCGGCCTCGTCTTCCCGGCCGGCGTGCATCCTGAGATCGTCGCGCGCCTCAACGCCGAGATGAACGCGGTCATGCGCGATCCCGACGTGGTCGCGCGTCTCGCCACCCAGGGCGTCGAGGTCGACACCGGCTCGCCCGCGGCGCTCGCGGCGCGCATCAAGGGCGACCTCGCCAAGTGGCGCGAGGTGGTGACGAAGGCGGGGATCAGGGCGCAGTAAACTCTGCTTCGTGTCCCGGGCGCAGCGCAGCGCGAAGCGATGCGCTGCAGAACCGGGACCCACAACGTGTGGCACTGGGTCCCGGCTCTGCGGTGCAGCGCTACGCGCCGCACCGCGTCCGGGACACGAGGCATTGGTTAGATCACCCGCTCCATCCCCACTCCACGGCAGTCCATCTCATAGTCGAGATCCTGCACCGGTGGCCGGCAGAAATGCCAGGTGAGCCCGGCGCGCGCGGCGCCGCGGCGCACGATCTCGTCGGCGAGGAACGGATGCAGGTCGTAGACCGTGTAGACCTGCGTCGCGGT
>CAVPGG010000072.1:0-50377 GCA_963703755.1 uncultured Pseudomonadota bacterium
TGGAGCTCGATAAATGACCGATGACTCCAATCACACTGTTGTCGTCGTAAAGAGTTTTTGCAATTCTGTTGGCGTCATTAAGGTCACCTAAATCATCTGGATAAATAAGCTCGATTGTGCAGACCGGCAGCGCCTTCTTACTTTCGTCGGCACAATAGTCTTCCTTTGCGAACATAGCGCCAGCTTTGATCTCTACAGCTGCTTTAGCATCGCCGCTTTTTCTATACGGAAGTACAATCGCTATTTTCTTTGTCTGCGGCCCTTTTTCTGCCGTGAAAGATTGCACCAACCTGCGATACCATGGGGTCTCTTGAACGGGATTGACAAGCGAAAGCGTGACGAGCGCTCCTAGAAAGACTAGCAGCAAATCCTTTTAAGCTAATTGCTCGCACAAAGCGGGGACGCGGAGGCGCCTACCGCGGGCCTGGCCGCCAGCCGGCGGTGCTGGCGCTGCGGCCGGATCGTCAGCCATGATTAAATCCTCGAAGGAATCCGTCTTTCCCGCAGGCCTAATATGGGTACAATATACTATAGATAAGAAATAAGTCAATACACAACCGGGCATAGTATTGCTATTGTAGTGGAGGTGTGCTTGGACCGGGTCACCGGCCGATCACAGCGAAATACAAGAATATCTCGTGCAGCAATGGAGAAAGTCTATGACGATAGCTCGAAAGGCTGGTCGACTACTGCTACCATACTGCGTCGGCGTCATTGTAGCTGGATTTCTGTATTGGTATTTGCCCGGCTCGTTTGAGGGCGGCGCTTATGCACTGCTCACACGAGTGGGCGCGAGCATGATCGTGGGGTTTTCGGCCCTCTTCTGCCTTGTGGCTCTGAGGACCCTCTGCTTCCGCCTGCGGAGGACGGCCCGCGATCAAACCTGATCCATCAAGGTCTTTACCCGCCAATGACCTCCCTGCCACGGGAGGTCATCATTTTACGCATGATCATGCAGCGCCTTCCGCCTCTCGGCACGACAGAGTTGCCGTTGTGAGACCTTGAAGCATCCTTCCTCCCTTCCGCGGCACCAGCGAACACAAGGCGAGGCGTACAGTGATGCCAGGGCGTGCACGGGAGCGCGCTTGCGAAAAAGATAAGATAAATCAATAGCTTAGAAATTTAGATTGCATTATTCGTAACACATGCGTCCGTCCGCAATCCGAGCCCGCCCGGCGCGAAAGACGCGCTCTGTGGTAACCTTTAGTCCCTTGGTCCTCCCAAAACGATTTGAACCGTTCCGGCGACAGCTCGGTGCGACGGGTGCGACCTCCCGAACTTCGCTGAAAATGCCGTCGTGAGGTGAGGGTTCGAAGTCCTCTTTGTGCGAAAAATCGTGGGGGTAGTCCTGGGGGCATCCTCAAAGATCGAACTGGAATTCTATCATGAGCTTCATGGCGTTAGCCATCGAATGCGATGTCTCTCCTGGGCACCACTTCGCGATAGCGCGCGCCCCCTACATCTTCGCCATGCACACGGCGGCGTTGCCCTGCAGGCCGATCGCCTTGGCGGCGCCGCGGCTCAAGTCGAGCGTCACGCCGCGCGTGAACGGGCCGCGGTCGTTGACCGTGACGGTCACCGACCTGCCGTTGCGCGGATTGATCACCAGGAGCTTGGTGCCGAACGCGAAGGTGCGGTGCGCCGCCGTCATGCCGTCGGGGTCGAAGCGTGCGCCGCTCGCCGTGTGTTTGCCCTCCCAGTAGAAGGCCGTGATGATCCGCTCGCCGGTCGTGCACTCGCTGCGGCCGTGCCGGCGGGGCGCGCCCTCGACCCGATGGGGCGGCACGACCGTGATGGTCGCGACGGGGCGCGGCATGGTGAGACTGGCGAGCGTCGGTGCGGCGACGGGCATCGGCGCATCGGATGTCGCGGCCGGGGCGACCGGTGCGGCCGCGGTGGTCATGGCCGGCGCCGCGGGTACAGTTGGCGCGGCAGGCGCGACCGAGATTGCGGGTGATGCGGGTGCCGCCGTGACGCTCGGCGCCGGGGTTTCGGGCGCCTTGGGGTGGTGATGATGCCGTGCGTGTCGGCGCGGCTCGCGCTGCGCCTCGATCGCGCGCGCGACTGTGCGTGCAACTGTGCGTGGATGCGCCTTCGCCGGCGCGGTCTTCGCGGCCGCGGTCTTCTCCGCCCACCATTGCCGCACGGCTGTAACCAGGGATGGGTTCTCGTGGCTGGGACTGCGCACGCGCTCGTCCGCGCTCTGCGCTTGCGCCGCGCCCGTCACCGCGGCCAGGCACATGGCCAGCACGAGCCGCCTCATCGCACACCCCCCAACGCCCTGACGCCACTTGGTTAAAAGCCTCGCACGCCGCCGTGCCTGTCCGCAACCCTGTGATTTGACGGGGCACCCCAGTGTGCTAAACAGCCCTCGCGGCCACGTACAAAAAGCCGTGTAAATTCAAACGATTGATTGGCACCGCTTAGCACCCCCTTGGCGCCCCGGCGCGCCGCAGAGAGCGCCCGATGACGATCCGCCTGCATCGCGGCGACCTGCCCGATCTCGCCCGCTACACCGGCCCGGTCGCGATCGATACCGAGACCATGGGCCTCGATCCGCATCGCGACCGGCTGTGCGTTGTCCAGCTCTCGCCCGGTGACGGCAGCGCCGACGTGGTGCAGATCCCGCCCGGTGCGCGCGATGCGCCCAACATCAAGACGCTGCTCGCCGATCCGGCGCGGCTGAAGATCTTCCACTTCGCCCGTTTCGACGTCGGCATGCTGTTCAAAGCCTTCGGCGTGATGGCGCAGCCGGTCTATTGCACCAAGATCGCGTCGCGGCTCATCCGCACCTATACGGACAAGCACGGGCTGAAAGACCTGTCGCGCGAGGTGCTCGGCGTCGACATGTCCAAGCAGCAGCAGTCGTCCGATTGGGGCGCGGCCGAATTGACCGACGCCCAGGTCGCCTATGCGGCCTCCGACGTGCTCCACCTGCATGCGCTGCGTGACAAGCTCGATCTCATGCTGGCGCGCGAGGGCCGCACCGCGCTCGCGGCCGCCTGCTTTGGTTTTCTGCCCGACCGGGTGCGCCTCGACCTCGCGGGCTGGGCCGCCGAGGACATTTTTTCCCATTCCTGAACAGGTTCGCCGGGCCAGCTTGTTTGGGGCCGCCGTGGCCCGGCCATAATTGCAGGGTGATTTGGCCCTGGGTGGCATCGGGTTAGACTATGCGCGGGTTGCAATTCTCGTCCGCGCGGGCGGTACCTTAAGGGGGACAGGCGCACTGAGCCTTGCAGCGACCATGCGCGATCCAGGCGGGGTCCCGTTTGCGGGAGGGGCCGATCGCGAGCGCGTCTTTCGCGCCGCGGCGCGGCACAGCCATCTCGTGCGGTTGTTCCGCGGGCGATACCGGCGGCGCTGCTCGCCATGTTGGGCGGACTCGCCGCGACCGCTTATTTCCGGACGCCGCACCCGATGGCGACGGCGCAGGTGGGTCAGGGCAACTCGGTGATGACGGGCGCCAAGATCAAGATGGAAGCGCCGCGGCTCGGCGGCTTCACGCGCGATGGCCGGCCGTACGATCTGACGGCACGTGACGCCGCCCAGGATCCCGCCAACCCCGGCGTGCTCGAGCTGCAGGACATCCTCGCCCACATCGCAATGCAGGACCGCACCAAAGTCGAGGTGCGTTCCGCGACCGGTGTCTACGACACTAAGACCGAGGGGATGGTGCTCCGGAAGGACGTCGTCGTCACCACGACGACCGGATATGTCGTGCACCTTGAGGAGGCCAAGGTCGACAACAAGGCCGGCCGCATCAGCTCGGATCGTCCGGTCGCCGTGACGATGGCGAGCGGCACCATCAATGCCAACGGGCTCGAAGTGATCGAGAACGGCGACCTGATCCGCTTCACCAACGGTGTCGAGACCCATCTGGTGCCGCAGCCGGGCAGCGCGAATGCCGCGCCGGCCGCCAAACCTGGACCAGCCGCGAGGCGATGACCATGCGCATGATGCTCGCCACCTTGTCGTGCCTGATGGCCTGCGCGCTAGCGCTCGGCGTTGCCCAGGCGCAGCCGCAGCCTCAGCAGTCGAGTGCGCCGCCCAATGCGCTGCAGGGCTTTTCGCAGAACCGCAATCAGCCGGTGCAGATCAACGCGCAGACGCTCGAGGTGCGCGACAAGACGAAGGTTGCGACCTATTCGGGCAACGTGAAGCTGGTGCAGGGCGACACCACGCTGCACTGCAAGACCCTCATCGTCTACTACGACGGCCAGCCGGGCGGCGCGAGCGTCAAGGCGGCGACGCCAGGCCCCGCGGGCAGCCAGCAGATCCGCCGCATCGAGGCGATCGGCAGCGTGATCGTGACCCAGAAGGATCAGACCGCGACCGGCGACAAGGCGATCTACGACATCAGCGACGATACGGTGCGGCTCTTTGCGGCGCCCGGCGGCGTCGTCGCCGTCACGCAGGGTCCCAATGTCGTGCGCGGCCCGCGCCTGACCGTGCATCTCGATACGGGCGTGTCGCATTTCGAGGGCGGCGAGGTCTACAGCCTCATCGTGCCCAGCAACGTCAAGAACGACAATCACGCGGCCCCGGCGGCGCAAAAAACGGCGCCGCATGCGGCGCCGAAACCGCGCACGGCCAATCCGTCCGGCTTGTACTGAGGCTTCGCGGGCGGGTGCCGCCGCGGTTGAAAGGAACCGGGTGAGCGACTATCACGGCCCACGCCAAGCCGTATTGCGGCGCGAGCGATCGACCCGTCTGGCGCATGTCCCGGCGAAGGGGCGCTTTCGGCATTTCTCGGCCTTGAGGCAGGTGTGCTCGATCTATTCGCTTGGTTTCGGCGCAAGGGCGGGCAGGGGCAAAGGGCGCCCGCCGGCCGTCGCCGCAGCATCGCGCAACCCGTCAATGCGCCGATGTTCACAGGCCGTGTCGAGCCGATGAATTATCAGCGCGGCCAGCCGCCGAACCGGCACGATCCGCGGACGCGCCAAGAATCGCATCAGGACTCGCATCAAGAGCCGCATCAAGAATCGTATCAGGAGCCGCACTACGATCCGCGTCAGGATCCGCAGTCCGAGCCGCCGTACGATCCGCCAGACGATTCCTATCGCGACCCGCGCCAGGATCTGCGTGCGGATCGGCGCCAGGAGCCGCGGCAGCAACCGCGCCCAGAATCCCGCCAGGAATCGCGTCAGGGATCACGCCAAGAGGCGCGCTACGATCCGCAGCACGACCAAGGCTGGCACGAGCAGGCCGACGCGAGCCGGCAGTCCGCGGTCCAGCCGGACGCGTCATGGCACCCGAGCACGCATGGATTCCTCGCCGCCCATGGCGTCGAGCGCAGCTTCGTCGGCCGCAAGGTCGTCAAGGGCGTGAGCCTCTATGTCCGCCGCGGTGAGGCGGTCGGCCTGCTCGGGCCGAACGGCGCCGGCAAGACGACCGTGTTCTACATGATCACCGGCCTGATCACCGCCGACCGCGGCCGCATCGAGCTCGACGGTCACGACGTCACCGGCCTGCCGATGTACCAGCGCGCCCGCCTCGGCATCGGCTATCTGCCGCAGGAGGCCTCCATCTTCCGCGGCCTCAACGTCGAGGAAAACATCCGCGCCGTGCTCGAGGTGGTGGAGCCGAGCAAGAAGCGGCGCGAATACGATCTCGACGCGCTGCTCGAGGAGTTCAACATCGCGCGGCTGCGCAAGACGCCGTCGATCGCGCTGTCGGGCGGCGAGCGCCGCCGCGTCGAGATCGCGCGCGCCCTGGCGACGCGCCCGAACTACATGCTGCTCGACGAGCCGTTCGCCGGCATCGACCCGATCGCGGTCGGCGACATTCAGGCGCTGGTGCGCCATCTCACCCAGCGCGGCATCGGCGTGCTCATCACCGACCACAATGTGCGCGAGACGCTCGGGCTGACCGACCGCGCCTATATCATCTACTCGGGCGAGGTCCTGATGGAGGGCCGGGCTGAGGATATCGTGAACAACCCGGACGTCCGCCGGCTCTACCTCGGCCAGGAATTCCGCATGTAATGCTCGTTACCCTCCCCTGAAGGGGGAGGGTCGACGCACATTGAGCGCAGCGAAATGTGTGTCGGGGTGGGGTGGCTGACGCGCCGCCCACACCCCACCCCGCTCGTCTTCGCCGCGCTCAGACGAGCGACCCTCCCCCTGCAGGGGAGGGTGAAGAGACGCACGTTCTCCCCGAAATCCCCCGTTAACCGGCCGGTCGAAAGATTGGGTGTACACCGCAGTGCAAAACGGATAAGCAAGAAACGGACCAACTTTACCGAAACCGATGGCACTCTCGCAAAAGCTTCTGATCCGGCAGAGCCAGGCGCTCGTGATGACGCCGCAGCTCATGCAGGCGATCAAGCTGCTGCAGCTCTCCAACCTCGATCTCACGGCCTATGTCGAGAACGAGCTGGAACGCAATCCGCTGCTCGAACGCAGCAGCGAGGGCGAACAAGGGCCGGCGGTCGAGAACGGCGCCGCCCCCGAGGGCGGGCCGGCCGTCGAGGCACCCAACGGCGAGCCGCAGTCCGGCGACTGGCTCGGCCAGGAGCTGGAAACCAGCCGCTCGGCCATCGAGGACCGGCTCGATACCGGGCTCGACAACGTGTTTCCCGACGATGCCGGTACGCCGGCCGAGGCGCCGCCGCGCGCGCCCGATCCGGCCGGCTATTCGGAATGGTCCGGCGTCGGTGCCGGCGGGCGCGACAGCGGCGAATACAATCTCGAAGCCTTCGTCTCCGCCGAGATCACGCTCGCGAGCCATCTTGCCGATCAGCTCACGCTCGCGATCGCCGATCCGGCGCAGCGGATGATCGGCCAGCACCTGATCGATCTCGTCGACGAGGCCGGCTATCTCACAGGCGATCTTGCTTCGATCGCCGACAAGCTCGGCGCGCCGCTCGCCGAGATCGAGGCCGTGCTCACGATCGTGCAGACCTTCGAGCCGTCTGGCGTCGCGGCGCGCAATCTCGCGGAATGTCTCGCAATTCAGTTGAAGGAGCGCGACCGCTTCGATCCCGCCATGCAGGTGCTGGTCGCTCATCTCGACCTTTTGGCCCGGCGCGATCTTGCGGGCCTGAAGAAGCTATGCGGCGTCGACGACGCCGATCTCGTCGACATGATCGCGGAGATCCGCGCCCTCAATCCCAAGCCGGGCCTCGCATTGGGCTCGACCATCGTGCAGCCGATGGTGCCCGACGTGTTCGTGCGCGAGGCGGCCAACGGCAGCTATGCGGTCGAGCTCAATGCCGACACGTTGCCGAAGGTGCTGGTCGACCAGAGCTACTACGGCGTGGTGTCGAAGACCGCCAAGAACGACGGCGAGAAGTCCTACCTCAACGAATGCCTGCAGACCGCGACCTGGCTGGTGCGCGCGCTCGACCAGCGCGCCAAGACCATCCTCAAGGTGTCGACCGAGATCGTGCGCCAGCAGGACGGCTTCTTTGCCTACGGCGTCCAGCACCTGCGGCCGCTCAACCTCAAGACCGTCGCCGATGCGATCGGCATGCACGAGTTGACGGTCTCGCGCGTCACCGCCAACAAGTACATGGCGACCAGCCGCGGCATCTTCGAGCTTAAGTATTTCTTCACCTCGTCGATCGCCTCGTCGGACGGCGGCGAGGCGCATTCGGCCGAGGCCGTGCGCCACCGCATCCGCCACATGATCGACGGCGAGCCCGCCGGCAGCGTGCTCTCCGACGACACCATCGTCGAGATGCTGCGCACGGCCGGTATCGACATCGCGCGCCGTACCGTCGCCAAATACCGTGAGGCGATGAAGATCCCATCCTCGGTGCAGCGCCGGCGTGAGAAGCAGACCCCGGTGGGCGTCGGATGAACCGGCGCCGCGGTACCGCGTTGACAGCGGCCGACGGCGAACATACGTCGGGTTGGTAGTGCTCAAACCATTGCGCCGGTCTCGCCCCCGCCGGCCGTGGAGGTGACCATGCCGTTTCGCGTCTCGGGCAAGAATCTCGACATCGGTGAAGCCTTGCGCACGCGCGTCAATGCGCGCGTCGCCGAGGCCATGGCCAAATATTTCGACGGCGGCTACTCGGGCCACGTCACGGTCGGCAAGGACGGCTTCGGCTTCCGCACCGAATGCGCGATCCATCTCGACTCGGGCGTCACGCTGCATACCGACGGCATGGCGGCCGACGCCTATTCGAGCGCCGACCAGGCCGCGCTGCGCATCGAGAAGCGCCTGCGCCGCTACAAGCGCCGCCTGAAGGGCCGCACCGCCACGGGCAATGGCGAAGCGGATGGCGGCGGCGCGCCGAGCTACATCATCGCGGCGCCCGATCACGAGTCGGAGGAGGAGATCGGCGACTTCAATCCGGTGATCGTCCAGGAGTCGACCACGACGCTGGAAAAGCTCTCGGTGAGCGATGCCGTGATGGAGCTCGACATGACCGGCGCACCGGTGGTTTTGTTCCGTCATGCCGTAAGCGGCCGCGTCAACCTGGTCTACCGCCGCGCTGACGGCAACATCGGCTGGATCGATCCGCCGGCGGGTAATTGAATCATAGGCGCCTCGCTTTCGTCCCCTTCTCCGCAAGCGGGGGAGGGGACGAGCAGCCGCCTCACATCACCGGCTCGATCTTCAACTCCTTCGCCAGGTCATCCAGGCTCTTCTTCAGCGTCGGCGGCAGCGGAATGCCGTTATTCGTCCGGTCGACGCGCTTGGCGTGGCTCTGCTCGCCCGGCATCCAGATGCGCTCGACGCCGGGCAGGCGGGGCGAGGCGCGCATCGTGCGGATCATGCCGTCGACGCTGCGCTTGAACTCCTCGGCCGGCCCGAACGTGTCGATCGACAACGCCACCACCGCCTGCCCCGTGTTGGTCGCGCGGCCGAGCTCCTTGTTGAAGTCGAACACCGTGGTCCCGACCGCCGCGCGGTTGAGCGCGCCGGCGAGCAGCGCGACGATGAACGCGAGCGCATAGCCCTTGTAGTCGCCGATCGGCAGCAACACGCCCTCGTCGGCGCGCCTGGGGTCAGTCAGCGGCTTGCCCTCCATGTCGATCATCCAGCCGACCGGCATCTGCTTCGCCGCGCGAGGCTTTGAGCCGCACCTTGCCGAAGGCCGCGACGGTCGGCGACATGTCCATCACCACCGGGGGCTCCTCCAGCGCCGGCACCGCGACCGCCAGCGGGTTGGTGCCGAGCAGCGACTCGGTGCCGCCCCATGGCGGCAGGTGGTTGTTGCTGCCGACCGCGAAGTAGAGCCCGATCATGTCGTGGGCGAGCGGCATGGTGGCGTAAAGCGCCGCAGGTCCGGCGTGGTTGCTCATGCGCACGCCGACCCAGCCGATGCCGGTCTGCTTCGCCTTGGCGATCGCGGTCTCGGCCGCGAACTTCATCACCAGGTGGCCCATCGCGTTGTCGCCGTCGACCAGCGCCGTCGCGGGCCGCTCCTCGACCACGTGGATGTTCGGATGCGCATTGACGCCGCCCGCCTTGATGCGCCGGCAATAGCCCGGCAGGCGGAAGACGCCGTGCGTATCGGAGCCGCGCAGGTCGGCCTCGGTGATGAGGTTGCCCAGCACGGCCGCGTCTGCTGGCGGCAGGCCCGCGGCCGTGAAGGCGCGGGCGATGAAGGCATTGAGCGCCGCCGCCGGGACGCGGGCGGGGCCGGAATCGTCGGGCATCGAAATCTCCTCACGGCCGGCGAGCCCGGCCGGCTCGCGATGGCATCCGGGGCGGCCCGAACGTCAAGGCGTTCGCCGCTGCCCCGCCCGGTTGAACCGCGCGCGCGCTTGCAACATATATCGGATGCGAATTGCGACCTTCAGCGCGTGAGGCCGAGCGACCCGACATGAGCACCGATACCGAGACCGTTGCCCAGACCCACCCGTTCCAGGCCGAGGTGGCCGAGCTGCTGCGCCTGATGGTGCACTCGGTTTACTCCGAGACCGACATCTTCCTGCGCGAGCTGATCTCCAATGCGTCCGACGCCTGCGACCGGCTGCGTTACGAGGCGATCGCCCAGCCTGATCTGCTCGGCGCCGACAGCCGGCTCGCCATCCGCATCACGCCCGATACGGCGGCCGGCACGCTCACGATCGCGGACAACGGCATCGGCATGGATCGCCAGGAGCTGATCGACAATCTCGGCACCGTGGCGCGCTCCGGCACGCGCGCCTTCATCGGCAAGCTCGCCAAGGCCGAGGACGGCAACGCGCTGATCGGCCAGTTCGGCGTCGGCTTCTACTCGGCCTTCATGGTGGCGGACCGCATCGAGGTGACGAGCCGGCGCGCCGGATCGGACGAGGCCTGGGCCTGGGGCTCGCAGGGCGGTGCCGGCTTCGAGATCGCGCCCGCGAGCGCGGAGCAGGCCGCGCGCGTGACCCGCGGCACCGAGATCACGCTGCATCTCAAGGACGACGCGAAGAAATACCTCGAGCCGCACGAGATCGAGCGCATCGTGCGCACCTATTCGGACCACATCCTGTTTCCGATCGAGCTCGTGGCCAAGGCTGAGGATAGCAAGTCCGAGGATGGCAAGTCTGGGGAAGGTACGCCTGAGGAAGGCAAGGAGCCCGGGCCGCGCCAGGTCAATGCGGCGAGCGCGATCTGGCAGCGGTCGAAATCCGAGCTCAAGCCCGAAGACTACACCCAGGCCTATCACTCGATCGCCGGCGCCTATGACGATCCCGCCATGACGCTGCACTACCGCGCCGAGGGCCGGCAGTCCTACGCGGTCCTGCTGTTCGCGCCCTCGCGCGCGCCGTTCGACTTGTTCGACCCGGTGCGCAAGGGCCACGTCAAGCTCTATGTGCGGCGCGTCTTCATCACGGACGACGCGGCGCTGCTGCCGTCCTACCTGCGCTTCATGCGCGGCGTCGTCGACTCGGAGGACCTGCCGCTCAACATCTCGCGCGAGATGCTGCAGAACAATCCGCAGGTCGCGCAGATGAGGAAGGCGCTCACCGGCCGCGTCATCGGCGAGCTGGAAAACCTCGCCAAGGAAGAGAAATCCCAAGAGAAGCCCGACGAGAAGCCCAACGAGAAGCCCGACGCCTTCGGCAAGATCTGGGAGACGTTCGGCGCCGTCCTCAAGGAGGGGCTGTACGAGGATTTCGAGCGGCGCGAGACCCTGCTGGCGCTGGCGCGCTTCACCACCACGACCGGCCCGCTGCGCTCGCTCAAGCAGTACGTCGCCGACCTCAAGCCCAACCAGACCGAGATCTATTACCTCGCGGGCGAGAGCCTCGATCGCCTCAAGGCCAACCCGAAGCTCGAGGCGGCGCGCGCCCGCGGCATCGAGGTGCTGCTGCTGACCGATCCGGTCGATTCGTTCTGGACCACGTTGCAGCTCGATTTCGCGGGCAAGCCGCTCAAGTCGCTGAGCCAGGGCGAGGTGAATTTCGACCTGATTCCGCTGCTCGAGCAGCCCGCGAAGGCGGACGATATGCCCGCCTCGGCGGCGGTCGACGACGCGATCGTGATCGCGGCGGTGAAGTCCGCGCTCGGCGAAAAAGTCTCCGACGTGCGCGCCTCGCAGCGGCTCACCGACAGCGCCGCCTGCCTGGTCGCGGGCGGCAAGGGTCCGGACCGCGAGCTCGAGCGCCTGCTGGCGCGCCAGGCGCGCGGTGCCGGCACCAAGCCGATCCTCGAGCTCAACATGCGCCATCCGATCGTGCGCGCGCTCGCCGGCGCCAAGACCGCGTCGCGTGAGGACGACGTTGCGGACCTCGCCGCCATTCTGCTCGACCAGGCGCAGATCCTCGACGGCGAGGTGCCGCCCGATCCGGCCGCCTTCGCGGCGCGGCTCAACCGGCTGGTCGTACGGGGTTTGCCGGCAGAGTGAATTGGTCCTGCAGTTTATTATTCTGTCGTGCAGTTTATTCTGTGCAGTTTATTCTTTCATTTTATTCTTGTGTCCCGGCTTCAATTGCCGTACTGGCGAAATGGGATGCGTTGAATTGCGCCTCGCGGGTCTGGCTGACGCGAGACTTTTTCATGCGACGCGCGATCCGGCGGCCGTCTGCAGCAAGCCGCGCAGTTCATCCAAAGGTTGTAGGCTTATTGCATTTTCATTGCTGACCATTGCTTTTCCCATTGCTATTTCATTGCTTCCCATTGCTTTTGGCGCATATGCTTTTTGCCAGTAATCGCAAGGTGTTATATTGCAGTTCGGCGCATTTTTGCATTGCAGATCGCCTGTACTTTGTCGGCGAAAATTTTTCGCGCGGTTTTTCGCCCGAACGAACCCACGGACATGTTCGCCGGAACGAAGCCAGCGGGCAGCTTTCAGGCGCCGAGGGTCGCCCCGCCGGCCTCCACCTCACCGCCGCTGGTGCCCGGCCATCACCAGGTTGAGCTCCGGCATCTCGCTCGGTGAAATTCCGTGCAACTCGACCGGCTCAGTCTTGCCGTGCCGCACGAGCCGCTCGTGCATCACGTCGAACACGCGCACGCCCAGGTCGGGCGCGATCGGGGCGAGCCAGGGCGAGGCCGCGAGCGTCTCGCGCGCATCGTTGCGCCCGTCCTGCCAGCGCGCCAGCATGGTGGAGCGGCTGAACTCGAAGTCCTTGGCGGCGCCCTGCGGCTCGGCCGGGCGATAGATCAGCGTCGCAATGTCCATCTCGGTGACGCAGCCGTGCTCGTACAGGCGCTTCGCCTCCGGCGTCTCGGCGACCTCCGGCGGCAGCAGCTTGTGCAGCTCGTTGATGGTGTGCCGCACATTGTGCCGCTCGCGCAGCGCCTCGGTGACGATCCGGGTCCGGCTGGAGAAGCGGATGTCCTTCTCGCGCTCGTTGACCTGGTCGAGATTGGTCGGCACGAAGCCGTGCGCCTGGAAGACGTTGACCTGGAACACCAGCCGGCTGCGGCGCGGGTAGTAATCCACCATGTATTGCAGCGGGGTGTTGGAGAAGAGCCCGCCGTCCCAGTAGAGCTCACCGTCGATTTCGATCGCCGGGAAGCCCGGCGGCAGCGCGGCGCTCGCCATCACGTGCTCGGGCCGGATCTTCGTCTTCTCGCTGTCAAAATACGCGAAATAGCCGGTGCGCACGTTCACGGCGCCGACGCTTAGCCGCGTGTTGCGATGGTCGTTGATGCGATCGAAGTCGACCAGCCGCTCCAGCGTGCGGCGCAGCGCGCCGGTGTCGTAGAAGCTCACGAGCTTGCCGGGCGCGAAGTAGTCCTGCGGGCCGCGCGGCGCGAAGAATCCGGGCTGGCCGAACAGGATCGAGGCGAGCGCGCTCGCGTTCTGCTGCCAGGCCGCCATCGGACCGTCGGGCGGCGTCGGCCACAGCTCGGTCGGCGCCGTGATCTCGTCCCAGAAGGCGCGCAGGTGGTCGACGCGCTTGTTTGGCGTGTTGCCCGCGATGATCGCCGCATTGATGGCGCCGATCGAGATGCCGGCGACCCAGTCGGGCAGATATTGCGAGGTCGCCAGCGCCTCGTAGACGCCCGCCTGGTAGCTGCCGAGCGCGCCGCCGCCCTGCAGGACCAGGCCGATCTTTTTGTCATAGGATGCCGGACGTGCCGGCGGGCTCGCATCGGTCATGAAATCGTCTCCACCGTAAGCAGTCACGGTCTGCCCATCTGCTGTGGCAAATAATGGACCACTTGGGCGTGCGCCACGCCCATATTTGCGCCGATCCGGCACGCCCCATCCGCGGCGCGCAAGCCTCTTGATCTGCTGGTCATTTCCAGGGCATTTCGCTATCAGCGGGGCCGCAACGACCTGCGCGGGAGACGTCCGTCATGCCGATACCCAGGGCCTCGAAGGCCCTTTCGCGTTTCACGGTGCTCGACCTCACCCGGGTGCGGTCCGGGCCGACCTGCGTGCGCCAGCTCGCCGACTGGGGCGCCAACGTCATCAAGATCGAGATGCCGCCGCAGATCGAGTCGGGCGAGGGCCTTGGCGGCCCGCGCGAGGGCTCGGATTTCCAGAACCTGCACCGCAATAAGCGCAGCATGACGCTGAACCTGAAGTCGCCCGACGGCGTCGCGGTGCTCAAGAAGATGGTCAAGAAGGCCGACGTGGTGGTCGAGAACTTCCGCCCCGACGTGAAGCGCCGGCTCGGCATCGACTACAAGGACCTGCGTCGCGTGAACCCGAAGATCGTGTACGGCAGCATTTCGGGCTTCGGCCAGGACGGCCCGTACGAGAACCGCCCGGGCTTCGACCAGATCGCCCAGGGCATGGGCGGGCTGATGTCGATCACCGGCCTGCCTGGTCAGGGGCCGGTCCGGGTCGGCATCCCGATCGCCGACCTCACGGCCGGCCTCCTGTGCGCGACCGGCATCATGCTGGCGCTGCTCGAGCGGGACGCGTCCGGCAAGGGCCAGCACGTGACGACCTCGCTGCTGCAGGCGCAGATCTTCATGCTCGACTTCCAGGCCTCGCGCTATCTGGTGAGCGGCGAGGTCGCCAAGCAGGCCGGCAACAACCACCCGACCAGTATTCCGACCGGCGTGTTCAAGACCACGGACGGCCACATCAACATCGCCGCCGCGGGCGGCAGATCTGGGAGCGCACCTGCCAGGTGCTGGAGGCGCCGGCGCTCGCCGCCCGGCCCGAATATGCGACTGCCGCGGCGCGCTCGAAGCACCGCGACGCGCTCAACGCCGAGATCGAGGCGATCACGGTCAAGCGCTCGAGCGCCGAATGGATCGATCGCTTCAACAAGGCCGGCGTGCCGTGCGGGCCGATCTACTCGATCGACCAGGTCTTCGCCGATCCGCAGGTCAAGCACCTGGGCATGGCGCAGCCCGTGAAGGGCAGCAAGCTCACGCTGGTCGGCCAGGGCGTGTCGCTGTCGCGCACGCCGAGCAAGCTGGTCACGCCGCCGCCGGCGCTCGGCCAGCACACCGCCGCGGTGCTCAAGGAATTCGGCTACAACGCAAAACAGATCGCGGCGCTACGCCAGGCGAACGCGATTTGACGTGAAGCGCAACATACACCCTCGTCATTGCGAGGCGCGCGAAGCACGCCGAAGCAATCTCGTTCCACACGCGCATGACTCGCGGACCGAGATTGCTTCGACGGCCTTCGGCCTTCTCGCAATGACGCTTGAATTCTGACGGAGTGAACCGATGACCCAGACTGACAAGATGCTCTCCCGCAAGGAGGGATGCGTCGGCTACATGATCTTCAACAATCCGGAGCGCCTCAACGCGGTGTCGCTCGACATGTGGGATGCGGCGAGCGGGATCATGGACGGCTTCGCCAAGGACGATGACGTGCGCGTCGTGGTGCTCACCGGCGCGGGCGGCAAGGCCTTCGTGTCGGGCGCCGATATCTCCCGGTTCGAGAGCGAGCGCTCGAACGAGGAGGCGATCGCGCGCTACAACGTGATTGTCGCCAAGGCGAACGACGCGCTCTACAACTTTCCGAAGCCGACCATCGCGATGATCCGCGGCTACTGCATCGGCGGCGGCCTCGGCATTGCGGTGTGCTGCGACCTGCGCATCGCCGCCGACAATTCGCGCTTCGCCATCCCGGCCGCCAAGCTCGGCCTCGGCTACGGCTTCTCCGGCATCAAGCGCCTGAGCGACCTCGTCGGTCCCTCCTTCGCCAAGGAGATCTTCTTCACGGCGCGCCAGTTCGACCCGGCCGAGGCGTATGCGATGGGCCTGATCAACCGCGTGGTGCCGGCGGACGAGCTCGAGGCTTACGTGCGCAATTATGCCGATACGATCAGCAACAACGCGCCGCTCACCGTCAACGCCGTCAAGTTCATCGCCAACCAGACGGTGGCCGATGAAGGCAAGCGCGACCTCAAGCGCTGCGCCGACATGGTCCAACGCTGCTTCGAGAGCAAGGACTACATCGAGGGCCGCCGCGCCTTCATGGAGAAGCGCAAGCCGGCCTTCACGGGCGCCTGATTGTCGAAAGCACGAAGCAACGCATGCCTGCGCACGTACCGGAGGTCTCGGTCGCCGAGAAGCTCGTCGATCGCATCATGGCGCTCGATCCCGCGCGTCTGCCCGACGCGTTGCGGCGGCGCTGCGAGGATCTGGCTGTCGACGTGCTCGGCCTGTGCGTCACGGCGCGCAACGAGGACTACGTCAAGGCGACGCTCGCGGCCTGCGACGACGACGGGCCGTGCACCGCATTCGGCCATGCCCGCACGCTGAGCGCGGCGGGCGCCGCCCTCGTCAACGGCACCGCGGCGCATGGCGAGGATTTCGATGACACCTTCGAGGGCGGCCCCGTGCACGCGGGTGCCGTCATCGTGCCGGCCGTGCTCGCCGCCTGCGAGCGGCACAATCCGGACGGGCGTGCCGCGCTGCTCGGCATCGCGGTCGGCGTCGAGACCATGTGCCGGCTCGGCCTCGTCACGCCGAAGCTCGTGCACAAGGCAGGCTTCCACCCGACGGCGGTGTTCGGCGCCATGGCGGCCGCCGCCGGCGTCGGCGCCGCGCTACGGCTCGACCGCCGGCAGATGATCGACGCGCTCGGTATTGCGGGCAGCATGGCGGCCGGCATCATCGAGTACTTGGCCGAAGGGGCCTGGACCAAGCGCATGCATGCGGGCTGGGCGGCGCAGTCCGGCATCCGCGCCGCCCTGATGGCGAAGCACGGCTTCAGCGGTCCGCGCACCGTGTTCGAGGGCACGCACGGCTTCTTTCACGGCTTCGCGCACACGACCGAAGGCAAGTACGACCTGCTGGTCGACGATTTCGGCACCCGCTGGGTCACCGAGGCGATCGCCTTCAAGCTCTATCCGTGCGGGACGATGACGCATCCCTACATCGACTGCGCCCGCCGGCTCGGCGCGCGCGGCATCAAGGCCGCCGACGTCAAGGAGATGATATGCGAGGTGGGCGAGGGGACGGTCCACCGCCTGTGGGAGCCGCTCGCCGACAAGCAGCGGCCGCCCAACGGCTACAGCGCGAAATTCTCCACGCCCTACTGCGTCGCCGCTGGCTTGGTGCGCGGCAATGTCGGGCTCGACGCCTTCACGGACGCGGCCGTGCGCGACCCTGCAGTGGTCGCGGTCGCCGGCAAGGTGCGCTACGTGATCGATCCGGACAATCCGTATCCCAATAACTTCACGGGCCACATCCGCGCGGTGCTCAACGATGGCCGCGTGGTGGAAGAGCGCCAGCCGCACATCCGCGGCGGCGCGCACCAGCCGCTGTCGAGCCAGGACATCGCCGACAAGTTCGCCCTGTGCGCCCGCCACGGCGGTTGGGATCAGGGCCGCATCGACGCGGCGCTCAAGCTTGCGCGCGGGCTGTACGAAGGGAAGATCGACCTGACGGCGCTGCGCGCGTAACTTGAATCGCAACACGCTCTGCCGTCATCGCTTGCGAAAGCGGCGATCCAGTAATCACGGCGCCGATTGCGTTTACTGGATGCCCCGCTTGCGCCGGGGATGACGCCGAAGACGGGGATATGTAATGACCTCAGCAACCAAACCCCTCATCAACCGCGTCGCTATCGTCACCGGCGCGGGCCGCAACATCGGGCGCGCGACCGCGCTGATGCTCGCCGAGGACGGCGCCGCGGTCGTCGTCAATGCGCGCTCGAACCAGGCGGAGGCCGACGCGGTCGTCGCCGAGATCGCGCGCAGCGGCGGGCAGGCCATCGCGGCGCTCGCCGACATCGCCGATGCGGCGGCGGTCGAGCGCATGGTGGCGGCCGCGATCAAGCGCTTCGGCCGCGTCGATTTCCTCGTCAACAACGCGGCGCTGCGGCGCGAGAAGCCGATCGACCAGATGACGATCACCGAATGGCGCGACGTGATGGCGGTGACGCTCGACGGCCCGTTCCTGTGCGTCAAGGCCTGCTTACCGCACCTCAAGGCGAGCGGCGCCGGCGCCATCGTCAATCTCGGCGGCATGAGCGGCCACACCGGCGCGCGCGACCGCCTGCATGTGATCACGGCGAAGTCGGGCCTGGTCGGCTTCACGCGCGGACTCGCGCAGGACCTCGCCGACCACAAGATCACGGTCAACCTCGTGGTGCCGGGCCTCGTCGGTACGCCGCGCGCGGGTCCCGAGCCGCAGCATCATTCGACGCACCGTACGCTCACGGGCGATCGCGTCCCGCCGGCCGAGGTCGCCGCCACGGTGCGCTTCCTGTGCGGCCCGGGTGCGCGCCACATCACGGGCCAGACCATCCACGTCAACGGCGGGGCCTACCTGGGTTGAGCGGCCGCTGATAGCCTCGACGCAAACACGAACGTCGGGAGGACGCCATGACCACGCGCCGAGGATTTCTCCATTATGTCGGCGCGGCCGGCATGGTGTTCTGCAGCTGCGGTCTGCTCGACGCGGCGCGCGCGCAGGCGCCCGCCCGGCCACCTGCATTGCCGGTCACCGTCAACGGCAAGCGCGTCAAGACCATCGACGTGCACGCCCACTGCCTGTTTCACGAGGCGGTCGCCCTGATGGGCGATCAGGCGAAGAACGTGCGGCCGGTGACCAAGGGCGCCGAGCAGATGTTCATTGCCGTCGACGAGCGCCTCACGGCCATGGACGCCATGCGATCGACATGGAGGTGCTGTCGGTCAACCCGTTCTGAGGAGCACCCGGTCGACCACGTATTCGCCACCACGACGCTCAGCGACGACGAGAAGGTCGCCATCCTCGGCGGCAACGCCGCCAAGCTGTTGGGGATGAGCGCCTGAAAGGGCTCTGTGACGGCGCCGCCGCGCGCGGTCCGATTTAATATTCCTGCAACAATCCAGACCCATTTGGGTCGTGCATTCGGCGCGCCGATGGTAGAGCATCGCGGGCGCATTTGAGATCACAGGGTTCTTGTCAGGGAGCGACCATGGATACCCTCTTCGACCACACTGTCGCCGTCGGCATCTGGCTCGCCGTCGCGATCGTGATCCTTATCCTGATCCGCATGGCGAATGTCTTTCGCTACATTCCCAACAATCAGGTCGGCATCGTCGAGAAAATGTGGGCGCCGAAGGGCTCGATCAAGTCGGGCTTCATCGCGCTGCACGGCGAGGCCGGATTCGAGCCCGAGATCCTGCGCGGCGGCATCCATGTCTTCATGCCGTTCACGTACCGCATCCACAAATCCGATCTCGTCACCGTCGGGCAGGGCCGCATCGCCTATGTGTTCGCACGCGACGGCGCGCCGCTCGGCGCCTCGCAGGTGCTCGCCGCCAACGACAGCGAGGACAAGGCGGACTTCCAGGACGCGCGGCGCTTTTTGCTCGGCGGCGGCCAGAAGGGACCGCAGCGCAAGGTCCTGCGCGAAGGCACTTATGCAATCAACACCACCCAGTTCGCCGTCATCACGGACGAGCGCGTGTACGGCCATGCGCTGAGTGCGCAGGAGCAGGACGTGCTCAACGCCATGCAGCAGACGATCACGGATCGCGACGGCTTCGTGCCGATCATGCTCGCGGCCGACAAGGACCTCGTCGGCATCGTCACGGTGCATGACGGCCCGTCGCTGCCGTCGGGCGAGATCATCGCGCCGGAGGTCGGCACCGACCTGCACCAGCCCGATACGTTCCACAACAATTTCCAGGAGCCCGAGAAGTTTCTCCATGCCGGCGGCTATCGCGGCCGCCAGCTGCAGGTGCTGCTCGAAGGCACCTGGTACATCAACCGACTGTTCGCGACCGTCGAGGCGGTGCCGAAGATCATCATTCCGGTCGGCAATGTCGGCGTCGTCGTCTTCTACACCGGTCCGCAGACCGAGGACGTCTCGGGCGAGCAATATCGTCACGGCGAGCTGGTGATGAACGGCAGCCGCGGCGTATGGCGCGATCCGCTGCTGCCCGGCAAGTACGCGTTCAACACCTATGCGGGCAAGGTCGAGATCATCCCGACCGTCAACTTCATCCTCAAATGGGTGCGCGGCGAGACCAGCCAGATGAAGCTCGACGAGAACCTGTCGGAGATATCGCTCATCACCAAGGATGCGTTCGAGCCGACTTTGCCGCTCTCGGTCGTGATGCACATCGACTACAAGAAGGCGCCGATGATCATCCAGCGCTTCGGCGACGTGAAGAAGCTGGTCGAGCAGACCCTCGACCCGATGGTCAGCGCCTTCTTCAAGAACATCGCCCAGAAGATGACGCTGATCGAGCTGCTGCAGAACCGCGCCGCCATCCAGGAGGAGTCGGCCGAGCAGATGAAGGCGAAGTTCGAGGCCTATTCGCTCGAGCTGCAGGAGGTGCTGATCGGCACGCCGCGCGCCTCGACCGGCGACCAGACGATCGAGAACATCCTGATCCAGCTGCGCTCGCGCCAGGTCGCGCGCGAGCAGGTGACGACCTTCCAGGAGCAGGAGAAGGCCGCCGTGCAGGAGCGTACGCTCAATGAGGCGAGGGCGGCCGCTGCGGCGCAGACCGCGCTCACCCAGTCGATGATCCAGATCAAGGTGCACGAGAACGAGGGCGCCGCCGCGCTCGCGCGCGCGCAGAAGGATGCCGAGACCGTCAAGGTCACAGCGGCCGCGAGCGGCGAGAAATCGCGTCTCGAAGGCAAGGGCGAGGCGGATCGCACGCTCGCGATCGGCACTGCGAGCGCGCAGTCGACCAAGCTTGCGGTCGATGCCTATGGCGGCCCGGAATATCGCCTGGCGGAGCAGAACTTCGCGCGCTTCGCCGATGCGCTCACCAAGATCAACCAGCCACTGGTGCCGCAATTCCTGATGTCGGGCACGCAGGGCCAGGACGGCAACAGCGGCGGCGGCCTCATCCCGACCGCGCTGCTGAGCTCCCTGTTCGGCCGCATGATGCCCGACGCGCTGGAGAAGCTGAAGCAGGAGGCGCCGAAGCCGCCGGCAAGGTAGGGCGCTTGCTCGGCTCCAGCGTTCGTCCGTCACATAACTCTGCGCTTGCGCTCCTCCCCCGCTTGCGGGGGAGGGTAGGGAGGGGGAAGCCCCACGCGCATGAGGCTGCCGCTTCACCCTCCCCCGCAAGCGGGGGAGGGTGTTCACGCTCAGCGCCCGCCGCTCGCGAACCGCACCACCTTGCCCCACTTCTCCGTCTCATCCAACATCAGCTTGCCGAACTCCGCCGGCGTTCCGGGCAACGGCATCCCACCCGCATCGAGCAGCTTCGCCCGCATTCCATCATCCGCAAACGCCGCATTGATCTCGCGGTTGAGCCGCGCAATCACCTCCGCTGGCGTGCCGTGCGGCGCGCCGATCCCCGTCGCGGCGCTCGCCTCGTAGCCCGGCACCGTGTCGCCGACCGTCGCGACATCCGGCAGCGCCGGGCTGCGCGTCGCCGTCGTCACCGCGAGCGCGCGCAGCGCACCCGCCCGTACGGGCCCGATCGCGGCCGACATCGGCTCGAACATCACCTGTGCGTCGCCGCCGGCCAGCGCCTTGAGCGCCGGTCCGCCACCCGCATATTGCACGACCTCGACCGTGACGCCGGTCAGCATGCGAAACAGCTCGCCGGTCACATGCGGCGCACTCCACGCGCCGGTCGACGCCAGGCGCACCTTGCCGGGATTGGCCTTCACATAGGCGATCAGCTCCGCCACGCTTCGCGCCGGCACGGCCGGGTGCACCAGCAACACCAGCGGCTCGCGCGTGATGCCGGCGACCGGCGCGATATCGCGCGGGAAGACGAAGTCGAGCTTCTCGGGCAACGACGCGCTGATCGCATTGGCGGGGCCGACCAGCAGCAGCGTATGGCCATCGGCCGCCGCATGCACGACGGCGGCGGTTGCGACATTGCCGGCATGGCCCGGCTGGTTCTCGACCACAACGGGCTGGCCCAACCGCGGCGCGAGCCAGCCGGCCATCAGCCGCGCCAGGGTGTCGTTCGGTCCGCCGGGCGGGAATCCGACAATCAGGCGCAGCGGCTTGCGTGGAAACGCTGGCGCGTGGGCGCGCCCCACCATCATTGCGCCGGCGGCCGCCATCGCCGCACGCTGCAACATATCTCGGCGCCGCATCTCACAGCCAACCGTGTGGGTTGTCGATCGGCTCGTCGTCCACCGCGCGCGCGAAGCCGCGAAAGGCGCGGAAGATTTGCCACAGGGTCAGCAGGCCGAGGACGACGGCGCCGAGCACGACGAGAATCGCCAGAAAGTGGCCGGCGATGAGCAGCGCAATTCCGACGAGGCCGATCGGCAGGCTGATCCAGAAGGTGCAGATCGCCGACGTCATGTGCGACGCGTACGGCGTGCCGGCGAGACTGCCGCGCTTCACGTAAGCGATGATGAGCCCGACGATCGAGGTAAGCGCCAACGTGAGGTAGGACGCGAGATAAAGCGACCATACGGCAATTGCCCACATCCGCCCGCTCGTGCCCGCCGCTGCCGGCGATTGCTGCGACATGACGGCCTCCAGCGCCGCTATGACTTTCCGTCGAAGGCTATCGACGCGAACGGAGCGTGTCCATGCGCGCCGGTCGGAGCTACGAGCATGCGCAGGCGGGATCGAGACACATCAGGCCGGATGGGTCGAGCGAAGCGAAACCCATCATCTTTTGCGATCGGAGCGATGGGTTTCGCTGCACTCAACCCATCCTACATGCCCGCTCTCACGGCCGCACGCCCGGCGTCTCGATCTTAAGCCCGGCAGCGCGCTGCATCAGGAAGGTCTCCAGCGCGACGTATTCGGCCGAGCCGAATTCATACGGCTCTGCCCGCATGCCGACAATGCAGTTGCGCAGCCGCCGCTGCAGCGACCCGAGGCTCTGCCATTCGAGGCGATAGATCGGATAGCCGGTCGGCTGGCCCTGCGGCACGATGTTGCCGGCGAGCTTCTTGCCCCAGTTGTCGTCGTGGCACTGCGCGCACGACATGTTGATCTGGCCCTGGCGCGCCTCGAACAGCGCGCGCCCCTGCGCGATGAACGGCTTGAGGCGCGGATCATCCGGCGGCGCGATCGGCATCCCGCGCGACTGATTGCCGACGTAGGCGGCGAGCGCCAAGAGATCGTGGCTCTCGAAGGCGAGGGGCGGCGCCTGCTGCTTGTCGCGCCGCTCCAGATTGATGCGCTGCTCGAGATCGACCGGCCGGTTCTCCTTGGCGTCGAACGCCGGATAGCGCGCCGCCACGCCTTTCATGCTCTGCGCCGCGTCGCCGTGACAATCGGCACAGGACTTTTGAGCGCTGCCCGCCTTGGCGTTCCACAGCGCCTCGCCGTCGAGCACCCACAGCATCGCCGGATTGGCCGTGTCGTCGTCCTCCATCGCCTTGGTCTGGGGCCCGAGAATCCGCGTAGCCCGAGCGCCGCTGCTCCGGCGGGATATCGGCGGCAGAGAGCGTGAACAGTGCAAGGAGCGCGACAAACAATCGAGCCGTCATGGCCCGCGAAAGCGGGCCATCCAGTAACCACCGCCGGGAGACGTGGTGCACAGCGCCGCCAATAAGAACCGTCACGGCGTACTGGATCGCCCGCTTGCGCGGGCGATGACGGCAGAATGTTGGGCAGAGGGAATCATCATTCGACCGAAATCTTCGCGCTCGCGGTCTCGTGGAAGCCGTTGTCGCCGATCCACTCGAACGCGATGGTGCCGCTCTCGGTCGCGATCGTCGAGAAAGTGATGAACGGGTTGGCAGCGATCGCCGGATGGAGGTCGGCGCGGAAGATCTCCTCGCCGTTGTACGTGCAGGTGAGCTGGGTGACGATGTTGCGCGGGATCGGCTTGCCGACATTGTCGTGGCGGAAGCCGGTCTCCATCATGTGCGAGATCAGCGTCTTGATCTCGATGATCTGGCCGCGCGCGGCTTTCGGCGGCACGTTGATGAGGGCGCGTGCCATCAGTCGAGGCTCTCCAAGCAGGCCTGCAGTGTGACGATCACGTCCGCCGAGGCGGACCAGAACGTGCCGTCGCTCAGCTCTGCGATCGCCAGGATCGTCTGCGTATCGGCGAGGCGGAAGCGGGTGGTGATCTTCGCCCGGCCCGAGCGCGGCCCGAGATGGACGCTGATCACGTTCGGCAGCGGATTCTTCTCGTTGAACACGTGGATCGCCTTGACGTGATCCTTTGCGGTCATCGGGCTTGCGACCTCGATCGTCAGCGTCACCGAGTTGCCGTTCTCGACCAGCGCCGGCACGTCGAGCGTGACCTTGCCCTTCTTGATCGGCGCCTCGCCGACCACCCGGCGGATCGCCCGCTGCATGGTGTCGGGCGTCGCGGCCGCGGGCTCGATCCTGATCAGCGCCGCGCCGAGGCCGGCCGCGCCCGTGAGCAGGATCCCACGTCGGGTCGTGCCAATGCGGTCAAGGTTCATGGCAATCTCCCGCCAATCTCCGCATGATCCTCAATCCTTCAAGGTCGCCAGGAATGCGACCACGTCTTCGATCTGCTCCGCCGACAATATAGGCTTGCGGCGCAGCGACGGCACCACCCGGTTCATGCCGTCGACCACGTAGTAGGGCGGCATGATGGTTGCCGGGTTGAGCCGGCGGGCATCGACCAGGCGCAGCCGCAGCGCGCCCTCCGACCAACGCGCGCCCACGCCCTTGAGGTCCGGCGCCATGTTTCCCTGGAACCGCTCGTCCGGGAAGGGTCCCGAGTGGCATAGCAGGCACAGGCCGACGCTACGGTTGGTCACGATCGCGCGACCACGCACGGGGTCGCCCTTAGCGCCGGTCAGCGAGGCCGGAATTGCGTCGCCGACGATCGTGTAGGGCCGCAGCGCGTCCGCCCGCGCCGGCGCGCCGGCCGCGAGCGCGCAACAGGCCGCCGCCGCCAACGCCGCCCGCGCCTTCATCCAAACACCGTGGCCGTGATCTCGGCGAACCACGCGTCGGCTTCCTTGGCCTCCCCGCTGCGCACGGCGGCCGCCGCATTGCGCGGGCTCACCACGATGCCGGGCGGCGATTCTTCGTACTGGCCGTTGGCGGGCCGGAAGGTGCTGCGCTGCGAGATCGCATAGTCCGGCGCGATCAGGCTGAAGCAGGAGCTGCGCAGCGTCGGCGCCGCCGGGGTCTTGCCAGCGAACAGCGCCGCGATCGCGGCGGCGCAGATCTGCGCCTGCGCCTGCGCGGCCGAGGCCGCGCGCGGCATCGCGCCCGCGATCGCCGCATCGCCGATCACATGGATGTTCGGCTGCTGCTTCGATTCGAAGGTCGTCGGATCGACCGGGCACCAGCCGGTGCGGTCGGCGACGCCGGCGAGCTCGCCCGCATGCCCCGCCTTCTGCGGCGGGATCACGTTGGCAACCGCGGCCTTGTACTTGTCGAAGTCGGTCGAGAGCGTGCGCGTCTTCGCGTCGACCGAGGTGACAAGGCCGCTCGAGCCGACCGGGGTCCATTCGATCAGCCCCGGATAGAGCGCCTTCCAGCCCTCCTCGAACAGCTCGCGCATCGCGAAGTTGTCCTTGGCGTCGAGGATGACGATCTTCGAGCGCGGCTTGTTGCGCTTGAGATACCAGGCGATCAGGCTTGCGCGCTCGTAGGGCGCTGGCGGGCAGCGCGCCGGGTTGACCGGCGCCGAGATCGCGACGAGGCCGCCGTCCTCCATGCTTTCGAGTTGGCGCCGCAACAGCGCAATCTGGTCGCCGCCTTTGTACGCATGCGGCATCGTCGCCGCGGCCGCCTCGTCATAGCCCGGGATCGCGCCCCAGTGGAAATCGATGCCGGGCGAGACCACCAGCCGGTCGTAGGCGAGTTTGCTGCCGTCGGCGAGCGTCACGCTGCGTCCGCGCGGATCGATCGCCGTCGCGGCGGACAGGGCGACCTTGATGCCGCCAGGCGCGAGCTTGTCGTAGCCGAACTGTTGCGCCGGGAGATCGCGCAGGCCCGCGATCACCGCATTGCTCATCGGGCTTGCCGTGTAGGTGCGGCTTTGCTCGACCAGCGTGACCGCGATGCGCGGATCGGCTTTGCGCAGCGCACGCGCGCATGCCGCGCCGCCAAAGCCGCCACCCACCACGACGACGCGCGGGCCGGTACCCTGCGCGCGGACATGCGGAGACGCAATGGCGGCCGCTGCGGCCGCCATTGTGGTGCTGAGGAATCTGCGTCGGTCGATCAGGGTGCGTGCCATCGGCATTCCCCTGCCAAAATAGGGAGGCGGCGGCTCAGCCGCCGCCGTCCCGTTCTTCGTCACGCCAGCGTCAGCCCGTGATCGCGCAGCGGGAACGTGCGGTAGCGCGTCCCCGTGGCGGCCGCGATCGCGTTGAGCACCGCCGGTGGTGCGACGCAGATGGTCGGCTCGCCGACGCCGCCCCACACGCCGCTGTGCGACGGCATCACGATCGACTCGACCTTCGGCATCTGCGCGAGCCGCATCATGTCGTAGGTGTCGAAGTTCTCCTGCTCGATGCGACCGTCCTTGACGGTGTTGCCGCCGAGGAACAGGCCCGTGAGCCCGTAGACGAACGAGCCGGAGATCTGCCGCTCGATCAGCGCTGGGTTGACGGCATAGCCCGGGTCGGTCGCGCCGACGATGCGGTGGACCTTCACCTTCTTGCCCTCGACCGAGACCTCGGCCGCGGCCGCTATATAGCTGCCGAAGCCCATGTGCTGGGCAAGGCCGCGGTGGATGCCGGCCGGCGCCGGCGTGCCCCAGCCGATCTTCTCGGCCACGGCATTGAGCACGGCTAGGTGCTTCGGATGCTTCGCCATGTTCTTGCGCCGGAACTCGAGCGCGTCGACGCCCATCTCCTTCGCCAGCTCATCCATGAAGCATTCGAGGTAGATGGCGTTGTGGTTGATGTTCACGCCACGCCAGAAGCCCGGATGGATGTGCGGGTTGCGCATCGAGTGGTCGACCAGCACGTTCGGCACGTCGTAGCCGAACGCCGCTTCCGGGCCGCCTGGGTAGAGGCCCGAGAAGGTCGCGGGATCGCGGCCTTCCTGCATGCGCGCCGGCGCGACGGTCGCGAGGATCGACTGGCCCGAGATGCGGATGTGCATCGCGGTCAGGTTCTTGTTCTCGTCGAAGCCGGCCGTGAGCTTGCACTGCGTGACCGGGTGGTACCAGCCGTGGATCATGTCCTCTTCGCGCGTCCACAAGAGCTTGATCGGCGTGCCCGGCATCTGCTTGGCGATCAGCACCGCCTGCTTGACGTAGTCGTGCGAGGTCGAGCGCCGGCCGAAGCCGCCGCCCAGGAAGGTCTTGTAGACCTCGCATTTCGGGATCGGCAGGCCGCTCGTCTCCGACACGAGCGCGAGCGCGGCCTCGCCGTTCTGCGTCGAGGTCCAAACCTCGCACTTGTCGTCGGTGTAGCGCGCGGTGGCGTTCTGCGGCTCCATGGTGACGTGGTGCTGGTACGGATAGGCGTACGTTGCCTCGACCTTCTTGGTTGCCTTCGCTAGCGCGTCTTTGGCGTCGCCGGTCTTGTTGCCGACCAGCGCCTGGTCGGCATCGAGGCCTTCCTTGAGCCAGGCCGCGATCGAGGCGCTCGACACCTTGGCGTTCGGGCCGTTGTCCCAGGTGATCGGCATCGCGTCGAGCGCAGTCTTCGCGCGCCACCAGCTGTCGGCGATCACGGCGACCGCATTGTCCTCGAGCTTGACGACCTTCTTCACGCCCCTGCGGCTCGTGATCTTGGCTTCGTCATAGCTCTGGAGCTTGCCGCCGTTCACCGGGCAGGCCTTGATCGCCGCGTACAGCATGCCGGGCAGGCGGATGTCGATGCCGTAGATGGCGGCGCCGTTGACCTTGACCGGTGTGTCGAGACGTTTCTTCGGCTGGCCGATGATCTGCCAGTCCTTCGGGTCCTTGAGCTTGATGTCGGCATCGGCCGGCGGCGGCAGCTGCCCGGCCGCAGCCGCGACCTTGCCGAACGTGACCGTCTTGCCCGACCCCTTGTGCGAGATCACGCCGTTGGCGACGGTGAGCTCGGCGGCCGGCACCTTCAATTCGGCGGCAGCGGCCGAGACCAGCATCATGCGCGCGGCGGCGGCGCCCTTGCGCACGATCTGGTTCGACGAGCGGATGCCCTGGCTGCCGGCGGTGAAGAAGTCGCCCCACACGCGCTTGCGCTTCACGTTCTCGCCCGGCGTCGGGAATTCGTAGGTGACCTTCGACCAGTCGGCGCCGAGCTCCTCGGCGACCATCTGGGCGAGGCCCGTGAGCGTGCCCTGGCCCATCTCGGAGCGGGCGATGCGGACGACGACGGTCTCGTCGGGCCGGATCACGGCCCAGGCGTTGACCTCCGGCGAGCTGTCCGCGGCCTCCGCCTCGCTGAGCGGAAGGGTGAATCCGAGTGCGAGCCCGCCGCCCGCGGCGGCGCTGCTGAGCACGAAGGAGCGGCGATTCATCTTGGGTACGAAGTTCATGGCATCCTCCCGGCTCAAGCGTTGGCGATCGCGGCGTGGATGCCGGCGCGAACCTGTTGGTAGGTACCGCAGCGACAGATGTTGGTGATCGCATTGTCGATGTCGGCCTCGGTGGGCTTCGGCTTCTCCTGCAAGAGCGCCGCCACCGCCATGATCATGCCGCTCTGGCAGTAGCCGCATTGCGGCACGTCGTTGTCGATCCACGCCTGCTGCACCTTGTGCAGCTTGCCGTTGTCGGCGAGCCCCTCGATGGTGGTGATCTTCTTGCCCGCCGCGTCGCTCACCGCGAGACCGCAGGAGCGCACCGCCTGGCCGTCGAGATGCACCGTGCAGGCGCCGCATTGCGCGATACCGCAGCCGTATTTGGTGCCGGTCATCCCGATCGTGTCGCGAATGACCCACAGCAATGGCGTATCGGGTTCGACATCCACCTCGTGCGTCTTGCCGTTGATGGTGAGTTTTATCATGCGTTCCTCCTGGTCACCGTTTACGGGTCACGCCGGACCGTCGCAGCGGGTGGGCATTCGCCGCCACATGCGGCATTGGGGGCGGGATCATATCTTGATTTGAGTGGCTCTAAAAAGACCCCTGCGTCACATTCGCGTGTGACCGGTCAAACGCCCGCCTCGCTCAAATCCTGCGTAAATCGTGGCGCATGAGGGGCAGCGAACGGATGCGCCGGCCCGTCGCCGCGAAGATCGCATTGCACAGCGCCGGCGCGACGATCGCAGAGGGCGGCTCGCCTACGCCGCCCCAGAACCCGCCCGATGGAACGAGCACGGTGTCGACTCGCGGCATCCCGGCAAGCCGCAGCATCCGGTAGTCGTCGAAATTTCCCTGCTGCACCCGCCCGTCCTTGATGCCGATCTCGCCATAGAGCGTAGCCGTAAGCCCGAACGCGATGCCGCTCTCGATCTGCATCTCGACGGTCATCGGATTGACCACGTGGCCGCAGTCGATCGCGCAGACGAAGCGATGCACCTTGAGCGTGCCGTCGGCGCTCACGGAGATTTCCGCCACCGCCGCGATGTATGCCTCGTCGACCTGCTCGACCGCGATGCCGCGGTGGATGCCGGCCGCTGCCGGCTCGTCCCAGCGCGCCTTCTGCGCGGCGGCATCGAGCACGCCAAGGAATTTCTGCGCGCGCGGATGCCGGCCGATCAGCCGCCGTCGATACTGGTACGGGTCCTGGCGCACCGCGTGCGCCATCTCGTCGATGAAGCTCTCCTTGAAGAAGCAGTTCTGCGTGTGGCTCACGCCGCGGAAGAAACCGACCGGCACATGCGCGTTACGCTCGACGAAGTCGACCCGATAGTTGGCAACGTCGTAGGGCATGTCCTCCGTGAAACCCTCCTGCGCCTGCCGGTCGACGCCGCCGCCGTAGGAGCCGCCCGCAAACAGCGTGTGGATGATCGAGTTGCCGGCGAGCCGCACGTGCCAGGCCTGCGGCACGCCGGCCGCGTCGAGGCCGGCCGTCATGCGTGCCATCATGGTCGGCCGGTAGTAGTCGTGCCGCATGTCCTCTTCGCGCGACCAGATGGTCTGCACCGGCGCACCGGCCGCCTTGGCGACCTTCACGGCATGCGGGATGAAGTCCTGCACGATGCCGCGTCGGCCGAAACCGCCGCCCAGCATCATCTTGTGCACCCGGACATTGGCGGGCGGCACGCCGGCCGCCTGCGCCGCGACCGAGAGCGCCGATTCGCCATGCTGGGTCGGCACCCAGATATCCACCTGGTCGTCCACCAGGTGCGCGGTGCAGTTCTGCGGCTCGAGCGTCGCGTGCGCCAGATACGGCAGGTGATACTCGGCCGTGAGCCGGGTCGCGCTTTGCGCGAGGCCCGCCGTCACGTCGCCCTGCTCGCGGCCAACGCCCGCATCCGCGGCATCGAGACCGGCGCGCAGCATCGCGGCGATCGACTCGCTCGAGACGTCTGCGTTCGCGCCACCGTCCCACCCGATCGGCATGGCATCGAGCGCCGTCTTGGCCTGCCACCAGCTGTCCGCCACCACGGCGACCGCACCGTCGAACTTAACCACCTGCCGCACGCCCTTGCGGGCCGCGATCGCTGCGTCGTCGACGGACGCGAGCTTGCCGCCGAAAACCGGGCACTGGGCGAGCGCCGCGTAGAGCATGCCGGGCAGCCGCACGTCGATCGCGTAGATCGGCCTGCCGGTCACCTTGTCGGCGACCTCGAGCCGCTTGCGCCGCGTGCCGATCAGCGTCCAGTCGCGCGGCTCCTTCAGCCGCACGGATCTCGGCGGCGCGACCGCAGCGGCGCTCGCCGCAATCTCGCCGAAGCGCAGCGTGCGCCCGCTCGGCCGGTGCGTGATGACGCTGTCGTGCGCTAAGCATTCCGCCGCCGCGACATCCCATCGCGCGGCGGCCGCCGCGATCAGCATCTCGCGTGCGGTCGCACCGGCCTTGCGCAGGGCCTCCTGCGAGGCGCGGATCGAGCGGCTGCCGCCGGTCGACATGTCGCCCCAGATGCGCTTGCGCCGCAGGTTCTCCTCGGGCGCGACGAATGCGGCGCCGACCCTGCGCCACTCGCAGCCGAGCTCCTCGGCGACCAGCATGGGCAGCGCCGTGAAGATGCCCTGGCCCATCTCGGAGCGGGCGATGCGGATGGTCACGCGATCGTCCGGCGCGATGACGATCCAGCAGGTGATCTCGGGCGGCTCGCCGGCCGCCTGCGCCGATCCTCCGAACGGAACGCCGAAGCCGAGCGTCAATGCGCCGCCAGCCGCGGCAGCGCTCAGCAGAAAAGCGCGGCGATCGACCTTCGGCACCGAATTCCTCGTTAACCCCGGCAGGCGCCTCGACGATGACGCCTATGATAACGCGAATCGGGGCGAATCGTCAGGCGGATCGCGCGCCGGTTTGTCCGAAAACCGCCGCCGCGAATTGCGGATAGACCTCGGCAAGCTCCGGGGCCACGACTTCGCGCATGAGCCGCAGGCTATCGTCGGACGGCGGCTCGGTCTGCGGCACGGACGCGGGCCGGTCGAAGTCGAAGCCGGTATGCTCGATCACCTCGTCGACCGTATGGCCGGGATGGACGCTGTCGAGCCGGAAGCGCCGCCGCGTCTTGTCGAAGCCGAATACGCAGCGATTGGTCACGAGCCCGATCGGCCCGCCCGGCCGGTAGACATTGTCCGGGCTGCCGCCGGGTGCGCTGACGAAGCTGACATGCGGCACCAGGGTGCGGCGCGAATGCTCGGTGCGAAACAGGATTACCTTCGGCACCACGTAGTAGAGATGCGCCGAGCCGAACGAGCCGGGAAAGCGCACCTTGGGATGGTCATGCTCGCCGATGCTCACCAGGTTGATGTTGCCCTCGCCGTCGATCTCGCCGCCCGAGAGGAAGAATACGTCGACGCGCCCCTGGCCGGCGCAGTCGAACAGCTCGCCTCCCCCGTCGGTGAAGAAGTTGTGCTTGCGGCTCTGCAGCAGCGACACATACGGCCGCCCGTTGCCGCGCGCCCGGCACAGCAGCGCTGCGGTTGCGGGAATCGGCGAGGCATTACCCACCGCCACATGGCGCACGTCGCCGATGAGTCGAGCGATGACATCGGCGAGCAGCTCTTCGGTGCGGAAAGTCGCGTCCATGGCCTAGCGCCGCTTGCCGCAGCGCTGGCGCTCCCTCCCCCGCTTGCGGGGGAGCGCGGGGAGGGGGAAGCCACAGGCACTGAGCACGCGGCTTCCCCCTCTCCGGCTCTCCCCCGCAAGCGGGGGAGAGGGCGCACCCGCCGTGCATGTGGCCATAGAATTACGCCGCCCTGCGCGCATGCACGTACTCGTCGAGATACCGCGCAAACCCGTCCGCCGTTGCCGCCATCTTCGCGTATTCCGCGAGATGCCCCAGGTCCGCCGCGTAATGATCCGGCAGCCCGAGCGGCCAGCATCCCTTCTGCGCCACCGCGATGCGCTCCACGTAGAACCCGGGCAGCACGCCCGCGGCGAGCACCGGATCGGCCAGCAGGTCGCCGTCAAAGATCCGCTCCACCGTCACTACGGTCTTCGCCGCCGCATGCGCCATGGTGGCGAGCTCGCGCTGCCGGCCGATCCACACATTGCCGGCGCGGTCGGCCATCGCCGCGTGGATCAGTGCAACATCGGGCTTGATCGCCGGCAGCAGCACGATCGGATCCGAATTGGCGAACGGGTTGTCGATCACGCGCCAGTCCGGGCGGAACTTGAGCACGTCCGAGCCGAGGATGCCGCGCAGCGGCATGAACGGCACGCCTTTCTCGGCCGCCTGGAATGCCGCGTGCAGGGCCGGGCAGGTGGCGTCGAGCATGCGGATGCGGCCGTTGACCATCGCGTCGGTGAAGCGCGGCGCCGGGCCGAACTCGCCGAGGCTCACGGCGGAGGTTTCCAGCGTCTCGATCGCGCCGGCGCCGATCAGTAGATCGGCCTGCAAGGTCGAGGTCGGCAGCGCGACGAGGTGCAGCCGCTTCACGCCGCGTCGCACCAGCGCCCGCGTCGCCTCCATCGGCACGCCCGCGACCTCGCGCGGCACCGCCAGCAGGCAGCCGTCCGTGATGGCGCCGAGCGCTTCGTCGAGGGAGGTGATGACGCTCATGTCGCCTTCCACGGAATGATGACGCGCTCGAGCTCGTTGAGCGCGACCGAGAGCGTGATGCCGATCAGCCCGAACATGAACAGGCCCACATACATCTGCTCGACATCGAAGATCTCCCATGCGCTCCAGATCATGAAGCCGAGGCCGTTCTTCGCGCCGTTCATCTCGGCGATAGCGATCAGGATCAGGCCGATGCCGACGCCGAGTTTGAACCCGGTCACGATCGTCGGCAGCGCCCCGGGCAGCGCGATCGTCCAGAACGTGTTCCAGCGGTCCGCCTTGTAGTTGCGGCCGAACGTCGAGATAGATCCTGTTGATCTCGCGCACGCCGGTGGTGGCATTGATGGCGAGCGGGAAGAACACGCCGACCGCCACCATGAACACTTTCGAGGACTCGCCGAGCCCGAAGATCAGGAGCACCAGCGGCAGGATCGCGCTTTTCGGGATCGGGTAGGTCGCGGCGATCAACGGCTCGATGAGCGCGCGGGTCGTGCGGCTCAACCCCATCGCGATGCCGAGCACCAGCGCCGGCACGCCGCCGAACAGTGTGCCCCAAAACAGCCGCAGCAGGCTCGCGCCGGTCTCGGTCAGCAGCGTTCCCGACCAAAGCATCTTTCCCAGCAGCGCCAGGATGCTCGACGGCGCCGGGAAGAAGCGGGTGTCGATCAGGTTCGTCTGCGCCGCGATCTCCCACACCAGCAGCAGCCCGATCGGCGACGCGATGCTCAGGATGCGGTCGCGGTCGCGCAGCGACAGCTCGCGCTGCTCGGGCAGCGCGGCGGCGACAGGCTCGACGCTCATGACGCGCTCCTCACGACGCACTCCTCATGGCTTGCTCCTCATCCTGTCCTCGATCTCGCGCGCCCGCTGCACCTCGTCGCGCAGGCTCGACCAGATGCGGTGCACCAGCTCGCCGTATACGGGCGCGCCCTGCAGCTCCATGATGTCGCGCGGCCGCGCCAGTCCGACCGGCACGAACTGCTTGAGCCGGCCCGGCTGCGCCGTCATCACCATCACGCGGTCGCCGAGCAGCACCGCCTCGTCGACGCTGTGGGTGATGAACACCACGGTCTTCTTGTGCTCATCCCAGATGTGCAGCAGCTCCTCCTGCAGCAGCAGCTTGTTCTGCGCGTCGAGCGCGCTGAACGGCTCGTCCATCAGGAGGATATGCGGATCGTTCGCGAAGGCGCGCGCGATGGCGACGCGCTGGCGCATGCCGCCTGAGAGCTGGTGCGGATAGTAGCTGGCGAAGCGCGCGAGCCCGGTGCGGTCGAGATAGTAGCTGACCGTCTCCTTGATGTGGGCCGGCAGCACCTTGCGCATGCGCAGCCCGTAGGAGGCGTTCTGCCACACCGTCATCCATGGGAAGATCGAGTCGCCCTGGAACACCATCGAGTTGTCCGGCTGCCGGGAACCGGTCGGCACGTCGATCTCGATCGACCCCGCGCTCGCGGTCTCTAGCCCCGCCAGGATGCGCAACAGCGTCGTCTTGCCGCACCCGGACGGGCCGACGATCGTGAAGAACTCGCCCGGCGCGATGTCGAGCGAGACGCGGTCGACCGCGGTCAGCGTGCCGAAGGTCTTGCTGAGATCGCGAATCCGTATGGCGGGCCGCACTGCCGCGACGGCATTCTCGACCGGACGAAGGGGCACGGCTCCTGGCAACATGCCGCGGATATTGCCGGGAAATTCGCGCCGTCACAACATTTCCACCAACCATTCTCGACGGCGTCATGCCCCGCGCAAAGCGGGCAATCCAGTAACCACAGGCGGTAATTGTGGCGCGATAAGCGCGCCCGTCACGCGGGCCGGTGGCTACTGGATCGTCCGCTTGCGCGGACGATGACGGCTGAGTTTGAGTTGCCTCTAGTGCTCTGCCGCCTGGCACGCCTTCCACACCTTCTCGGCCGTGGCCGGCATGTCCATGTGCGCGGCGCGCGGCACCGCGTCGGCGATCGCGTTCATCACGGCGGCGAGCGAGCCGGTCGTGCCGGCTTCGCCCGCGCCCTTGACGCCGAGCGGGTTGGTGGTCGCGGGCACGATCACGTCGGCGATGCGGAACGCCGGCATGTCGGTGGCGCGCGGCATGCCGTAGTCCATGAACGAGCCGCTCAACAGCTGCCCATTGCCCTTGTCGTAGACCGCGTGCTCGAGCAGCGCCTGGCCGAGCCCCTGCGCGACCCCGCCATGCACCTGCCCCTCGATCAGCGTGTGGTCCATGATGTTGCCGGCGTCGTCGACCGCCGTGTAGCTCAGCACCTGGGTCTCGCCGGTCGCCGGATCGACCTCGACCTCGGCGATGTGGCAGCCGTTGGGAAAAGTCTGCGGCGTGTCGGCGCTCTGCCTGGTGTCGAGGCTCTCGGCGATTTCGCCGCGCTTCTTGCGTGCCGCCGCCTCGCGTGCGAGCTCGAACAGGCCGACGCGCCGGTCGGTGCCGGTCACCGCGAAGCTGCCGTCGCGATAGACGATGTCCTGCTCGCCCGCCTCCAGCACGTTGGCGGCGATCTTCCTGCCCTTCTCGATCAGCGTCTCGGCCGTGCGCACCAGCGCGGTGCCGGCCGTCATGGTCGAGCGCGAGCCGACCGAGGCGCCATTGCCGACGCCGAGCGCGCTGTCGCCCTGGCGCACGAACACGCGCTCCGCCGGAATGCCGAGCCGCTCGGCCGCGAGGCGCTTGTACACGGTCGCGTGCCCTTGCCCGGTCGAATGCACGCCGAGCACCACCATCAGCTTGCCGTCCTCGGTGAAGTTGAGCGCTGCGCTTTCGGTCGGCGTGCCGCCCGAATGCTCGAGCAGGCACGAGATGCCGAGCCCCAGCCGCTTGCCGCGCTTGTGCGCCTCGCGCTTGCGCTTGGAAAATCCGGCGAAGTCCGCGAGTGTCAGCGCCTTTTCGAGCACGGCGGGAAAATCGCCGCTGTCGTAGGTCGTGCCGACTGCGGTCTTGAACGGGATCTCCTTCGGCGCGATCAGGTTGCGCCGGCGGATCTTGTCGCGATCGATACCGGTGAGCCGCGCCGCCTCGTCCACCAGCCGTTCGAGGATGTAGTTCGCCTCCGGCCGCCCGGCGCCGCGAAAAGGCGCGGTCGGGATCGTGTTGGTGAAGGCGCAGCGCACCTGGATGTCGAGATGCGCGATGCGGTACATCGCCGGGAAGCAGCGCGTGAAATTGTTGGTCGCGAGATGCGCGCCCACCGGGCCGATGAAGGCGCCGAGATTGACCAGGTTGCGCACGCGCAGCGCCAGGAATTTTCCCTTGGCGTCGAGCGCAAGCTCGCCTTCGGTCAGCATGTCGCGCGCCTGGTTGTCCGAGAGGCACGCCTCGGCGCGCGTCGCCATCCAGTGCACCGGGCGGCCCACATGCTTCGCCGCCACCAGCAGCGCCGGATATTCCGGATACGGCCCGGTCTTGAGCCCGAACGCGCCGCCCACGTCCTCGGTGATGACGCGCAGCTGCTCGCGCTTGAGGCCCATGATCGGCGCGACCCCGTCGCGCATCACCTGGGCACTCTGCGAGCAGCAGCGCAGCGTGTAGCTGTCGCTTGCCTCGTGGCGCGCGGTCGCGCCGCGCGTCTCCATGGTGGCCGGGAAGATGCGCTGGTTGAGCTGCGTGAGCCGCGCCACGTGGGCGGCCGACTTGATGATGGCGTCGACCTCGCGCGCATTCGCATCCGGATCCTTGGCAAGCCCCGCCCAGTCGAGCGCGACGTTGCCGGCCGCCTCCGGCCAGAGCTGCATCGCGCCCGGTTTGACGGCATCGGCCGCCGCGACGATCGGCTCGAGCTCCTCGTAGTCGACCGCGACCTTCTCGGCCGCGTCCTGCGCGGCCGCCTGCGTGCCGGCGACCACCAGCGCGACCGCCTGGCCCACGTGCATCACGCGGCCGTCGGCCAGCGCCGGGCGGAACGGCAGCGCGAGCTTTGCCCCGCCGCGTCCCGGCATCGGCGGATGCGCCGACACATTGCCGACGCCCGCCGCCTTCATGTCGGCGGCCGTGAGCACCGCCAGCACCCCCGCCGCCTCGCCCGTGTCGATCGACTTGATGCGCGCGAACGCATGCGGCGAGCGCACGAAGACGCCGAACACGCGGTTCGCCAAATCGTCGTCATCGATGAATCGCCCATGCCCACGCACCAGCGCGTCGTCCTCGACCCGGATGGTCGCGTGATGATGGTCGGTCGCGTGCGTGTCCATGTGCATCCGTGTCGGTGAAATCTTGCGCGCGTCATTGCGAGGAGGCCGAAGGCCGACGAAGCAATCTCGATCCGCGAATTTATGCGCGGATGGAACGAGATTGCTCCGGCGTGCTTCGCACGCCCCGCAATGTCCTTGGTGGCCAGCGGGTTTAGCGGATCATCCCGGACCGCCGCAATGAGGAAATCATCGCCGAATCGAGCAGGTACTGGTAGCTGCGCGCGGGATCGGCGGCGATCGCCCGCATCTCGCCGAGGTTGCGCGCGCGCACCTGCGGGTCGCGCTCCTCCAGCAGCTTCTTGTTGCGCGCCGTGATCGCATGGATGGCATTGATCGCCTCCGGCCGGCGCTGCGGCTCGTAGCCGTCGAGGATCGACGCGTCGGCGCGGCCGTGCCACCACGCGATCAGCCGGTTGGTCAGGCTGATCACGTCGTGCAGCCCGCCATTGAGTTCCATGCCGCCGAGCGGATTGTTGAGATGCGCGGCGTCGCCGGCGAGAAACACGCGGCCGCGCCGATAGGTCTCGGCGACGCGCTGGTGCACCCGGTAGATCGCCCGCACCACGATCTCGTAGTCGTCGGGCCGCGGGCAGATGTTCTGCAGGCTCGACTGGAGGCTCTCGTCCGACACCGCGTCGTCGGCGGAAATCTCCGGCGCCACCGGCACCAGAATGCGCCACATGTCGGGGATCTGCAGCAGCATGAACCAGCGCACCGGGTCGGCCGTGTAGTTGACCGAGGAAATGTCCGGCATGCGGGCGCGGAAGTCGAAGCGCGTGCCGGCGACGAGGAAATGCTCCGGATAGGTCAGGCCCGGAAATGGGATGTCCATCAGCTTGCGCGCCGTGCTGCGTCCGCCGTCGCAGCCGATCACGATGTCGCCCGCGAGCGTGACGAGATCGCCGTCATGCTCGGCCTCGACGGTCACCTCGCGCTCGTCCTGTGCGATCGTCACCACGTCGTGGCCGAAGCGCAGGTCGACGCCGGCGATCTTGGCGAGCTCCTGGTAGACGAAGCCCACCAGCTTGAACTGCTCGCATTGCAGCCTATAGGGATGCCGCGTCTCGTCCTTGAGCCGCGTCACGTCGAACTCCGCGACCTTGCCGATCTCGCGGTCGCGGACCTGTACCGTCGGGCAGACGAGCCCCATCGCGACCAGCGCCGCCGTGATGCCCAACTCTTCCAGCAGGTCGAGCGTCGGCGGATGGAACGTGGACGCGCGATAGTCGAGCACCACGTCCTCGGCGCGCTCGATCATGGTCACCGGGATGCCGGCGCGCGCGAGCAGCAGCGCCGCGACCGATCCCACCGGCCCGCCGCCCGCGACAATAACTCTGTTGTGCTTGCGTTGCATTATGCGCGTCTTAACCCGCTCGGCGTCATGCCCGCAAATGCGGGCATCCACGTCTTCACGAATGCGCAGCAAGCCAGACGTGGATGGCCGGGACAAGCCCGGCCATGACGAAGTCACGAGCAGAGTGTCGCCGTGCCTTGTGGTCTCGCACGGGCGTTCTGCTAATCTGCGCCGCAACGACAGAAACTGCCGTAGGGAGGATCGTCAAGATGGCCGTCGACGCCGCCGCTTCATCGCCGTCCACGCCGTGGTACCGGTCGCTCGACTGCAGCCAGTGGAACACGCTGATCGCGACCAACCTGGGCTGGCTGTTCGACGGCTACGAGGTCTATGCACTGATCCTCACGGTCGGCGTCGCGCTGCGCCAGCTCCTCGAGCCGGGCCAGTATGCGCAGATCCCGGCCTATGCGGGCACGATCATCGCGATCACCCTGTTCGGCTGGGGCGTCGGCGGCATGATCGGCGGCATCCTCGCCGACTACATCGGCCGCAAGCGCACCATGATCCTCGCCATCCTCGCCTATTCGCTGATGACCGGCCTGAGCGCGCTGGCGTGGAGCTGGATGTCGTTTGCGGGGCTGCGCTTCCTGGTCGGCGTCGCGATCGGCTCCGAGTGGGCGACCGGTGCCTCGATCACCGCCGAGCTGTGGCCCGACAAGGCTCGCGGCCGCGGGGCCGGCCTGATGCAGTGCGGCCTCGGCATCGGCTTCTTCATCGCCTCGGCGGTCTGGGTCTATGTCGGCGCGCTCGGCCCCAACTCCTGGCGCTGGATGTTCCTGCTCGGCATCATCCCCGGCCTGTGCACGCTCTGGATCCGGCGCGGCATCCCGGAATCGCCGACGTGGGAGCGCACGCACCAGCAGCGGCGCGAGGCGACCGAGCGCAAGCGAGGCGGTCTCCCGCTCGACGCGGCCGATCGGGCGCTGACGCGCTTCACGCTGCACGAGGTCGTCGCCGAGCCCAAGCTGCGCCTGCGCCTGCTGCTCGTGTTCCTGATGTCGCTTGCCACCACGCTCGCCTGGTGGGGCATCTCGACTTTCGTTCCGCCTTATGTGGCCTCCGTCGCCGTGAAGGCCGGACAACCCGGGCCCCACCTGGGCCGCCTACGCGGGCATGGCGTACAATGCGGGGGCGATTGCCGGCTACATCGCCCTCGGCTTCTTCGCCGACATGTTCGGCCGCCGACCGGTCACGCTCGTCTTCTTCGCCCTCTCCCTCGTGATGACACCGGTGCTGTACTGGTGGACGCATGACCTCGCCTTGCTGCTGATCGTCACCGTCGTGAACGGCTTCTTCACGCTCGGGCTCTACTCGTGGATGCCGGTGTGGATGCCGGAGCTGTTTCCCACTCCCGTGCGCGCGACCGGCATGGCGTTCGCGTTCAATACGCCGCGTTTCATCGCGTTTCTCGGGCCGCTGGTGGCCGGCACGCTGATCGGCAGCCTCGGCTTCGGCAACACGGCGGTGTACATCAGCCTGATCTACGTCGTGGGCTTCATCGCCGCCCTGTTCCTGCCGGAGACGCGCGGCCAGCCGCTGCCCGAGAGCCTCTGAGCGGCCACAACGGAGACCTCACGGTCGATGTCCGATACCCGCAGCAACCGGCGCGAGCCCTATATCGGCCGGCCGATGCCGCGTCTCGAGGACCTGCGGCTGGTCACGGGCCAGGGCCGCTACACCGACGACGTGTCGTTTCCCGGGCAGGCCTATGCGGCCTTCGTGCGCTCGCCGCACCCGCATGCGCGCATCCTCGGCATCGAGGCCGCGGAGGCGCGCGCGCTCGCGGGCGTGCTCGCGATCTACACGGCCGCCGACTTTGCGGCTGCCGGCGGGCGCGGCATCAGGCACTTCGCGGTGCCGGCCGACGCCCACGACGTGAAGAAGCCGTCTTTCCACGACTGGCAGGGCGCGCCCGCGTTCGAGATGCCGCAGCCGGTGCTCGCCGCCGACCGCGCGCGCTACGTCGGCGAGCCGGTCGCGATGGTGGTGGCGGAGAGCGCCGAGCGGGCGTGCGAGGCAGCCGAGCGCATCGTCGTTAAATACGAGCCGTTGGGTGCCGTCACCGACGTGCGCGACGCGATCAAGCCGGGCGCGCCGTCGCTGCACGACGCGGCGCCGCACAATACCGCGATGGACAAGCAGATGGGCGATGCCGCGGCGCTCGCGGCCGCCTTCAAGCAGGCGCATCTCGTCGTCGCGCATTCGTTCCGCTCGCAGCGAATCGTCAATGCGCAGATGGAGCCGCGCGCCGCCATCGGCACTTATGACGCAGCGAGCGGCTCCGTGACGGCGCTCGCCTGCAGCCAGGGCGCCAACCGGCTCAAGACCAATGTGGCCGACTCGCTCGGCCTTGCGACCGATAAAGTGCGCGCCGTCACGCCCGACGTGGGCGGCGGCTTCGGGTTGCGCAACAATCCGCAGTCCGAGGCGATCCTCGTCGCCTTCGCGGCGCGCGCGCTCGAGCGGCCGGTGAAATGGCTCGGCGACCGCGCCGAGTGTTTTCTCACCGATTTCCAGGGCCGCGACCTCGTCACCCACGCGCGCCTCGCGTTCGACCGCGACGGCCGCATCCTGGCAATGAGCGTCGACCATATCGGCGGCCTCGGCGCCTATCCGGTCTCATATGTCTGGCTCTCCAATGCCTACCGGGTGATGCCGACCGTCTACGACGTGCCGTTCGCCCATCTGCGCGTGCGCGGCGTGCTCACCAACACGGTGCCGACCGCGCCGTTCCGCGGCGCCGGCCGCCCCGAGGCGCATCTTGTCATCGAGCGGTTGCTCGACATGGCGGCGCGCCGCCTCGACATCGACCGCGCCGAATTGCGCCGCCGCAATCTCGTGCGCCGCAAGCAGCTGCCCTACCGCTCGGCGACCGGCCTCACCTACGACAGCGGTGACTTCCGCCACAACATGACGCGCGCGCTCGAGCTCGCCGATTGGAAAGGGTTTGCGGCGCGCCGGCGCGCCGCAAAGAAGCGCGGCCGTCTCGCCGGCATCGGCCTCTCCAACTATGTCGAGTCCCCGGTCGGCATCCCGGTCGAATATGTGCGCGTCACCGTGCAGACCGACGGCGTGATCGAGGCGGCCGCCGGCACGCAATCGACCGGCCAGGGGCACGAGACCACCTTCGCGCAGGTGTTGGCCGATCAGCTCGGCGTCGCGCCCGCGCAGGTGCGGCTCGTCACCGGCGACACCGCCGTGGTGCCGACCGGCGGCGGCACGCACTCGGACCGTTCCATGCGGCTTGCCGGCACGCTGCTGGTGCGCACCTCGGAGCGGATCGTCGCCCAGGCGCGGGCCGTGACGGCCGCGCTCATCGGCGTGAAGCCGGACGACGTTGCCTTCGACGACGGCTTCTTCCACGCGCCGCAGTCGAACCGCCGCCTCGACATTTTCGACGTGGCCCGCGCGATCGACAGCGAGCCGCTGCCGGCCGAGCTCAAGCGTCCCTTGACCAACGACGAGACCTTCCACGGCCGCATCCCGGCCTACCCGACCGGCTGCGCCATCGCGGAGGTTGAGGTCGACCCCGAGACCGGCGCCGTGACGCTGACCCGCTACGCTTCGGTCGACGATGCGGGCCGCGCCATCAATCCGCTGATCCTGCACGGCCAGGTGCATGGCGGCATCGTGCAGGGCGCTGGCCAGGCCTTGATGGAGACGACCGCCCACGACGAAGCTGGCCACGTGCTCGCCGGTAGCTTCATGGATTACGCCATCCCGCGCGCCGACATGGTGCCGAGCCTCACGGTCGAGCTCGCCGAGGACCCGACCGCCGGCAACCCGCTCAAGGTCAAGGGCGGCGGCGAGGCCGGCATCACGCCGGCGCTCGCGGTCATCTCCAACGCCATCGTCGATGCGCTGTCGGCCTACGGCATCGAGCACATCGATATGCCGGCGACCGCCGCGAGCGTCTGGGCCGCGATCCGCGCGGCCGGCCGCAGCGCCGCATGAGCGAGCGTCCGCTCGGCCTCGGCGTCATCGGCCTCGGCATGGCCGGCGCCGTGATGGTGCGCGCCGCCGCGCACGATCCGGGCACCGTGCTCAACGCTGCGGCCGATCCGCAGGCGGCGCCGCGCGAAGCGTTCGGGCGCGACTTCAATGCCCGCACCTACGCGGATGCGCGCGCGCTCGTCGAGGACGCCGCCGTCGAGGCGGTCTACATCGCGACCCCGCATCAGTTCCACGCCGAGCACGCGATCGCGGCGGCCGAACGCGGCAAGCACGTGATCCTGGAAAAGCCGATGGCGCTCACACTCGCCGACTGCGACCGCATCATTGCGGCGGTCGAGCGCGCCAAGGTGCATCTCATCGTCGGCCATACCCACGCCTTCGATTCGGCGGTGCGCGAGATGCGCCGCGTCATCGCGTCGGGCGAGCTCGGCGCGCTCGGCATGGTGGCGTCGTGGAACTACACCAACTATCTCTATCGCCCGCGCCGGCCCGAGGAGCTCGATACGTCGAAGGGCGGCGGCATCCTGTTCAACCAGGTGCCGCACCAGATCGACACCGTGCGGCTGCTCGGCGGCGGCCTCGTGAAGAGCGTGCGCGCGCAGGTCGGCGTGCTCGATCCGGCACGGCCGACCGAGGCGAACTGCACGGCCTTCCTCGAGTTCGCCAATGGCGTCGCCGCCTCGCTCGTGTACAGCGGTTACGACTTCTTCGATTCCGACGAGCTGCATTTCTGGGTGTCCGAGCGCGGCTCGACGAAACAGCCGGCGCACGGCGCCTCGCGCCGCGCGCTGCGCGGCCACAGGGGTCCCGAGGCCGCGCTGCGCACGTCGAGCGTCGGCTATGGCGCGCCGGATCAGGGCGAGCCGCCGCACCAGCCGCATTTCGGCGTGACCATCGCGACCTGCGCGCAGGGCGACCTGCGCGCGTCTGCGGACGGCGTCTTTGTCTATTCGGAAGAGGGCAAGCGCGAGATCGCGCTCCGCGACGGCGGCCGCTATTCCGGCCGCCTCAACGTGCTCGACGACCTGCGCGCTGCGATCGCCACCGGCAAGGCACCCGTGCACGACGGCCGCTGGGGCAAGGCCACGCTCGAGGTCGCGCTCGCGATCCAGCAATCCGCCCGCCAGCGCCGCGAGGTGACGCTGACGCATCAGGTCACAGTGTCGAGTTGAACCCCGGTCACGAGCGCCACGCCAAACGTAACGCTACTTCACCTTCTTCTTATACGGCCCGAGCTGCTCGGCCGCCCATTTCGCAAAGCTCAGGTCCACCACCTGATCGACCGTCACCGACCCATCGATCAGCTTGGTGTCCTTGAAATACAGCCACGCGTCCTTGAGCGCCGTGACGTTGAGCTCGCCGTTCGGATCGACGTAGTGCGAGCGGATGGCGCGATAGACCGCGGGATTCTTGATGAAGGAATACTCGGTGAGGATCGGGATCACCTGCTCGGCGGCCGGCGCCGTGAGCCGGTCACCCTCGAGCGCGTCGTTGTAGTCGCGCGCGCCGCGCAGGAAGGCGCGCATGAACTTGCGCGCCACATCGGGATGCTCCTTGATGAATTTCTCGCTGTAGAACACCACCGCGGTCTCAAAGTTCGGGTAGAACTCGTCGACGCCGAGGAAGCGCACCGCCTTGCCTGCTTTCTCGATCGACGAGATGCTCGGCTCGACCGAAAGACTCGCATCGATCGCCGCGTTGGTGAAGGCCGCGATGTGCTGCGGGAAGCCGAGATAGATCGGGTCCACGTCCTTGATGCTCATGCCGGCCTTGCGCATCGCGTAGTCGACCAGAAAGTCCTCGCTGTTGCCGGCGGCCGAGATCGCGACCTTGCGGCCCTTGAAGTCGGCAAGCGTGCGGATCTTGCCGCCGTCGCGCAGGTCGGTGCGCACCAGCAGCGCCTCGAAGCCGTAGCCGGGCGGGTTCTTCGCCTTGTCGGCGACGATGCGCAGGCCGACGCCGCGGCGCACGGCGTTGTAGAGCGCCGCCGAGGTCGCGCCGCTCGCGACCGCAAGCTCGCCGGTGCCGAGCGGCGCCATAGCCTTGGCGGCCGAGTCGAAGCGGATGAACTTGACGGTCAGGCCCTCGTCCTTGAAGTAGCCGCGCTTGTCGGCGATGAAGAACGGCGAGTCGCTCGACGCCCCGATGGTGCCGACCGCGAGCTCCTGCGCGCCGGCGCGGTCCGCGAGTGTCAGGCTTGCCGCGAGCGCGACGGCGATTGCGAGAATCCTCCAGACGTGCGGCATGCGGCGTCTCCCATCCCTGCGTCATTCTCCTCCGTCATGCCCGCGTTTGTCGCGGGCATCCACGTCTTAGCGGTGCCTCGGCAGGCAAGACGTGGATGGCCGGGCGTAGGCGAGCGAAGCGACGCCGTTCTTCGAACCGCTACGCCCGGTCATGTCGGGTGTGACGAAACAGTAGCACGGTGCGCGGCGCGGGAGCCTGCGGTATAAATGCGCAAACGGAGCCGCCCGCATGGATGATCGCACCGACCCGCGCCGCCACCATCCCCTGGTTGTCGAGAACCGCAGCGCCATGTCGTTCCAGGTGCGGCGCGAGGTGTTCGTCTCGCGCGAGGTGCTGGAGCGTGAGCAGCGCGCCCTGTTCGATCGCTGCTGGATCTATGTGGGCCACGCCTCCGAGCTGAAAAGCCCGGGCGATTTCCGCACCCGCTGGGCGGCCGGGCGGCCGATCATCTTCTGCCGCGACCGCGCCGGCGACGTCCGCTGCCTCATCAATTCCTGCCGTCACCGCGGCGCCACCGTGTGCCGCGAGCGCGAAGGCAATGCGCGCAACTTCTACTGCATGTACCACGGCTGGACCTACAACGTGGACGGAAGCCTGCGCAACGTGCCGGGCGAGGAGGCCTATCCGCCGAGCTTCGACAAGACAAGAATGGGCCTCGTCGCGGTGCCGCGGCTCGAGAGCTATCGCGACTTCTGGTTCCTCAATTTCGACCGCGACGCGCCCGATCTCGTCACCTACCTTGCCGGCGCCAAGGACTACATCGATCTCGTCGTCGACCAGTCGCCGTCCGGCCGCATGGAGATCATCGGGGGCGTGCAGGAATATGACATCAAGGCGAACTGGAAGCTCCTGGTCGAGAACAGCGTCGACGACTACCATCTGGTCGCGACGCACGCGACCTGGCTCAACTACATGCGCAACTCCGGCGTCAACATCGCGCCGCCGAAAGGCTCGGGTTTGCTGCTCGCCACCAAGGGATCGGGCAAGGATCTCGGCAACGGGCATCTGACGACCGACAACCCGAACTACCGCGGCCGCCCGGTGGCGCGCTGGATCTCGGTCTACGGCGAGGACGCCAAGGCCGATATCGACGCCATCCGCGCCGAGCTGGTTGCCCGGCTCGGCGAGGCGCGCGCCGCCCGCGTCGCCGATACCAACCGCAACCTCGTGGTCTTCCCCAACCTCGTCATCAATGACGGCTCCTCCGTCACGGTGCGCAACTTCTTTCCCGTCGCGCCCGACCGCATGCATGTGACGGCCTGGGCGCTCGGGCCGGTCGAGGAGACCGAGGCGCAGCGCGCGCGCCGTCTGCACGCGTTCCTCACCTTCTACGGCCCGGGCGGCTTTGCGACGCCCGATGACGTCGCGGCGCTGGAGAACGTGCAGCAGGGCTTTGCGGCCTGGCGCGACGTCGAGTGGAACGACCTCTCGCGCGGCATGGCGCGCAACGACGACCAGCTCGACACCGACGAGGGCCACCTGCGTGTCTTCTGGCGGCGCTGGAACGAGCTGATGGAGGAGGCCGCGTGAACACGCCTTTCACCGACGCGGTCTCGCGCGCCGAGGTCGAGGACCTGTTCTACTACGAGGCCGAGCTGCTCGACGGCTGGCAGCTCGACATGTGGCTCAAGCTGCTCACCGACGACGCGACCTATTACGTGCCGCCGAACGACAAGCCCGAGGCCGATCATCGCTATACGCTGTTCACCATCGCGGACGACATCGTGCGCCTGCGCGAGCGCATCATCCGCCTCAACGACCCGAACTGCCATGCCGAATACCCGCCCTCGCGCACGCGCCGCCTGATCACCAATGTGCGCATCACCTCGATCGAGGGCGACACCATCGCGGCCTCGGCGAATTTCTCCATCCACCGCTTCCGCCGCGGCGGCGCGCACCAGGAGTTCGTCGGCCAGTACCGCCACAAGCTCAGGCGCCAGCACGGCATGCTGAAGATCGCCGAGCGCCGCGCGATCCTGGATGCGGAAGAGCTCGGCATGCTGGGCTCGGTGAGCTTCATTCTCTGATTTCGTAGGGTGGGCAAATCAAAGGCGGCCGAGGTGGCTCGTTCGTGGTACGCCACTCGTTCCGCCGTGCCCACGCGGATGCCGATACGCGTGGGCACGGCGGGATTGACGCCACATAATCACGCAGGCGCACCGGCCGCCTTTGCCCACCCTACGACTTCAGCAGCGCCGCGACATACACCGCACCGCTCAGCGCCGTAATGCAGAAACTCGTCGGCCAGTCCGTGTAGAACGCGATCGTCAGCCCGCCCCACGCATCGACCAGCGCGAGCAGTACCGACAGTGCCACGCCAAGCCATAAGCGACTGGTGAGCCGCTGCGCGGCCGCAGCCGGGCCGACCATCAGGATGAACACCAGCAGCACGCCGACGATCTGCGCGCTCTCCGCCACCGCGATCGCGACGATGGCGAGGAAGAGGACGCCGATCAGCCGCAGCGACACGCCTTTCGCCTCGGCGAGCTCGGGCTGCAGGCTCGCAAACACCAGCGGCCGGCTGATCGCCGCCAGTCCGGCGAGGCAGATCACGGCAAGCCAGGCGAGTGTGGACAGCGTGTCCGGGTCGACCGCCAGCACGTTGCCGAACAGCACCGCTCTCGCCTGGGTCGCGAGCGAGGTATAGAAATGCAGAAACAGCAGGCCGAATCCGAGCGACAGCGACAGCACCATGCCGATCGCGACGTCGCGGCCCGAGAGCCGGTCGCCGAGCAATCCCATGCCGATGCCGGCCGCGAGCGTGAAGCCCGTGAGTTCGGCGAGCGGTGACAGGTCGAACAGCGCCGCACCGGTCGCGCCGGCAAAGCCCACATGCGACAGCGCGTGCCCCGCAAACGTCTGCCCGCGCAGCACGAGAAAATATCCGACCGCGCCCGCGACGACTGCCACGATGCCGCTCGCCGCGAATGCATTAAGCATGAAGTCGTAGGCGAAGATCATGACGCCCCTCCCGTCATTGCGAGGCGCGCGTCGCGCGCCGAAGCAATCGCGATCCGCGGAATAAAGCGGCGCGAGATTGCTTCGGCGGCCTGCGGCCGCCTCGCAATGACTGGGATAGCTCAATGCTCATGCCCATCCCCGTGCTCATGCTGATGGGCGACATGCTCGAGATCATGCCCATGCGACATCACGAAGATGCGGCCGTGCAGGTGGATCACCTCGATCTCGGCACCGTAGAGCTCGCTGAGCACCGGCCCGGTGACCACCTCGTCGATGCCGCCGAGCGCGGCGTGGGTGTTGCCGAGGTAGAGCACGCGATCGAGCGCGCCGAGCAGCGGATTGATCTCGTGCGCGCTGAACAGGACCGTGAGGTCGAGTTGGCCCGCGATGTCGCGCACCATGTCGATCACGGTCTGCTGGCGCGGCGGGTCGAGGCTGATCAGCGGCTCGTCGAGCAGCAGCAGCCGTGGCTCGCCGACCAGCGCCTGCGCGATCAGCAGCCGCTGCCGCTCGCCGCCGGACAATTCGGCAATCGGCCGCTGCGCCAGGTCCTCGGCGTCCACGAGGTGCAGCGCCCGGTCGATGTCATGGCGTGTCGCGGCGCCGTGCCAGGGCACGCCCCAGCGATGCCCGTTGGCGACGCTCGCGACGAAATCCCAGCCGCGCAGGCACGACTGCAGCAGCGGCGAACGCACCTGCGGCGCGTAGCCGATGAGCGGATTGCCGCGCCGGACGGCTGCGTCGAACACGCGCACGCTTCCCGCGGCGGCCGGGATCACGCCGAGGATTGCGCGCATCAGCGTGGTCTTGCCCGAACCGTTCGGCCCGAGCACGCCGATGAACTCGCCTTCCTCGATCGTGAAGCTCACGTCGGCGAGGACCGTGCGTCCGCCGAGCGCGAGGGTGAGGTGCTCGCAGGCGATCGCGCTCACGTGCCGCTCCCGGCGAGCGCCTTGTCGATCGCGTCGAGCGCGTCGGCGATCCATTGCTGATAGGATTTGCCGGGCGGCTCGGTCTCGCTGACGCCGACGACCGGCACCTTGGCGGCTCGCGCGAGCGCGCGCAGCCGCTCGGTCAACGTGTCGCTCACCTGACTGTTGTAGAAGAGGAGCTTCACCCGGCCGCCCACGAGGTCGTCCTGCATGGCGGCGAGAGCGTGCGCGCCCGGCTCGGTGCCGTTCATGACGGAAAGCTGGAAGCGCATGTTGCGCATGTCGAAGCCGATCGCCCGCGCCATCTCGCCGAAGATCGGTTCGGTAGCGGTGACCGGCGTGCCGGCATATCTCGTTCGCATCGCCCCGATCCGCGCCTCGATCGGCGCGAGCGAGTTGTAGAACGCCTTGAGGCGCAGGCGATAATATTCGCTGTTGTCGGGATCGCGCGCCGTGAGGTCATCGGCGATCCTGGCGGCGAGCATCCGCATGGTCTTGGTGTCGTACCACACATGCGGATTGTCGCCCGGCTTGCGGTGGATGAGGTCGGCGACCACGATCACTTGCCGCTTTGCCGAGGGGCCGCTCTTGAGCAGCGTCCCGACCCAGGGATCGTAGCCGGCGCCGTTGCGGATCACGATATCGGCATCCGCGAGCGCGCGCGCGGCCGCGGCCGTCGCCTCGAACTGGTGCGGGTCCTGTGCGGGCGCCGACAGAATAGTAATGACCTCGACCTGCGCACCGCCGATCTGCGCCGCCACGTCGCCGTAGAAGTTCTCCGCCGCGACGATCGCGACGGGCATGTCCCGCATCGATGCGGGCCATGCCGATGTGGCCGCGGCGAGCAGCAGGGCGACGGTTGGGCGCAGAAATCGCATATTCAAATGTTATAATGTTACATATGCCCGCCACAAGCGATGGTCGGGCGGCGCGGCTTCGGCCTCACACCGGCGTACGGAAGCGCTTGTAGAGATCTTGCACGCCCGACAGCGCCTCGTTGGTCATCGGCAGGTCGATTGGCTCGCCACGCTCGGCCGAGAGGTCGGCCGCGAGGTAGCATTCCATGACGCGGCGCGCGCTCTCCGGCGAGACCATCGGCGGCCGGTCGAGGATGACCGAATTCGAGAAAGTGCAGCGTTTCCGGTCCCATTTGGCCGGCGAACACGTGGTCGACGTGCTCGCCCGGCATGGTGGACATGGGAAAGCGTGTGCCTTCCGACACCGTGTTGAGCCAGTTGTCGCGCTGGGTGTCGTCGAGAAACAGCGAGCCCTCGGTGCCGGTGATCTCGATCCAGGTCGCGCAGTAGTTCGGATAGCTCGGCGGCAGGTTCCAGCCGCCGCCGATCGCCACCAGGACGCCGTTGTCCATCGTCACGGTCGACCACATGACGTCGTAGGAGCCGTTGACCGCTTGCATGTAGCCGTACGCACCCGCCGAATAGACGCGCACGGGTTTTGCGGGCTCGAGCAGCCAGAACACGAAATCGAGGTCGTGGGTCAATTCCATCGCGGCAGGCGAAAGCCGCGAGCGCCCCGCGATCTTCTTGCCGAGGCTGCGCGACAGATGCCGGCTCACCATCACAGACACCGTCTTGCCGAGCGTGCCGTCGGTGATCTTCTTCTTGGCGTAGGCGATCTTGGTGTTGAAGCGCTGCGAGTAGCCGATGGTGAACTTGACGCCGTTGCGCCTCGCGATCTGGATCAGCTCGTCGGCCTCGAACAGCTCCATCGCGATCGGCTTCTCCAGCAGCACGTGCTTGCCGGCGCGCAGGCAGTCGCGCGTGATCGGATAGTGCGTGCTCTCCGGCGTCGTGCAGATGTAGACGACCTTGATGGCGTCGTTCTTGACGATGTCCTGGTAGTCGAGCGTCGCGGTCGCCGGGTTGGTCAGCGCCTTGATCTCGGCGAGCCGGTCAGGCCGGATCTCGGCGATGTGCAGCTTCTTGCACAGCGCCGACTTCGCCAGCGTCTCGGCGCGGATGCCGCCGCACCAGCCCGGCCCGATTACGGCGCATTCGAGTGCTTCACGGTCAAGGTTTCCGCCATGCGT
>CAVPGG010000073.1:0-9340 GCA_963703755.1 uncultured Pseudomonadota bacterium
CGGATCATGCCGCCACGCGGATGACGATCTTGCCGAAGTGGGCAGCGGCGGCCATGTGCCGGTAGGCGGCCTTGACGTCATCGAAGCCGAACACCTTGTCGATCACCGGCTTGATCCCGTTCGCCGCGATCGCGCGGTTCATGGCCTCGAACATCTGCGTCGAGCCGACCGAGATGCCTTGGATGTTGGCGCGCCGCGCCATGATCAGGCCGGGGTTGAGCTCGGTTGCCGGACCCGAGAGATTGCCGATCATGGTGATCTTGCCGCCGACCCGGATGGCGCCGAACGACTTGGCGAAGGTGCCGGCGCCGCCGACCTCGACCACCTGGTCGACGCCGCGACCGCCCGTGATGTCCATCGCGGCCTTGTCCCAGTCCGGCGTCGTCTTGTAGTTGATGCCATGGTCGGCGCCGAGCCGCTTGGCGCGCGCGAGCTTGTCATCGCTCGATGACGTGACCACGGTCCGGATGCCCATGGCGTGCGCGAGCTGCAGGCCGAACACCGAAACGCCGCCGGTGCCCTGCAGCAGCACGGTCTGGCCGGCGACGAGCTTGGCGTGCTCCATCATGGCGTGCCAGACGGTGACGCCGGCGCACGGCAGCGTGGCGCCCTCCTCCGGCGACAGGTGCGCGGGGATCTTCACCACGCCCTCCTCCTCCAGCACGACATATTCGGCGAGCATGCCGTCGGTGCCGCCCCCGAGCGCGCTCGCGTGCACGTCGGGCGCCGGCCCGCCGCCCGGCCAGCGCTGGAAGAAGCAGCCGGCGACCTGGTCGCCGGTCTTCACGCGCGTCACGCCGGCGCCGACCGCCACCACCTCGCCGGCGCCGTCCGACAGCGGAATGATGTTGTCGCGCACCGGCACCCGATAGGTGCCGCGCACGATGCCGAGATCGCGGAAGTTGAGCGAGCAGGCCGCGACCTTGACCACGACCTGGCGATGGGCCGGCCTGGGGTCGGGCCGCTCGACCTCGACCAGCGCGTCGATGCCGGCGCCGCCTTTCGGCAACTGATAGGCCCGCATGTTTCGTCCTCCCGCCGATGCGTATGATCTACATCAGCTTCGGGCAAACTTTGGAATAGGGCAGACTGGCTGAGCCCGAACCTGGTCGGATTGCATCACCGTCGCGCGTGGATATGATCTCGGCAGGCCCGGGACGCGGTCCGAGGGCGAGTTCCGTGCCGCGTCCATCCAGGCTCGTTCGCGGCGCGCGTCAAGGCAGCGTGCGCCGTCGGGAGGATGCGGTGACGCAGAACAATGACGGTTTCGTCCCGGTGATCGACATCGCGCCCTATCTGGCCGGGACGCCGGAGGGCAAGCGGCGCGTGGCCGGCGAGCTCGACCGCGCGTGCCGCGAGGTCGGCTTCTATGTGATCGTCGGCCACGGCGTGGACCCCGGCCTGGTCGCGGCGGTCGAGACCGTGTCGCGCGCGTTCTTCGACCTGCCGCTCGGCGAAAAAATGCAGGTTCATATCGGCAAGGTGCCGGGCGGCGTCGGCTACTCCGCGATCGGCGACGTTGCGTTGGCCTATACGCGCGGCGAGGCCACGCCGCCCGATCTCAACGAGACCTTCCAGATTGCCAAGGTCGACGTCACCGACGAGGCGTATTTCAACAACGAAGCCGCGCAGGGCATGATCCCGCGCAACCGCTGGCCGCAACGGCCCGCGGCACTGCGGGACCTCTACTCAACATACTATGTGCGCATGGGCAGCCTGGCGGCGGATCTCATGCGGCTGTCGGCACTGGCGCTCGATCTTCCCGAGACGTATTTCGACGACAAGATCGACCGCCACATCAGCCGGCTCAACGTGCGGCTTTATCCGCAGCAGAAGGTCGCGCCGTTGCCGGGGCAGCTGCGCGCCGGGGCGCATACGGATTACGGCACGGTCACGATCCTCAAGCCGGGCGACACGGTCGGCGGCCTGCAGATCGCCGATGCCGCGGGCAACTGGCACGACGTGCCGATGATCCCGGGCTCGTTCGTCATCAACCAGGGCGACCTGATGGCGCGCTGGACCAACGACCGCTGGATTTCGACGTTGCACCGCGTCGCCAATCCGCCCGAAGAGGCCAAGGGCGGATCGCGCCGACTCTCTGTCGTGTTCTTTCATCACCCCAACTACGACGCGACGGTGTCGTGCCTGCCGACCTGCATCGCGGCGGGCGCCGAGCCGACATACGAGCCGATCACCGTGAGCGAGTACTACAAAATGAAAAAATCGCAGCAGCGGGCGCCGCGTCCGCAGGCGGTGGGCACCGCGGCGGGTTGACGGCGATCGCGCGACGACTTGCTCGCGCCGCGGCGCTGTCGCGACGCCAACGGGACGCCAACGGGACGCCATGCAAAACACCTGTGAGGAACCATGTCCTTGATGCGCATGCTTGCTGCCGTGACGGCGATCTGCTTCGCCCCCATCTGCGCGATCCCGGCCGCGGCCCAGGATTGGCCGACGCGCCCGCTGACGCTCGTCGTGCCGTGGGCCGCCGGCGGCGGCACCGACGTTATGGGGCGCATCATGGCGCGCCGCATGAGCGAAATTCTCGGTCAGCAGGTGATCGTCGAGAACGTCCCGGGCGGCGGCGGCATGGTCGGGTCCGCCCGCGTCGTCAGGGCCGAGCCGGACGGGCACACGTTCGTCTTCGCCAGCCGATCCGATGCCATCGACATGACGCTATACAAGCATCCGCTCTACAATCTGCGGACCGATCTGGCGCCGGTGGTCCTGGTGGCGGACCAGCCGACGGTCCTGGTCGCGCGCAAGGACTTTCCGGCCGACAACCTGACGGACTTCATCGCCTACGTGAAGAAGAACCAGGCCACGGTCAAACTCGGTTCCGCCGGCGTCGGCTCGACCGGAGGCATCGACTGCGAGCTCTTCAACCACCTGATCGGCGTCAAAATCCAGGAAATCCCCTACCGCGGCTCGGGGCCTGCGATGCAGGACCTGATCGGCGGCCACTTCGATTATTTCTGCACGATCAGCGGCACGGCGGCGGCACCGCTGCAGAACAAACTGGTCAAGGGCATCGCGGTGCTCAGCCGCGCGCGGCTGCCCTCGGTTGCGAATGTCGCGACGTCGTTCGAGCAGGGCGTCGATTTCGAAGGCTCGACCTGGTTCGGCTTCCTCGTCCCCAAGGCGACGCCGCCCGCGATCGTCAAGAAGCTGCACGACGCCAGCGTGGCCGCGATGGAAACGCCAGCCGTGCAGCAAGCGCTTGCCACAAATGGAACCTACGTGGTCGCACCCGAGCGACGCTCGACGGCCTACTTTCAAACCTTCATCGGTGCCGAGATCGAAAAGAACGCGGCGCCGCTCAAGGCGGCGGGGGTCTCGGTCGACTGAAGGCCTTTCTTCGCAAAAGTAGAGAAGCGCTGGTGAATTGGTGGGACGTCGTTGTTGTCGGAGCGGGCGCGGCGGGATTCATGTGCGCGGCGCAAGCCGGCAAGCGCGGCCGCTCGGTTCTCGTGCTCGATCATGCGGCTGCGCCGGGAGAGAAGATCCGCATCTCGGGCGGCGGGCGATGCAATTTCACCAATCTGCGTTGCGCACCCGAGAATTTCCTGTCGCGCAATCCGCATTTCTGCATTTCCGCGCTGCATCGCTACGGCGCCGGCGATTTCATCGCCTTGGTGGAACGCTACGGCGTTGCGTATCACGAAAAGACGCTCGGCCAACTGTTCTGCGACGGTTCGGCGCAGCAGATCATCGATCTGCTGCTGGCCGAGCTCAAACAGGGCAACGCGGAGCTGCGACTGGCAACCGCGGTCGCGAACGTCGAGCGGACCGAGACCGGCTTCGTGCTGACGCTGTCCTCGGGCTCGGAGCAGATTCAATGTCAATCGCTCGTCGTGGCGACGGGCGGAAAATCCGTTCCGAAAATGGGCGCCAGCGATTTCGGTTACCGGCTCGCGGCGCGCTTCGGTGTCGCGGTGACCGAAACACGGCCGGCCCTGGTGCCGCTCGTCTTCGAGGAGCGGGTGCTGGCGCGGCTCAAGCCGCTGGCGGGCATCGGCGTCGCGGCGCGTGTGAGCTGCGGCCAGGTATCCTTCGACGGAAGCGATCCTGTTCACCCATCGGGGCTTGAGCGGGCCGGCCATCCTGCAGATTTCGTCCTATTGGCGCGAAGGCGAGGACATCACCATCGCGATGCTGCCGTCCATCGATGTTTTCGCCGTGCTGCGCAGGCGCGCAAGGCGAACGGACGGCAAATGCCTTCCACCTGTCTGGCGGAATATCCTGCCCAAGCGGCTGGCGCGCATGATCATCGAGGAACTAGGGGTTGGCGGCACACTGGCCGATCTTTCCGACGCCACACTGCGCCGGATCGACGATAGCGTGAATTCCTGGCGCGTGCGGCCCGCGGGCAGCGAAGGCTATCGCATCGCCGAGGTCACGCTGGGCGGGGTCGACACCAAAGGCCTCGACTCCCGGACCATGGCGGTCAAAGCCGTCCCGGGACTTTATTTCATCGGCGAGGTGGTGGACGTGACCGGATGGCTTGGCGGCTACAATTTCCAATGGGCGTGGTCGTCGGGCTGGTGCGCCGGCCAAGCCGCCTGAACGCGCGCTCCCTCCGCACGCGCCGACGCGACATTCGCAGCCGATCGGGCCCGGTTGCGAGCAAACGCGCCCGCCGACAAGGCGGGTCGCCCTCTTACCTCGCGGCCGCCCGCAGGCGGTCTCAGGAGCGCTAGGCCACCCTGGCTCTTTCGTGCCCCTCCCCATCACCATCGGCGACGGTCTTGGGTTCAGTCATCGGCACCAGCTCATCATGCACCAGCGCAATGACATTTTGCGACGGGTCGCGCACCGCGTGAGGGTCGCTGGATGTCGGTCTGGCCAACGGCGATAGTTCAGGCTTCTCGGCGGCTGCCGCAATTTCGGTCGCGATCGCAGCCGAGGCCTCCTGCGACAGCGCCGACGGCATAACGGCAAGAGCCTCTTCCTGCGTCACCTCAGTGGCGGTCGGAATGAGCTCGACCACGGCTGCTGCTTGGGTTGCTTCTTGGGTTGCCGTTGTTTCTTCGATCGAGACAGCAGCCGAGCGGTCTTCAGACGGCGCCGACGGCGTAACGGCAACAACCACTTCCTGCGGCACCTCGGCGGCGGCCGGAGTCAGCTCGACGATGGCTGCTTCCTGGGCTGCCGTTGTTTCTTCGAGCGAGACAGCAGCCGAGGCGTCTTGCGACGGCGCTGACGACGTCACCGTAAGAGCCAGTTCCGGCACCACCTCAGTGGCGGTCGGAGCGGGTTCGACAACGGCTGCTTGCGGGACTCCCGCAATCTCCCGGGAGGTCGGTGTTTGCGGAGCTAGCGCCGTTTCCAGGGCTGCCGCCATTTCGGGAACTGTCGGAGCCGCCGGAGGGCCGGAGCGGCAACCACCGCTGCCGGAGTCGCGTCGGGTTTTGCGGCATCGGCCAAAACGTCGAGAACCTCGGTGAGGTCAATGATCGATTTCTCGACCGCAAGTATTGCTCGGTATTCGCGAACCGTCATCAGACGGTCCTTGATCTTCGCCTTGCCGACCTCGAGATGATCGACGAGGTCCTGGATATGGGCGATTTCCGCGATTGACGTTTCGATTGCCTGGAATGCCCGATATTCCGGCACCTTCGTCACCAACCGCTGTTTGACTCTGTCCCGGATGGTCCCGAGCGACTGGATAACGTCCGGTGATTGCGCGAGCTCAGACGACGCGACGATTGTTTGTGACTGCACCATGACACACTCCCCACGCTACCGATTGATGGCGCGATTTAATATCTTCCCAACCAAGATGTGAGTCGATTAAGCGGACACCGATCTGCCGATCGTATCCGTCCATTCGAATTTTCGCATGCTCGCCGCCAACACGCGCTCGCCTCGCTCGACCGCCTACGCCAGAACACCCGCGTCGGCATTGTTGAGATCAACGTCCTCGCCAGCCGCGATCACTTGCCGCGCATGAGGTCCGCGCGTTCAGAAGACATCGAGGTCGTGGCCGGTGACAACCTCGCCTTGGTAGCATTGTCGAATCTCATCCAGCAACGTGTGCTCCGGATTGGGTCGTCTAATCGCACCCGGGCTTGCGCGGTGATAGAGAACCAGCAGCCCCGGCTTTGCCCGGTTGGCGATCGCCGCGAGCTCGCGCGAGGAGGTGTGATGGGCGCGGCGGTAAGCCTGCCATTTCGGCGTCACCGTGCGGTAGGTCGCCTGCGAATAGGCTTCATGGATCAGGATATCGCAGCCGCGGCTGTGCTCGACGATGGCCTCGGTCGGCGCCGTGTCGCCGGAGATGACGATCGTCCTGTCGGCGGTATCGAAACGATAGCCGAAGGCGGGCTTCATGTCGCCGTGGCGTGCCGCAAAAGCCGTGACGGCGACGTTCGCATCCTCGTAGATCAGCCCCGGCTCGATCTCGTGCGCGCTCACCCGCGCGCCCGCGGCCGCAAGCTTTTCGGCGCCCGTGACGCGATCGGCGATGTCTGCCTGCCAGGCATCCAGGACGTGCTCCGTCATGATCCTGAGCCCCGGCGGGCCATGCACGTCGAGCGGCGCGCGCCGTCCCATGATCCACGGGGTGAGCAGCAGGTCCGGATAGCCCGCCGTATGGTCGGCGTGAAGATGGGTCAGAAACACGGTCTTCAGGTTGGTCGCGCCAAATCCGAACGCCGTGATGCCGCCGCGATAGGCGGCGGCCATCCGTCGAACCACGCCAGGACCGAAGTCGACGAGATAAGGCGTGCCGCCGGCGATGATGGCGGTGGCCGGCCCGGAACGGTCCGGGTCAGGTCCTGGCGTTCCGGTGCCGAGCATCACGACTTTCGTCGCGCTGCCGCGCTTGCGCTCGTGCGCTTCGGCGTTTCGCGCCGGCACGCGCCGATCGGATGCGCCGCTTGCCGCCGTCACTGTGGATGCACGCCGTAGGTCTCGGCGAGCGAGGCCCACCGCGCGCGCTGTTCCGCCAACATGGCGGCGTATTCGTCGGGGGTACTGGCTTGCGCGAGCATGCCGACGGATTCGAGGCGCTGCATGATCGCCGGTTCGGCCGCGATCGCGCGCACGTCCGCAGCAATGCGCGCGCGCAGATCGCGCGAGATGCCTCTCGGCCCGAACAGCCCAAGCGGCGCCTCGACGGTGAGCGCCGGATATCCGGCCTGCGTGACCGTCGGGATGTCACGCGCGGCCGGCGAGCGCCGCAGCGCCGTCACCGCGAGCAGCTTGAGCTTGCCGTCACGGGCCAACGGGAGCGCGGCGGAAAGCGGAACGATCACGACCTGGATTTCACCGCTGACGAGATCCGGCAAGGCAAGGTTCGAGCTTCGGTAGGGCACGTGCGCGAGCTTGATGCCCGCACGCCGCTGGAATTCGAGGAACGTCAGATAGGGCGCCCCGGGTGCGGTAGCCCAGTTGAGTTGACCGGGTCGCGACCGCGCCACGGCGACGAGCTCGTCGAGCGACTTCACCCGCAACGCCGCGGACACCGCGATGGCGAGAAAATCGCGCGCGACCGACGTTATCGGCACAAGGTCGGCGAACGGATCGTAGGGAAGCTGCCGGTGCAACAGCGGCACGACCGTCACGATGCCGGGAAACGCCAGCAAGAGCGTGTGGTCGTCGCGGGCTTGCATGAGCGCCTGGACGGAGAGAATGCCATCGGCGCCCGGGCGGTCATCGACCACGATCGGATGTTCCCACCGCCGCGTCAGCTGTTCGGCGAACACGCGGGCCGCGAGATCGATCGAATTGCCGGGCGCGCTGGCGACAATGATCCGGACATTTCGTGTCGGCCAATCCGCCGCGAACGACGGCATGCCGTGGAGCGTGAGGAGGCCCATGACGAGCCATTTGCCGATTGTGCTCATCGCCGCGTGCCCATGGCGCCATGAACTCATATTGCCGGACCGTAAGGCGGCGTTTAACATTAGTCCAATCGATAGGGTGCATAGCCAGAATGAAGCATTTCGATCTTCGTCGCATCGATCTCAACCTCCTGGTGACCTTCGACGCCCTCATGACCGCGCGAAGCGTGACGCGGGCGGCCGAGCGCCTCGGGCTCGGGCAACCGGCCGTCAGCCACTCGCTCGCCCGGCTGCGCGAGCTCACGGAGGATTCGCTGTTCGTCGCCAGCCGTCGCGGTCTCGTTCCGACCAGCCGCGCGCTCGACCTCGCCGCCTGGGTGCGCTCGGTGCTCGAAGAAGCGCAGCAAAAGCTGCTCGAGCCGCCACGGTTCGATCCCATGCAGTGGAGCGCGACCGTGCGCGTGGCCATGACGCCGATGATGGACATGGCGCTGACGCCGCGCCTGCTGGCGCGGCTCGCCGCGCAGGCGCCGCATGTGCGCGTTGCCGTGCACGCGGCGGCCGTCTGGCGCGACGTGGTCGACCGGCTCGACGACGGTGCGATCGATCTCTACGTCGGTTTTTCCGGCGAGCTGAAGTCCTGGCACCGTCGACAGACGCTGTGGGAGGAAAGCGTCCTGGCGCTGTTCTCGCCGGCACGACTGGATTTGATGCTTCCGATGACGCTCGACGACTACCTGTCCTGCTCGCATGTCCTGGTGACGCAGCGCGGCGGGGTCATGGAGCGCCAGGTCGACGACGCGCTCGCGCAGATCGGCCGGCAGCGACGGATCGTGCTGTCGACGCCGCACTTTCTCGTCGTCCCGCACCTGCTCCTGGAGACGCCGCTGATTGCGACCCTGCACGGCCGGGCGGCGCGATGGTTCGGCGCAGCGTTCAGCCTGGCGACCAGTCCGGTCCCGATCGAGATTTCAGGCTTTGAGGAATCGATGGTGTGGCACGAGGTCGTCGATCGCGATCCGGCGCAACGATGGCTGCGAGACACGATCCTGAGCGCGACGGAGAAAACCATAGGCCTCGCGCCGCGAACGCGAGCACCGCGTTGATCTGCTCGCGCAATATCGAATTGCCCGACGATGTCGTCGACGCTCGCGCCGGCTTCACCGTCCTACTCCTCCTCCACCTCGCGCACCGAGGTCTCCGGCGTGATTCCGGCGTGGCGGCGCGCGAACGTGTTGATGCCGTTCGCTTCCCATTCGCCGGCAACGCACTTCCTGGCGAAATCCTCCCACGCGTCGCTCCAGTCGCCGAGCCCATAGCCGTGCCAGGGCGGGCGCATGTTGAGCGGCGGCAGGCTGTAGCGGTTGCCGAGCCGGCGCCAGATCGCGGCGGCGCGCTCCATGAATTCCTTCCCCGGCAGCGCGACCGGCGGCATCACCTCCTTGAGGGTCGCGTCCACCAGCATGGTCGACATCGAGCTGCGCATGCCGGGCGCGCGGTCGGTGATCGGCCCATGCCCGGCCGACTTGTAGGGAACGATGTGCACGTCCTCG
>CAVPGG010000074.1:0-19604 GCA_963703755.1 uncultured Pseudomonadota bacterium
CGGGCCACATCCTGCCCCACCTTATCAACCTTGCGATGCGGAACCGGGACCTCGCCGCCTATCGCGGCCGCGTGGTTCCGGCCGCGGCCGGACGGGTGCTCGAGATCGGCATCGGTTCCGGGCTCAACCTGCCATTCTATTCGGCGGCCGCCGGGCAGGTGATCGGGCTCGATCCGTCACCCAGGCTGCTCGCGATGGCGCAGCGCGCCGCGCGATCCGGCGCGCGGTCGATCGAGCTCGTCGAGGGCTCGGCCGAGGCGATCCCGCTCGACGGCGCGAGCGTCGACACGGTCGTGACCACCTGGACCCTGTGCAGCATTCCGGACGCGGCGCGCGCGCTCGGCGAGATGCGTCGCGTGCTGCGGCCCGGCGGGCGCCTGCTCTTCGTCGAGCACGGCCGCGCGCCCGACGCGCAGGTCGTGTGGTGGCAGGACCGGCTCACGCCGCTGTGGAAGCGGGCGGCCGGCGGCTGCCACCTCAACCGCGCGATCGCGACCTTGATCGAAGGCGCCGGCTTTCGCCTCGACCGCTGTGCCGGCGGCTACATGCGCGGACCGAAGCCGATGACCTTCATGTGCGAGGGCAGCGCGCGTCCGCTGTGAGCCGGGCTCGCGCGCACCGCGACGGACGTCCATGCGCAAGCACAACGCGAGGGCCGTTGTCGTCGTCGTATCGGTTACCCCTCACTTCGCGCGGCCCGGTCCGCCCGTGGTCAGGCTCGCGACGGTCTGCATCGGCAGGATCAATCGCATCGCGTCGGCCAATCGCGTGAATCCGTGGGCGGCGTAGAAGCGCGCTGCGCGCTCGTCCAGCGCATCGACGACGATCATCGATGAGCCCATCACGGACGTGTTGTCGTAGGCCGTGCGCAGCGCGCGGGCGAGCAGGATCGCGCCGATCCCCTGGCCCTGACGCGACGCATCGACGGCCAGGCGGCCGATCAGCGTCGCGCTCACCAATGGGTAGCGCGGGACGTATCGGCGGGCCGCCTCCGGCACGACGGTCTGGTCGAGCGTGTAGGCGCATAATGTGAAGTATCCGACGATCCGAGGCGGGTCCGTCAAAGCAATCATCACGAAGACCGCGTTCGCCTTGCGGCGCATGTCTTGCGACGCTTGCGTCTTCAGATAAGCGTCGAGGCTCGGCACGCCGCAGGAGAAAGCCGCTCGATCGTGGTGGCTGCCGAGCGTCTCGACGCGGAATTCGTGCCCGGCGGGGCTCGCCATCAAGGCGCGAGCCGGCGGCGTTCCGACTTGAATGCCCGCCGCAGCCGCGCATTGGCCTTTGGCGGGCGGACCAATGCGTCGAAGAACGTCCGGCGATCGCGCTCCGACAGAACGAGGGTCTCGTGCCGGGAGATCGTCTGCCGCGCCGCTTCCGTCAGCGCCGAGAGGCAGAAGTCGGTCAAGCTGCGGCGCTCGAGTTGCGCGGCGCGCGCGACGATCTGCTTGGTCTGACGGTCGACCCGGATGCCCAGACGGGCCTCGCGCGTGCGCCTTTCCTTGCCGGCGGCGGCCGTCCTGGCGCGGGGCATGTGGATTCTCCTGACGAGAGCCTCTGTCGCTTCGATGTACGTCCAATGGGACAACACGTCAAGGAGCGGAACGCGCCCCCTTTGCTCCGGCAATGCCAGCGCCTTTTTCCCCGCGGCGTCATGTGCGAGGGCAGCGCGCGTCCGCTATGACGGTCTTGGCCGGACCACGAGCGCGGAGCAAGCGATGGACCTCCTCGTCAACATCGACGTCGATGACCTGCCGAAGGCGGTCGCATTCTACGCGCAGGCCGTCGGGTTGCGGCCCGGCCGACGGTTCGGCGCGCTCGGCGTCGAGATGCTCGGCGCCTCGTCACCCATCTACCTGCTGGTGAAACCCGCCGGCACGAGTCCGTCGCCGGGCGCCGACGATGTGCGGCGCTATCGGCGGCATTGGACGCCGGTGCATCTCGATGTCGTCGTGCCCAACGTCGCGGCCGCCGTCGCCCGCGCGATCGACGCGGGCGCGACCATCGAGGGCGCGATCGAGACGCATCGCTGGGGACGCATCGCCCACATGGCCGATCCGTTCGGCCACGGCATCTGCTTCATCCAGTTTCTCGGCCGCGGCTACGACGAGATTGCCGGCGAGTAGCGTGCGTCATGTTCCTTCGTGCGCGGGGCTCGCGCGCCATCGACTCGTCACATCCCGCCGCCAGCGTTGCAGCGAGCTTCCAAGCCGATCGAGATAAAGATAGACGACCGGCGTCGTATAAAGCGTGAGGATCTGCGACAGCGCGAGGCCGCCGACGATCGTGTAGCCGAGCGGTTGGCGCATTTCCGCGCCGGCGCCCGTGCCGAGCATCAACGGCACGCCGCCGAGCAGGGCCGCCATGGTGGTCATGAGGATCGGCCGGAAGCGCAGCGTACAGGCGCGGTAGATCGATTCCTCGGCGGAGACGCCTTCGCTGCGCTCGACCTCGAGCGCGAAGTCGACCAGCATGATGCCGTTCTTCTCGACGATGCCGATCAGCAGGATGATGCCGATGATGGCGATGACGCTCAGATCGAGGTGCGCCGCCATCAACAGCAGCAGGGCGCCGATCCCGGCGGACGGCAGGGTGGAGAGGATCGTGATCGGATGGATCAAGCTCTCGTAGAGCACGCCGAGGATGATGTAGATGACGATGAGCGCCGCCGCGATCAACACCGGCGTGCCGGCGAGCGATGACTGGAAGGCCTGTGCGTTTCCCTGGAAGCTCGTGACCAGCGATTGCGGTTTGTTGCTTTGCTGCTCCATTCGGCGGATGGCCGCGATTGCGTCGCCGAGCGCCACGCCCGGCTTGAGGTTGAACGAGATCGTGGCCGCCGGAAACATGCCCTGATGGTTGATCACGATCGGCGCCGCCGCGATGGTGCTGCTCGTCAGGGTGCTCAGCGGCACCTGCTGCCCGGTTGACGACCCGACATAGATGCCGTTGAGCGCGTCCGGGCCATACTGGAATTGCGGCGCGACCTCGAGAATGACGTGATACTGGTTGAGCGGCGTGAACATCGTCGACACGATGCGCTGACCGAAAGCATCGTCGAGCGTGTTGTCGATCGTCGCGGGCTGGATTCCATGGCTCGCCGCGACCTCGCGGTTGGCCGTGACATTGAGCATCTGGCCGGCATTCTGCTGGTCGCTGGCGACGTCGGTCACTCCCGGAATCGTCTTGATCTTGGCGAGGAAGACCGCGGCCCAGTGATTGAGCTCGGTCGAGTCCGCATCGTACAGGGTGTACTGATACTGGGTCTTCGCGAGCCGGGCGCCGATGGTGATGTCCTGCGCGGCCTGCAGGTAGAGGCGGATGCCTTGGGTCTTGGCAAGCTGCGGGCCCAGGCGCCCAATCACCTGGTCGGCGCTCACCTTGCGCTGCGCGAGCGGCTTGAGCACGATGAATACGCGCCCTTGATTGAGGGTCGCGGTCGGGCCGCCGGGCCCGACATAGTCGCTCACCGACTCGACGGCCGGATCCTTCAGCACCGTCTCGATCAGCGCCTGCTGCCGCTGGACCATGGCGGGGAAGGAGATGTTTTGCGCGGCCTCGGTGATGCCGAGAATCATCCCGGTGTCCTGCTGCGGAAAAAATCCCTTGGGGATGACGACGTAAAGCCAGCCGGTGACCGCGATCGTCCCCAACATGACGAGGAGCGTCACGAAGCGGTGGCGCAACGCGATCTTGAGGCCGTGCTCGTACAGGGTGAGCAGGGCATCGAAGCCGCGTTCGAACAGCACGTAAAGCCGGCCATGCGGCTTGTGCGTCTGGTTCTTGAGCAGGCGCGCGCACATCATCGGCGTCAGCGTGAGCGAAATGATGAGCGAGAGGATGAGCGAAACCGTGATCGTGACCGCGAATTCCTGGAACAGCTTGCCGACATAGCCGCCCATCAGGAACAGCGGGATGAACACCGCGATTAACGACAGCGTGATCGAAACGATCGTGAAGCCGATCTCGCTCGATCCCTTCAGCGCCGCCGCCATGGGCGTGAGGCCGGCTTCGATGTGACGAACGATGTTCTCGATCACCACGACGGCGTCGTCGACCACGAAGCCCACGCCGATGGAGAGCGCCATGAGCGAGAGATTGTCGAGGCTGTAGCCGAGCTCGTACAAGACCGCGAAAGTGCCGATGAGCGAGAGCGGAACGGTCACGGCCGGAATGACCGTCGCCCAGAGATTGCGCAGGAATATGAAGATCACCATCACGACAAGAGCGCCGGTCAGGATCAACGTGAACTGCACGTCCGCCACCGAGGCGCGGATGGTCAGCGTACGGTCGGACACGATCGATACCTTGATGGCCGGCGGGAGCGAGGCCTCGAGTTGCGGCAGCATCGCCTTGATGCGGTCGACCGTGTCGATGACGTTGGCGCCCGGCACGCGCTGAATGGCGAGAATGATGGCACGCTGCTTGTTGTACCAACCGGCCATCAGGTTGTTTTCCGGTCCCTCGATGGCCTTTCCGATGTCGCGAATCCGCACCGGTGAGCCGTTGCGGTAGGCAATGACGAGATCGTCGTAGGCCTGGGGCTTGAGCAGCTGGTCGTTGGTATTGAGCGTGAAGACCTCGCGCGGGCTGTTGAGCGATCCCTTGGGCAAATCGACATTGGCCTGGCTCAGCACCGTGCGGACGTCCTCCAAGCTGATGCCGCGCGAGGCGAGCGCCTGCGGATTGACCTGGATGCGGATGGCGGGCTTCTGCTGGCCGCCGATCCCGACCAGGCCCACGCCCGGGACTTGCGAAATCTTCGGCAGCAGGATGTTTTCCGCATAGGCATCGAGCGTGGTCAGCGGCAGCGAATCGGACGTGAGAGCGAGCAGCATGACCGGGGTGTCGGCCGGATTCACCTTCCGGATGGTCGGCGGATAGGGCATGCCCGCCGGCAGGTACGGACTTGCCGCATTGATGGCCGCAAGGACATCCACCGCCGCGCTGTCGACGGTCCGGCTGAGGTCGAATTGAACCGAGAGCTGGGTGACGCCGAGCGCGCTCGACGAGGTGAGCTGCGTCACCCCGGGAATTTGGCTCAGCTGCTGCTCCAGCGGCGTGGCCACCGACGATGCCATGGTCTGCGGATCGGCGCCCGGCAGCTGGGCGCTGATCTGAATGGTCGGGAAGTTGACGTTCGGCAGCGCGGCGACCGGCAGCAGCCGGTAGGTGACGAGCCCGCACAGCAGCAATCCGGCCATCAGCAACGCCGTCGCGATGGGTCGCCGGATGAATGGGGCCGAGATATTCACGGGATGGCCTGTTCCACCGCGCTTTGCAGATCGGATTGCTGCGCGGCCCTGCCGTGCAGGACCCGGACGTGGGATCCGGGCTCGAGCTTGGACTGCCCGTCGACGACGACCGTCTCATCGGTCTTGAGGCCCGACGTGATGAGCGCCTGGCCGGCGCTGATCTGGCCGACGGTGACGGGACGGATCCCAACCGACTGATCGTCCGCGATCACATAAACGTACGGACCCGTCGGGCCCAGCTGCACGGCCCCGGTGGCGACGGTCAATCCGTCGTGCTGCGTCCGCAGCAGCAGGCGCACATTGACGAGCTCGCCCGGCCACAGCAGCCCCTTCGCATTCGGGAAGGTGGCGCGCAGCCTGATCGTGCCGGTCGTCTGGACGATCTGGTTGTCGATCAACAACACCTCGCCCTCATCGAGCTTGGTCTTGTCGTCCTGGCTGTAGGCGATGACCTTCACGGCTCCCCCGGTCATCTGCTGCTGAATGGCCGAGAGCGTGGTCTCCGGCAGCGTGAAGATCAACGAGATCGGCTGCATCTGCGTGAGCGTCACGAGCCCGCTCGCATCGGTCGGATGAATGATGCCGCCCTCGTCGATTTGCCGGATGCCGGTGACGCCGTCGATCGGTGCGGTCAGGTGCGTATAGGTCAGATTGACCCGGGCGCTTTCGATCGCCGCCTCGTCGGATTTGACCGCGGCCTGGAGTTGATGCACTTGCGCCATCTCGCCGTCGACGATCTGCTGCGTCGCAAATCCTTTGGCGAGGAGCTGCGTATCGCGAGCGAGGTTGATCTGGACGTTGTCGAGCTGGGCCTGGTCGCGATCGCGGTTGGCGCTCGCCTGGTCGAGCTGGGCCTGAAAGGCGCGTGGGTCGATTTGGGCGAGCAGGGCGCCCTTGCGCACCGTCTGTCCCTGGCGGAACGAGATCGCGGTGATCTGTCCGGTGACCTGGCTGCGCACCACCACGGTGTTGTAGGCCGTGACGGTGCCGACCCCGCGCAGATAGATCGGGACGTCGTGGGCCGTGACCTTCGCGGCGACCACCGGCACGGGTGGCGGGGGTGACGCGGGAGCGGATGCCGGTATGTCGACGCCGTACCAAGCCGCGGCGCCGGCGCCGCCGGCCACGGCCAGCGCGAGGGCCAGAATGACAAGTCGTCTCTTTTTGGTTGCCGTTTTGCTTGTCATTGTGTCACCTGCTCGGTTCATGTCAGCGGCTGCTGGCCGTCGACCCTCCGACCTTCGCAATGCGCGACGCTCAGTGCGACGCAGCCAGTTCAGGCGCTTGCGTCGGGATCGCTCGGCGCGTGACGGACTTGCGCACCTTCTCGAAGGCCTGCGCCTCGATCTGGCGCACCCGCTCGCGCGATACGCCCAACTCGTCGGCCAGCTCATGGAGCTTTTTCGGCCTCTCGGCGAGGCGTCGCGCCACGAAGATCCGCCGCGTTCGCTCGTCGAGTTGCGCCAGCGCCTCGGCCAACGCCTTGCGGCCGCGCACGAGCTCATCGCCGTCCGCCAGAATCTGCTCCTGGCTCGCCGAATCGTCGATCAGGCGGTCCTGCCAGCTGCCTGATTGGCTGTCCTCGGACGCGGATGCGCTGAGCGACACGTCTCCGCCCAGGCGGCGGTTCATGTCGACGACCTCATGCTCGGCCACGCCGAGGCCTGTCGCGATGGCCGCGACCTGGTCGGGACGCATGTCTCCGTCGCCGAGCGCCGAAATCCGGCTCTTGGCCCGGCGCAACCCGAAGAACAGTTTCTTCTGACCCGCCGTGGTTCCTAATTTCACCAAGGACGCGGAGCGAAGGACGTAGTCCTGGATCGCCGCCCTGATCCACCAGACCGCATACGTCGCGAAGCGGGCACCTCTGTCGGGGTCGAAGTGCTCGACGGCCCGCATGAGTTCGACGTTGCCCTCGAAGATCAGTTCGGCGATTGGCAGTCCGTAGCCGCGGTAGCCGGAGGCGACCTTGGCGACGAGGCGCAAGTGGCTCGTGATCAGGCGGTGCGCGGCGTCCCGATCGTCGCGCGCGCGGCAGCGCATGGCGAGCATGCGCTCATCCTCGGGTTCCAACAGCGGAAGCCGTCGGACCTCATCGAGATATCGGGCGAGGCCGGAATCGACTGTCGATGCTGAGACGCTTTTGGCGCGGGCCATGACGGCGACCTCCATGATCCTGTCTGGGTCGGCGCGTTGGCGTTCGAATGTCGATCGAGACGAACGCAGCCGACGACGACAAGATAGACGCCGCGCTCGGGAGAACTATTAAATTGCCGTTCAGGACTCTAAATTCGGATTTACGGGATGAACCGAGCCCGACGGCGTCAGCCGCGCTCCGGGAGGTTGCTCGGGCACTGGCATGCTCGGACAGGCGATCTCGGCGACGCAACCAGGCCCCCCCGCGATTTTGAACGTGAAGCCGTGCAGCTTGACGATGGCCGCGACCAGGCTCAGCCCAAGTCCGACGCCCTTGGTTTGCCGGCTCTTCTCCGAACGATAGAAGCGCCTGAGCACGATGTCGCGCTCGTCCGCGCCGATGCCGGGCCCCGTGTCGCTGACGCGCACGATGCTTTCGCCGGCGCCTGCCTGGACCGCGAGATCGACCTTGCCGCCTTCCGGCGTGAATTTCACGGCATTGTCGACGAGGTTCGCCACCGCCTCGAGCAGAAGGTCGCGATCGCCATGGACGACCGGCCTTGCGTCGATTTGAACCGCGAGAGCGACGCGTCTTTCCTCGGCGATCGGCTCGTAGAGATCGCCCACCTCGCGCACGAGGTCCGCGAGCGCGACCTCGCCAAAGCCGGCGAGTTGCCGGCCGTGCTCGATCTCGGCGATCCGCAACAGCGCCGTCACGATGGCGAGCGACTGATCGACGCCGAGAACCGCCCGGTCGACGACCGCTTGCAACTCCTCGAGCGTGCGCGAATTGGAGCGGCCGCGTTCGAGCCCGACGCGCACCCGCGTCAACGGCGTGCGCAGCTCGTGCGCGATGTCGTCGCCGACCCCGGCGATGTGCTGGATGAGGGCCTCGATCTTCTCGAGCATGCCGTTCACGATGGCGGCGAGCCGGTCGAACGGATCACCGACGCCGCGCGTCGGCAGGCGCTGTCGCAGATCGCCGGCGACGATGCGTTCGACTTTCTCGTTGACCTCCTTGACCCGCTTCTGCGCCCGAATGCTCAGCAGCACGCCGGCCGCGAGACACAGGCACAGCGCCGGGATCAGGCCGACGGCGAGCGTCTTGCCGACGATCTCGGAGATCTCGGTCGTTTCATCGACCGCGCGGCCGATGACCAGCACGTCGCCGTTGGGCAAGCGGCGGGCGACGGCGCGGACGGCCTGCTGCTCGGTGCCGCGCGGCCCGACCGGCACCAGCGACGACTGGGCCGGTCCGTCGAATTCGAACACCGGGCGGCACGCGCTCCAGATTGCCGGCGATCCGCTGCCCTTCGGCGGTGAACAGCCCGGCGTGTTGCACCCGGCGGGGGTCCTGCGCCAACAGTTGGTCGATCGCGGTGAGGCGATCGCGGGTCGTGGCAGCCGCGAAGACCTGCGCCTGCATGGTGACCACGGCGTCGGACCGCGCCGTGAGGTAGCCTTTCGTGCCCCAGTAGATGACCCCGAACAGCACGATCACGTACACCGCCAGCATGCTGGCGACCGCGACCGACCAGCGGAACGTCGTCGTGCGGGTAAACTCAGGCAGGGGCACGGAGGACGAATCCGGCTCGGCGGACATTGTGGATCATCGCCGGCTCGTCCGGCGCGTCGACCTTGTGCCGCAGGCGGCCCATGTGCACGTCCACGAGATTGGTCTGCGGAACGAACTTGTACTTCCACACTTCCTCGAGGAGCATGGCGCGCGTCAACACCTGATCCTTGCGGCGCATCATGTATTCGAGCAGCCGGAACTCGCGCGGAAGCAGCTCGATCTCGCGATCGCCGCGCTTGACCGTGCGCTCGATGAGATCGAGCTCGAGCGGGCCGACCTGCAGCTTCGTCGCGCGCGTATCGGCCGGACGCCGCAGCAGCGCCTCGACCCGCGCGATCAGCTCGACGAGCTCGAACGGCTTGGTCAAATAGTCGTCGCCCCCCGCCCGCAGCCCTCGCACGCGATCGTCCACGGCGCCGAGCGCGCTCAGGACCAGGACCGGGGTGCGCACCTGGTCGCGTCTCAACGCCTCGACGATCGTGAGACCGTCCATCCCCGGCAACATCCGATCGACGATCAGCGCATCCGGTTCGCCGGCCCGCGCCTTGTCGAGTTCGTCGATGCCGGTCGCCGCCCAATCGACGACGAACCCGCAGTCGACGAGCTCGCCGATGATCTCGTTCGCGGTCTCGCTGTCGTCCTCGATGAGAAGGAGCTTCGCCATCGTTCTCTCCCGGTCCAGCATGGCATATTCTCGATCTATTGAGGAGTTCCGTGCCTTTCGTCGTGTCACTCGGACGACGCGCTGACCGGATGGGGGGCAACCGGCAGCGCGTCGTCCGTCAGCGGCTGTTTCGCGACCGCGGAGAGGGGGTACGCGGTGATCATGCCGCCGGATCTCGCTTGCGCCTCCATACGGACCAGGATGGCGCGGCGCCACGAAAAATAGCGCCAGCGCATCAAGCTCACCATTAAACAGCGGTTCAGAAAACTAAATTCGATTTTAGAGAAGGGTTGGCGTTCCCCAACATCTCCGCGGTGCGTGCCTGATCCGACGTGCAGGCGCGGGCAGGCGCATGGCCTCCCGCGGGCGGCGAGCGGATGACGAGCGGATGAATTGACAGCGTGTTCGACCGCGATCGCGAGCGAGTGCCGCCACTCTGGCCGCGCCTTGGCGCGGCGTCCTCCTAAATTCGAATTTAGTTTTCTGAAGCGCTGTTCTAATGGCGGCCGCGCAATGCGCCGCCATCTCCAGGGCGTCGCCGAGCCTTCGTTGAAACGGCGACTTAACCCGGGACCAAGCGTCCCGATCCGATCAACAGGAGAAATGACCATGACCAAGACCAAAATGGCGGCGATCGCCGCGTTCGTGACCGTTCTCATCGGCACGCCGGCCGCCTATGCGGCGGACCAGCAGATCACCAGTGCGGAGCAGGACTATCAGCTCAGCGTCGAGATGGCGCGGCAGGGCGGCGCTCACGCCGAGGTGCCCCGCTCCGTCACGCGCGTGCAGCCGACTGTTTCGACCCTGAACGACGCCTTCCAGGCGCAGGGGACGCGGTGAACGCAGTGGTTCGCTTCGTCAGGGAAACGGCCGGTTGAAAAACCGGCCGCTTCTCCGGCGTTCCGCCTCGCCACGGGCCCTCGCAACCAGATGAGCGCTTGATCAGGAGTATCGTCATGTTGAAGGACGAAACCGTCACGCATCCCGCCGGCCCCGGCGCGGCCGAGAACGTGTCCTTGCATGGCCTCCCGCTGGCGCGCCGCGAAATCGGCTTTGTCGGTCTTGGTCATATGGGGACCGCGATGGCCGCGAACCTTGGCGCCGCTGGATATCGGGTGGCCGCGTATGTCCGTCGCCCGGAGCAGACGGAGAAGCTCGTGGCCCTCGGCCTCGAGCCCACCGGGGACATCGCCGACCTGTTCGACTGCGAGATCGTCATCAGCATGCTGCCGGACGACACCGCCGTTGGCGACGTTGTGCTTGGGCGGCAAGAGCGCGGCATCGTCGGTCTCGCCGCGGGATTGCGGCGCGGCGCGATTCATCTCTCGATGAGCACGATCAGCACATCCGCCGCGTCTCGGCTCGCGACCGAGCACGCACGGCGCGGGCAGGGCTATGTCGCGGCGCCGGTGTTCGGAAATCCCGAGGCCGCCAGGGCGCGCCAGCTCTTCATTGTCGCGGCCGGCGCGGCGGCCGATGTCGCGCGCTGCCAGCCGCTGTTCGACGCACTCGGACAAAGGACATTCGTGGTCGGCAGCGAGCCCGGGCATGCCAACCTCGTCAAGCTGCTGGGCAACATGATGACCGCAACCACGCTGGAGATGCTGGGAGAAGTCCTTGCCGTGGCGCGCAAGCGCGGGCTCGATCCCAAGGCCTTCATCGACATCATGACCAGCACGAATTTCGGTGGACGCGTGCACAGGATTTACGGCGACAAGATCGTGCGGCAGTCCTACGCACCCGGGTTCGTCATGCCCCTGGTGCTCAAGGACGTGCGCCTGGCGCTTGCCGAGGCGGAGAACGCCGGCGCGCCGATGCCGTCGGTCGACGTGGTGCGAGACCGCCTGATCACCGCCATCGCTCGCGGCTATGCGGATCTCGACTGGACCGCGCTCGGGTTGATCGCCGCGCAGGAAGCAGGCCTGAGCGCCACCCCGCCACCCACCGTCAATCGATGACCGGCTGGCTCGCCGGCCGGTCACAACGCCCGCAAACCCTCGACGCAGGAGAAGGATCATGGACACGCAAACCGCAACGGTCGGCTTCGAGATGGAGCATCTCGACATTCCCGGCACATCGCTCGAGGTGTCGCGCATCGCGCTCGGCACATGGGCGATCGGCGGATGGATGTGGGGCGGAAGCGACGAGGCGGAGGCGATCCGCACCATCCATGCGGCGGTCGATCGCGGCATCACGCTGATCGATACGGCGCCGGTCTACGGCTTCGGCCGCTCGGAGGAGATCGTCGGCCAGGCGCTGGCCGAGGGCGGGCGGCGCAAGCGCGTCCTGATCGCGACCAAGGTCGGACTCGACTGGAAGGACGGACGGCCGTTCCGCAACGCCGGCAGGGCGCGAATTCAAAAAGAGGTCGAGGATTCCCTGCGGCGTCTGCGCACCGACGTCATCGATCTCTATCAGGTGCATTGGCCCGATCCCAACGTGCCGATCGAGGAAACCGCGGCCGCGATGGCGGATCTGCACCGCGCCGGCAAGATTCGGGCAATCGGCGTCAGCAATTTCAGTCCCGGGCAGATCGAGGCCTTTCGCAAGGTTGCGCCGGTGCATACGGTGCAGCCGCCGTACAATCTGTTCGAGCGCGCCATCGAACGCGACGTTCTTCCCTATTGTCACGACCGCAACATCGTCACGCTGGCCTACGGCCCCCTGTGCAGGGGCCTGCTTTCCGGCCGCATGACGGCGCAGACGCGGTTTGCCGGGGATGACCTGCGGAAAAGCGATCCCAAGTTCCGGGCGCCTCGGTTCGCGCAATACCTGCGGGCGGTTGAAAGGCTCGACCGATTTGCCCAGGAAAATTACGCAAGGCGCGTCATCCATCTTGCATTGCGTTGGATTCTCGACCGGCAGGATTCGACGCTTGCGTTGTGGGGCGCGCGGCGACCGGACCAGCTTGCCCCGATTGTCGGCCTCTCCGGTTGGCGCATCGACTCGTCCGCCATGGCCGAGATCGACCGGATTCTCGGAAACGATTATCGATGCCGTAGGCCCGGAATTCATGGCCCCGCCCGGGCAGCTTGCAGCGTAAGGCAACGCGAAAAGCCAGACGTGTCGAGTGAAGGAGTGGGCGCGGCCCTGCATGGCCGGCGCGGGCGTTGCCCACCAGCGTTTTGATTCCGCTATAAGGTGTCATCACGCGTCGCATCCCAGGGGGGCACACGCAATGCGCTTTCGATTGGCGGCCACGGTCGTGGCGGTTGCTTGCGCGGCGGCGCTGGCCGTCGCCGCCTTCGACGACGGCAGCGCCGCGGCGCCGAAGCCGCGCGTGTTCGAGAATGCCGACCTGCGCAACCGCGACTTCACCGGCGCCGATCTCGACGGCGCGGTCTTTCGCGGAGCGCAGCTGCAGGGCGCCAACTTCACGCGCGCGAAGCTGCGCGGCGCGATCTTCGAAGGCGCGGACCTGACCAACGCCAGGTTCATCGACGCGCAGCTGCAGGGCGCCGAGTTCGCCACCGCGACCTTCGACGGCGTCGACTTCACGGGCGCGCAGCTGCAGGGCGCCGATCTCGGCGGCTACCTGCGCGGCGTCACGCTCGCGCGGGCGAACCTCGAGGGCGTGCTGTTCGGCTTCGGCGCCGAAACCGAGCTGCAGGGCGCCGATCTCAGCGGCGCGCGGCTCACCGGCGCCGATTTCGGCCGGGCGCAGCTGCAGGGCGCGCGCCTGAAGGGCGCAAGCCTGCGCGGCGCCGATCTGCGCGAGGCCAACCTGCAGGGCGCGGACCTCGACGAGGGCGACCTGCGCGGCGCCAACCTCGACCGCGCGCAGCTGCAGGGCGCGTCGCTGCGCGGCGTCAAGGTCTGGCTCACGCGCGGCTCGCCCGACGTCGCGCTCGCCGAGGTCGACGGCGCCGATCTGCGCAGCGCGACGCGGCTGACGCGCCGCGAGATCGACGGCATCGTGCGGCTGTTCCAGGAGCCGTTCCGCGCCGAGGCGCGCGCGCGCCTCGCGCCGCTCGATCCGGGTATCGGGGCGAGCCGCAAGACGCTCACTCCGGCGGCGACGTGGAAGCCGGCGAAGCCGGCGCCGAAGGCGCTCGCCGAGCTGCTCGCCCGCGTCGCGTGCGGGTGGCGCAAGGATGCGCTCCAGGCCGACGCCTCTGTCGACGCGCAGGTCGACGTGCGCGTGACGCGCGGCCTTCTGCGCAACGGCCGGCTCGCGGCGGCCGGCGCAGAGGCCGCGATCGTCGTCGCGGCGCTGCGCAAGGGCCGCGGCGATGCGGACAACTGCCCGGGCGCTGCCGGATTTACCGATGCGGACTGGGCGGCGCTCGACGCGCTCGCCCGCGCCGGCAAGTGACCTCGCCCGGGGCGGCCTTGCCGCGGAGGCTCAGCTTGATTGCGGCGGCTCGTCATCCGGTCTGATGGCCCACTGCCACAGCCAGACACAAAGCCACACCGGCAGCAGGAGCGCACAAATTGCCGCCACGCCATACTGAACGGAGACGGGGAAATCGTGCTGTTTGGCGTACAAGAACCCGAAGAATGCACCGACCGAGCCGACCAGGAATGCCAGCATGCCGGCCGTGATCAGCAATGCGACCGATCCCAGGGTGTCCAGGGCGATCAGCAAGGCCTTTTCCCAGAACGTGCGCATGTCGAGTCGCCACCCTCCGCCAATAACCATCCGCTGCCACTCGCAACGATCATCGTCCAGGCGACCACGTCGACGCAAGGAGGGCCGATATGGGTTGGTGGCCCCATTGCCCGGGCATGAGCGCTATTACAGACGATCCAACATGCGTCCCAGGCCGCGTGCTCATAAAATCGCACGACGAGGCCAGCCGCGCTCGAATGTCCGCTGTACCCGGAAGCAGCGGAGAAGCGGACATCGCGGGACTTCCGCCTTGGGCCAAATTTGAGACACGGTCGGTGTGTCAACGGAGCCAGAGTGGCGGCGGCGCACTATGGTGAGTTCGCTCGACGCTGCTACCGCTGCATCCAGTCGCTGACAATCGTCGGCCACATGCCGTCGGCCTTGATTGCGGAGACGCCGCGATCAAGCCGAGTCAGCAGCTCGCCACGTTGCCCTTTGCGGACCACTACGGTGCGGTCATGTCAAGACGACCGTCTGCACGATCCCCGCGTTACGCCCCGCCTCGAAACGAGGCTCGCCGCCTTAGCTAGGCCCAGATGCCTCTCGGCGATATGCTAAGGAGCCATCAATGCAAGCGGAGATGTATAAATGACAGCGTTCAACGCCGTTCGCTTTCGCGTGAAGCCAGGGCGTGATCAAGAATTCCTTGACGCGCACAAGAACGTAGAAGCCAATTGGCCCGGTCTCAGACATGTCAACATGATCAAAACCGGGGACCGCGCTTACTGCATCATTGCCGAGTGGGACGATATGGACGCGCTCGGGAAGGCACGCCCCAACATGGTCGCCACCCTCAACTCGTTTCGAGACACGCTCGAAGACCTCGGCGGCGGCTTAGGCGTCACCGATCCAGTTTCAGGGCCGGTCGTGCTGGCGCTCAAATAGGCGGTCCCGCATCTCCGGCTTGTACCGGGCCGATTCTCGCGGCCGGACATCTGCCGCCCATCATCGGGATGGTAATGCACTCAGGTGCAGCGCTAAAATCGCAATGCGATCAACCAGAAAACCGGGAGCTAAACATGGGACGCAAGTTTATCGACTGCCGCGCATTCCCAAGTGAGATGAATTGCACGATCGCGCTCAGCGCCGACAGCGAGGCGGAATTGCTGGAGGCTGCGGTCCAACATGCTGTGGCCGTACACAAGCATCAGGACACGCCCGACCTGCGGCAGATGATCAAGAGCGCAATGAAGGACGGCACGCCCCCAATCGAGCCGCCGCGTGCTTAAACGGTCTCGCTCGAAGGCCGTTGCGTCGAGACCAGATGTGAGGTCCGCTTCGGGTCGATACTGTTGAAAAACGATTTTGAGCGCAGACACGCGAAATATTGATTCACGATCACGTGTGGGGACGCAATTTTGATTCAAAATTCCATTCACCCGGATTCGATCATTTCAAAATCGAAATCCACAGCCAATTTACGGAGACTTTTTCAACAGCATCGGTCAAAACCCGTAATGCTCTGGTCGAGCAGATGTTTTCCGCTTTCGCCGGAAGCGGACATGCCGATGGGCGCGCTCTCGGCCTTGAGATTGGCCAATGCGATGTGATTCAAGCCGCCCAAGCGGAGGGCTGAGATTACGCGGTACGAACTCTCAGACTATGCAGCCCGACGCCGTCGCCGCGATCATCAAGCGCGCCGCGCTCGCCTGATGCGATGAACGCAACCGCCGCCGGCTAAAGCTGGCAGCGGTGCGATCTTGCGCAATGTCGGCTCGGGCCTCGCATCAACGTCGCGAGAACCCGGCTGCGATCAGCGAGGCAAGGGCCATCGCGATCACGGCGCTCCCGTAGACGTAGGCGGCGACCGTGAGGCCGACCATCGGCACCGCAAGCCCGGCGAGCACCGCGGGCAGGCTGAACGACAGGTAGCCCGCCACATAGAACGCGGCCAAGAGCCCGGCACGTTCGTCGGTCTTCGCGAGCGGCAGCACGGTGCGCATGGTGCCGGAGAAGGCCGCGCCGAAACCGATGCCGGCGATGACCGTGCCGACCAGCATGAGCCACACCAGTTGCTCGTGCACGCCGGCGAGCGTGGTCGCGACGCCGACCGCGAGTGCGACGATGCCGCCGCTCAGCAGCCGGTCCGGCGCTGTCGACCGCAGCGCCAGCACGCTGATCACGCCGCTCAATGTCAGCGCGCTGACGACGAGGCCGCCGATCACGGGAAGGCTGACACCGGTCGCGACCCGCACCAGCGCCGGCATCAGCGAGAAATAGAAGCCGCCCAGCGCCCACGACGCGATGGTCACCGGCGTGACCCGCATCAGCGCGGCGCGCGCCTGTGCCGGCACGCTGATGTGCGGCCGCAGCGACGCGAGCGCGCCGGCGCGGCGCTGCGCGGTTTCGGGCATTGACCAGAGGATGAACGCCTCGAGTGCCGACAGCGCCAGCAGCACCGCATAGACGAGCTGGCGCGGATCGGGCGCGTAGGTGACGAGGATTGCGGCGCCGAGGCTTCCGGCCGTCAGGCCGGCGAATGCCGTGATGCTGTTGAGGACGGGGCCGCGGCTGCGATCGTTGTCGAGGATCGCGGCGCCGAGCGCTGCGGTCGCGAGCCCGGTGGCAAAGCCCTGCAGCGCGCGGGCGGCGATCAGCGCCGCCGCCGAATTGGCGGCCATGAACATCGCCATCGCCACGACATTGAGCGCCAGCGCCGCCAGGATGGCGGGCCGCCGTCCGACATGGTCCGACAGCGAGCCCACGGTGAGCAGTGCCGCCAGCAGGCTCAGCACGTAGGCGGCGAAGACGGTGGTGACCGCGAACGGCGTGAGCCCGAAGCTCTCCTGGTACTGGTGATAGAGCGGCGTCGGCGCGGCGCCGCTCGCCGAGAATGTCATGGCGGTGATCGCCGCCATCACGGTCGTGGCCGTGCTCGACAGCACCGCGCGCGGTGGCGCCGCGTTGCAGGTGACACAAAGGCTCATGGCTTGCTCCATATGTGCAAACGGAACGTCGGAGTGGCGGCCGTTACAGCTTCGAGCCGCCGTCGACCGCGATGACGTCGCCGGTGATCCAGCGCGCCGCGTCGGACGCGAGGAACTCGACCACGGAAGCAACGTCGTCCGGCTCGCCGATGCGCTTGAGCGACTGCATCCCCATCACGGTGGCGCGGCCCGCTTCGGTCTTGGTGAAGCTCGACATGTCGGTGTCGATCACGCCGGGCGCGACGGCGTTGACGCGGATGCCGCGCGGGCCGAGTGCGGCGGCGAGATATTTCACCAGCGTGTTGATGGCGCCCTTGGTGCTGGCATAGGCCGCGAGCGTTCCGACCGCGGCGCGCGCGCCGAGCGACGAGACGAACACGATGGCGCCGCCTTCGCGCATGATCGGCAGCAGTTGCTGCACCAAAAAATACGGCGCGCGGACATTGACGGCGAACAGGCTGTCGAAGTCCTTCACCGACAGGGTCTCGATCGGGGCGGCGTTGGAGATGCCGGCGTTGGAGACGAGAATGTCGAGCTTGTTGCCGACGAGGTTGCGCACCTCGGCGGCGAGCACATGCGCGCCGTCCGGCGCGGCAAGGTCGGCCGCGACCGCCTCGGCCTGCCCGCCATGGGCGCGGATCTGGTCGACGACGGCTTTGGCTTCGTCGGCCTTGCGGCCGTAGTGGACGATGACGCGGGCGCCGGCGGCGGCGAGCGCAAGCGCGGTGGCGCGGCCCATGCCGCGGGAAGCGCCGGTGACGAGAGCGATCTTGTTGGCGAGCTTGGTCATGGTCTTGGGTCCCTGATCGGGCGATGCGTCATGCATCGTCTCCGGGCATAAGGTGGTCGGCGCTTGCGCCGAAAACCAAGACTTCGTATGCTCAAGGTATACTTTTCAAGCATGGATCAGCCGCCCATGGAGCTGCGCCATCTGCGCTATTTCGTTGCCGTTGCCGAGGAAGGCAGCCTGACCAACGCGGCCGAGCGGCGGCTGCATACCGCGCAGCCGTCGCTGAGCCGCCAGATCCGCGACCTCGAGCTGGAGGTCGGCGTCCCGCTGCTGGAGCGTCGCGCCCGCGGCATCGCGCTCACCGCCGCGGGACGCACCTTTCTCGATCATGCGCGGCTGGCGCTGCTGCAGGTCGAGGCCGCGGGCGAGGCCGCGCGCCGCGCCGCGCAGCCGGACAAGCGCACCTTCACGCTCGGCTTTCTCGCCGGCCAGGAACTGGTGTGGCTGCCGGAGGCGCTGCGCATCCTGCGCGGCGTCGAGCCGGACGTCGAGATCACGCTGGCGAGCCAGCCGTCGCCGGAGCTTGCCGGCGCGCTGATGCGCGGCAAGGTCGACGTGGCTTTTCTCCGCCGTGAAAGGGACGCGCCCGGCATCGCGTTCAAGACCCTGATCCGGGAACCGCTGGTCGCGGTATTACCGGCGGGCCATCGCCTTGCCGCGCGCACAGCGGTGCGCATCCAGGACCTCGCGAGCGAAACCTACATCTCGCCGACGCGGGTGGCGCCGGCGCTCAAAGCCGCGATCGAGAGCTACCTGGCGAAGTCCGGCGTCGTGCTCAAGCCGCACTACGACGCCGAGAACATCTCGTCGGTGCTTTCGCTGGTAACGTCGACCGGCGGCGTCACCCTGATGCCGCTCTACGTGCGGCTGATGCTGCCGGGCTCGGTCGTCATCCGTCCGCTGCAAGGCGATGTGCCGACCATCGAGCTGGTGCTCGGCTATAGCCGGTCGAACACGTCGGCGCTGCTCAAGCGCTTCCTGGCGCGGTCGGATGAGCTGGTCGCCCGCGTCGCGAAGCCTGATGCGGAGTTTCTGTCGGTTTGAGATCAACCCGCTGCTGCCGGGGTTGGGGCGAGGTTGGGCGCGGACGCATCTGCCTTTCCCGTCACCCTGAGGCGGCCGCGCGCTCTTGCGCGTGGCCCTCGAAGGGCGACGCCGATGCGGCGCCGCTTGCTCGCTTGCTGCACCACCGCGGCCGATCATCCATGTGATCTCGGGTTTACCCGAGATCACCACTATAGATGCTCAGGTCGGCAGGATGACGGGTCCAACGTGGGTTCTCTGCGGCAAGCCGCGTAGCCCGGATTGAGCGCAGCGAAATCGCCACCGGTTTTTTTTGGGCGCGATTTGCTATCATCGCGGCCGAGGCCATGTCGAAGGAACTCCCCATGAACACCGTGCCGAAAATCAACATCGCCAACGCGCAGCCTGCCAGTGCGCAGCCCGCGAACGGCATCGATCCGCGCGAATGGGAGACGCGCGTCGATCTCGCGGCCGCCTATCGCCTGGTCGCGCTCTACGACATGGGCGACCTGCATCTCAACCACATCTCGGCGCGGGTGCCCGGCAGCCACGCGCATTTCCTCATCAACCCGTTCGGCATGATGTACGAGGAGATCACGGCATCCTCGCTCATCAAGCTGA
>CAVPGG010000075.1:0-4408 GCA_963703755.1 uncultured Pseudomonadota bacterium
GGTTTCCAGCGCTTCACGACGGCGCTCGAAGGCATGAAGGTCGGCATGCCGTGGCAGGACGGCGTCGCCGTCACGCCGCTCGCCGAGCCCGGCAAGGTCGACTATCTCGACGCCTGCGTTGCCGACGCCGTGGCGAAAGGCGCGCGGGTCGTCAACCGGGGAGGGGGCGCCTCCTGCGAGTCGCTGTTCTGGCCCGCGGTGGTCTTTCCCGTGAGCGAGGGGATGAAGCTCTTCCGCGAGGAGCAGTTCGGGCCGGTGGTTCCGGTGATGCCGTTCGACGACCTCGAGACCGCCCTGCACTACGTCGTGAGCTCCGATCACGGCCAGCAGGTGAGCATCTTCAGCTCGAATCCCGATGCGGTCGCGCGGCTGGTCGATCCGCTGGTCAATCAGGTCTGCCGCGTCAACATCAATTGCCAGTGCCAGCGCGGCCCCGATGTGTTTCCATTCACGGGTCGCAAGGATTCCGCCGAGGGCACATTGTCGGTTACCGACGCGCTTCGTTCCTTCTCGATCCGCTCGATGATCGCGGCCAAGCAGACCGACGAGAGCAAGCAGCTGCTCGATGTGATTGCGACGCAGCACAAGTCAAGCTTCATCAGCACGCGCTACATCTTTTAGCCTTAGTACCGCGAGAACTCCTGCCCCTCCTTGACGACGAACTCCAGCAGGTACGGCGCGCCGCCGTTCACCACGTCGACGGCGCCCTTGATCGCCGGCACGATGTCGGCGGGCTTGTCGACCCGGCGCGAGGCGACGCCGAGGCCCTCGGCGACCTTGGTGTAGTTGCCGCCCACATCCATCGCGCCGTACTTCGTGTCCGAGATCTTCAGCACGGGGCGCTCGGCCGCCATGATGCCGTTGTTGAACACGATGGTGAGGATCGGGATGCGGTTGCGCGCCGCCGTCTCGATGTCGAGGCCGGTCATGCCGAAGGACGAGTCGCCCATCACGTTGATGCACAGCTTGTCGGGTGCCGCGAGCTTCGCGCCCATGATGAGGCCGAGGCCGTAGCCGAGCTGGGTCGACTTGCCCCAGCCCATGTAGGAATGCGCGGCGGTCGTCTCCCAGAACGGCAGGAACTGCTCGCGTGGGCTGCCCGAGTCGTGCGTCGCGATGGTGTCGGCGCGGTCGACCGTGCGCATCAGGTCGCGGATGACGCGATACTGGTTGATCGGCACCTCGTCGGAATCGAGATGTTTTGCCCACTCGGCGCGCCACTCGTCCTTGCCGGCGGCGATCTGCTGCTTGAGCGCACTCAGCGCGCGCGCGTCGGGCGCCCGGGTCTTGCCGATCTCGGCGATCAGCGCGTCGAGCACCAGCGCGGCATCGCCGACGACGCCGAGGTCCGCGCGGTAGTCCTTGTTGATGTCGCTCGCGTCGTTGGTCGAGTGGATGAAGGTCTTGCCGGATGGAAGCGACGGTCCGAAATTGGTCTTGGTGACGCTCGAGCCGATCGCCAGCACGAGGTCGGCATTCTTGAGGAAGTGCGCGTACATCTTCGGGCTCGAGCGCGTCGCGGCGCCGAGCGCGAGCGGATGGCTCTCCGGAATCGCGCTCTTGCCCGGATTGGTGGCGACGACCGGCGCCGGGATGAGCTCGGCGAGCGCCGCGAGGCGCTCGCTCGCATCCGCATAGTGCACGCCCTGGCCGGCCCACAGCACCGGGCGCTTGGCGGCGAGCAGCATGCGCGCGGCCTCCTTCACGGCGTCCGGGTCGGGCGCGGCGCGGGCGACCGGCACCGGCGTGTAGTCGACCTTGCCCTCATAGGTCGCCTCGAACACAGCGTTGGGCACCTCGACCAGCACCGGCCCCGGCTTGCCGCTGCGCATCGCGTGGAAGCCGCGCCGCATCAGGTCGGGCAGCTCCTGCACCGATGACGCGACCGCGCACCACTTGGTGACCGGGCGAAACACGTCGGCGGCGCGGAACGTCGGGTGCATGTATTGCCGCTCCGGCGCGTTGCCGGCCGGGATGACCATCAGCGGCACGTTCTCCGAATAGGCCTGGGCGACGCCCGGGAAGGCATTCTCGATGCCCGGGCCCTGCTGCGCCGCGAACACGCCGTTCTGCCGGCCGCGGCGGATACGCGAGAAGCCGTCGGCCATGCCGACGCCGACGCGCTCCTGCCGGCACAGGATCGTCCGGATGTCGATCGCGGCGCACGCCTCGATCAGCGGATTGCGCGGATAGCAGGCGAGGAACTCGGTGCCCTCGCGCTTGAGGATCGCAGCAATGACGTCGGCGCCGTTCATGGACGTTTTCCCTGGATTGTTGCGCTCCGTTCAAGCGGTCGAGCGCTTCATGCCCCTCGATGATGGCATGAATCGAGGCAAGAAGGGCATCCCCGCCGTCACTGGTCCTGCTGCAGGCCGAACTCGCGGATCGTGCCCTCGACCTCGGTGCGCGTCTGCTCGATCACCTTGCGCAGCTCGTCCGGCGAGGAGGATTGCGGAATGGAGGCGGCCTTCGCGGTCACCTGCTGGTAGTCGGGCGATGCGACGATCGTCGCGATCGCGCGATTGAGGCGGGCGATGACGTCCGCTGGCGTGCCTATGCCGGCGCAGATGCCGAGCCAGCCGAAGCGCACGAAGTCGATGCCCTGCTCGCGCATGGTCGGGACCTCGGGGATGGCGGCGAGCCGCTCCGCGCTGGAGACGCCGATCAGCTTGACCTGCTTGCCGCGCACCTGCGGCAGGATGCCGATCACCGGCGAGACGTAGAACTGGATGCGGCCCGGGATCAGATCCTGCAGGGCGATCGGGCCGCTGCGATACGGCACCTTGGTCATGCGGATGCCGGTGAGGCGCTCGAGCTGATGGGCGAAGATCTCCTGGGCCGACGCGGCGCCGATGGTCGCGTAGCTGATGTCGCCCGGATGCGCCTTGGCGTAGCCGGTGAACGAGGCGATGTCGGTCGCCGGCACGGTGTTGGAGAGGACGAGGCCGTAGTAGTATTTCGAGATCAGCGAGATCGGCGCGAGGTCGGCGAGCGCGAAGCCCGGATTGCGGTAGACCGCCGTGTTGATCGATTCGAAATGGGTGCACAGCAGCAGCGTGTGCCCGTCGCGCGGCTGGGCGAGCACGTCGCGCGTCGCCAGCATGCCGGCGGCGCCCGGCTTGTTCTCGACCACGACGCGCTGCCCGAGCAGGTCGGAGAGCTTGTCCGCGACGTAGCGCGCCGGGATGTCGGTCGGCCCGCCCGCCGCGAAGCCGACCACGAGGCGGATGGGATGCGTGGGATAGTTCGGCCAAGAGCGAGGGAGGGAGTGAGGGTCGCGATGGCGAGGAGTGCGCGGATCATGCGTTTGACATGCGGCATCGGTTTTCTCCTCTCGATCAAAGTCGCAGGGTCAGGTTGGCACTGAGACCGCGCTCCTTCTCCCCGCGTGCGGGGAGAAGGTCGGGATGAGGGGGCGCTTCCGCAAAGTCGTGACGCAATTTCGTTGAGGCGCCCCCTCACCCCAACCCTCTCCCCGCACGCGGGGAGAGGGAGCGCGGGCGCCGTGCTCACCTCACATGCAATTCAACCCCACAGCATCTTCGTCGCCAGCCGCGCGCCTTGCGCGAGGCTGGCAAATTTCGCCCACACGATCTCGGGCTCGATCTCGGGCCGCTCGTTGGGAGCGAGCGTCGACGCGAAGCCGCAGTCGGCGCTTGCCATCACGCGTTCGCGTCCCACGATCTTGGCCAGCCGCACGATGCGCTCGGCGACGAGCTCCGGATGCTCGACGATCACCGAGGCGTGGGTGATGCAGCCGGGCATCAGCACCTTGCCGGCGGGAAGCGCCACGCTCTCCCACACCCGCCATTCGTGCTCGTGGCGCGGATTGGCCATCTCGAACGAATAATAGCCGGCGCGGATCGTCACGATCAGGTCGGCGAGGTGCTTGAGCTCGATGTCACTCGTGCGCGGCCCCATGTTGATGCCGTAGCAGGTGTGGTGACGCACACGCTCGGGCGGCAGGTCGCGCAGCGCATGGTTGAGCGCGTCGATGCGCCGCCGCGCCCAGGCGCGGGCCTGCTCCACGCTCTCGGCGGGCGAGAGCATGTAATGCATGGCGAGGCGCGGATCGTCGATCTGCAGCATGAACCCCGCCGCGACGATCGCGCGATATTCCTCGCCCAGCGCCTCGGCGACCGCGTAGAGATGCTCCTCCTCGCTCCTGTAGTAGCGGTTTTCCATCAGGCCGACGCAGCTCGACGGCGACACGGATGGCATGAATGCATCGAGGCGGCCGACCCCCGCGACGGCGGCCTTGAGATTGGCAAGGTCCTGGGCGAGCTGCGCGTGGCCGGTGTAGCGGATCGGCCCGGTGCAGGCGAAGCGCGTCGGCTGCGTGCCCGAGTGCGATCCGTCGCGATAGAAGGTCGGGAACGCCTGGTTCTCGCGCGTGACCCGCCGGCCG
>CAVPGG010000076.1:0-8939 GCA_963703755.1 uncultured Pseudomonadota bacterium
CGCCGACGAGCGTGCCGCCGCGGTCGGCGCGATCACCAAGATGATGGAGTGCAAGCGCCTCATCCACAATGTGGCACTCACGCTGCCCCTCGCCGACATCGTGCGCGCGCATGAGGCGGTCGAGCAGGGCAAGACGCCTGGCAACGTGGTCCTCACCCTGCCCTGAGGCACGGCAAAACGACTTCCCGGCGGTGCCGGGAAGGCGTCTCGATCAAGCCGCAGTCGTCGTGGCGATCAGTTGGTGTGCGGCACTGGCTGCATGATCGGCTTGTCCTTCGGCTTGAGCCGCACGATCAGCAGCTTCGCCCCGCTCGCCTCGCCGACGCCGCGATGCACGATGTTGGCGTTGACGTGGAAGCCGTCGCCCGCCTTGATGACGCGATCGGGCTGGTTGTCGACCTGGAGCTTGACCGCGCCCTCGAGCACGTAGGTGATCTCATGACCGTCCGGATGAATGTGCCAGGGAGTCACGGCGTTGGGTGGAATGGTGACGATCTGCATGATCATGTCTTGCGAGTTGCCGCCGACCAGCGCTTCCTCGGCGATGATGTTCTGGGGCGGGACCGGCGACTGCGCGCCGACCATCGATTGGGTGACAAGTCCCGCGCCGAAGGCGAGCGCGACCGCGGCGCCGAGCAGCAGATTGCGTTTCATGGATCGATTCCTCCCGATAAGATGACGATATTGGTGACGTGATTGTCGGACCGATGGTGCCGAAGGTTGCAGTATAGGGCGGCTCGCCCGTCGTTGTCGCCCCCTGACAGGCGCTACAACGACCCGCACGCACGCGACATGCCAGCGAAAGGACACGGCGCATGTCCCGCTTTCTCATCGTGCTCGGTCTGCTGATCGTGGCAATCGGCGTGCTGTGGCCGCTGCTGTCGCGGCTCGGCCTCGGCCGCCTGCCTGGCGACATCGCGATCCAGCGCGGCAGCTTCTCTTTCTATTTTCCGCTGGTGACCTGCATCGTCATCAGCGTCCTGCTGAGCGCCGTGTTCTGGCTGTTCAATCGCTGATCACATCCTGAACACCCCGAAGCGCGTCTCGGCGATCGGCGCATTGAGCGCCGCCGCGAAGGCGAGTGCGAGCACGCGCCGCGTCTCGGCCGGCGCGATGATGCCGTCGTCCCACAGCCGCGCGGTCGCGTAGTAGGGATTGCCTTCGGTCTCGTACTGCTCGCGGATCGGCTGCTTGAACTCCTCTTCCTCGATCTCCGACCATTTGCCGCCGGCCGCCTCGATATTGTCGCGTCGCACCGTCGCGAGCACGCTCGCGGCCTGCTCGCCGCCCATCACCGAAATGCGCGCGTTCGGCCAGGTGAACAGGAAACGCGGCCCGTAGGCGCGGCCGCACATGCCGTAGTTGCCGGCGCCGTAGGAGCCGCCGATGATCAGCGTGATCTTCGGCACCTGCGCGCAGGCGACCGCCGTCACCATCTTGGCGCCGTCCTTGGCGATGCCGCCCGCCTCGTAGTCGCGCCCGACCATGAAGCCGACGATGTTCTGCAGGAAGAGCAGCGGAATGCGGCGCTGGCAGGCGAGCTCGATGAAGTGCGCCGCCTTGAGCGCCGACTCCGAGTACAGGATGCCATTGTTGCCGAGAATCCCGACCGGCATCCCGTGGATGTGGGCGAAGCCCGTCACCAGCGTCGTGCCGTAGAGCTGCTTGAACTCGTCGAACTCGGACGCATCGACGAGCCGCGCGATCACGTCGCGCACGTCGTACTGCTTCTTGAGATCGACCGGCACGATGCCGTCGAGCTCGTCCGCCGCATAGGCAGGCTCGCGCGGCCGCGCCAACCGGATGTCGGCGGCCTTGCGCGTATTGAGATTGGCGACGCAGCGGCGCGCCAGCGCGAGCGCGTGACGGTCGTCGGCCGCGTAGTGATCGGCGACGCCGGAGCGCCGCGCATGCACGTCGGCGCCGCCCAGCTCCTCGGCCGTGACGATCTCGCCGGTCGCCGCCTTCACCAGCGGCGGGCCGCCGAGAAAGATGGTCCCCTGGTTGCGCACGATGATCGTCTCGTCCGACATCGCCGGCACGTAGGCGCCGCCCGCCGTGCACGAGCCCATCACAACGGCGATCTGCGCGACGCCCGCGGCCGAGAGCGTCGCCTGGTTGAAGAAGATGCGGCCGAAATGCTCGCGGTCGGGAAACACCTCGGTCTGGTGCGGCAGGTTGGCGCCGCCGGAGTCGACCAGATAAATGCACGGCAGCCGGTTCTCGCGCGCGATCTCCTGCGCGCGCAGGTGCTTCTTTACGGTCATCGGAAAATAGGTGCCGCCTTTGATGGTCGAGTCGTTGGCGACGATCACGCATTCACGCCCCTCGATGCGCGCGACGCCGGTGATCAGTCCGGCGCCGTGGATCGCATCGTCATACATGCCGTTGGCGGCGAGCGGCGACAGCTCGAGAAACGGCGTGCCGGCGTCGATCAGCGCGAGCACGCGTTCGCGCGGCAGGAGCTTGCCGCGCGCAAGATGCCGCTCGCGCGCCTTGGCGGGGCCGCCCGCGGCGGCTTCGCCACGCCGCTGCTCCAGCTCGGCGACCAGCGCGCGCATGCGCTGCACATTGGCGCGGAAATCCGGCGCGGCCGGATCGATGCGCGAGGCGAGAATCGTCATGGGGCGAGGATCGTCATGGGGCCTCCCGGGCGTGAAAGTTGCCCGGGTTGCGGGGCAAAGGCAACGCACAATGGAACCGGGTTGCGGCGTCTCGTCGGGAACCGGAGACACGCGACTTTTCTGACATTTCATTCACGTCGAGCGATCGATCTTGCGCATGTGTCGCGGGCTGGCGCCGCGCCACGCCGCGAATGCAGCGCAACAGCAAAAGCGAGATGGCCCATGCGGAACAGAAATGGGTGCACTACGTTTTCGTAGGAGCCGTCGGCACCGGCGCGTCGCGTGGGACGAATTGACGGCTTGGAAATTTTCGATCTTGCGCGGGGGACGACACGAGTGAACGCGCAAAAGGAGAAATAGGATGAGGAAGCATGCACTGTTGATTGCGACCGCGATCGCCGCATTGACGGTCGGGTCGAGCACGGCCTTCGCGCAGGGTGCCCGCGAGGGCGAGCCGCACGGCGCCGCACCGGCCGCGAGGAGCGCCCCGGCGGAGAAGATCGCGCCGAGCGCGCCGGCGAACCGCATGGGCCAGGCCCCGGCCGCTCAGCCCAATCGCATGGGCCCGAGCTCGCCGCAGCAGCACATGAATCGCGAGACCACCGGCCAGGCGCCGAGCGAGCAGCGCGCCGCCCCGCGCAAGGACAACGAGCGGGCCGTCACGCCGAACCGGAGCAATGAGCGCGCCACCCGGCCGAACCGCGAGACCACCGGCCAGGCGCCGAGCGAGCAGCGCGCCGCCCCGCGCAAGGACAACGAGCGGGCCGTCACGCCGAACCGGAGCAATGAGCGCGCCACCCGGCCGAACCGCGAGACCACCGGTCAGGGCACGATGGAGCAGCGCAGCGGCGCGCCCCAGAACCGCAGCGGCGCGACCGACAACCGCAGTGGCGCCACCGAGAACCGCGGTAGCGCGCGTGCCGCCGTCAATCTGAGCAGCGAGCAGAGGACGAGGATCCACAGCATCATCGTCGGCGAGCGTGGTGCTCCGCGCGTCGGCCGTGTGGACTTCGACGTCAAGGTCGGCGTCGCCGTGCCGCGCACGATCCGCCTCGCTCCGATTCCGGAGACGATCGTGACGATCGAGCCGGAGTGGCGCGGCTTCGAGTATTTCCTGGTGGGCGACAAGATCGTCGTGGTCGATCCCGCGACCCTGGAGATCGTCGCAATCCTGCCGGCCTGACGGCACGCAAATCACTCCACTGAACGCAAAGGGGGCGGCGCAAAGCCGCCCCCTCGTCGTGTTGCGAATGCCGCAGCGCCCTCAGGCGCGCACCTCTTGGCGCTGGAACACCACATAGCCGCCGACGAACAGCACGAACACGCCGGCGATCAGCGCCACCATCTGCGGCCAGACGATCGCGAGGCTTTCCGACAGCGGCAGCGGAGCGCCCATGACGGCCCCGCGCAGCTGATCGAGGTAGACCGCACCAGCCGCGCGCGTATCAGGCACGAGCAGCGTGACTGCGGCTTCGCTGAACAACTGGTTGGGCGACAGGCGGCGCAGGACCTCCGTCCACTGAAGCGTCGCCGGCGTCTGCAGCCCGAGCATCTCGTAACGCAGATCGGGCGGCGCGATCATCGCCGCCAAGCCGTTCGCCAGAAAAGGCCAGATCAGCACGAAGAAAAACCAGATCCCCAATCCGACCAGCACGGCAGTCGCGGCCGAGCGCGAGACGATCGACAAGAGCATCGCCAGCGCGAACCAGACGCCCGCATAGGCGAGCGTCACCAGGAGGAAGAGCAGCGAGCGCGCGATCTCCTCGCCGCTGGGCGGCTGGCCGAGAAGGATGATGCCGAGCCCGACGACGAGCAGCCATAGGCAAATGAGATTGATGGCGAGGGTCGCGAGCCCGGCGAGGAACTTTCCCGCCAGGAGCGCGTCGCGATAGATCGGCTGCGACAGGATGCGCGACATCGTCCGCCGATTGTGCTCGCCATTCACGGTATCGAACCCGAGCCCGATCGCAACCACCGGCAACAGGATGCCGAGGATCAACACCAGCGACAGGATCGAGGGGCCCGTGGTGAACAGCTTGAGCAGGACGAACGGATCCTCGGCCGTCGTCTGGCGGATGTTGTCGATCGCGAAATAGACCACAAGGCACGCGATCACGATGGTGATGAGCCCGAGCACCAGCATGCGCCCGCTGGAGACGTAATCGGTCATCTCCTTCACGAAGACCGTGTTCAGTCCTTGCCAGGGAGAGCCTTCACGCCGCATCGCGCTTGCCCTCCTCGCCGTTGGTCTGCCGCCGGAAGAAGCGGGTGTAGATCGCCTCCAGGCTCGGGTCATCGACCGAGAGGCGGCGCAAGGCGCCGTCGGCAGCGACCACGGCGCGCGCCGCTTCGGGGCGCACGTCGCGATCCGCCGTGAGGCGATAGCGGTCGGCGCCGACGCGCGCGACCGCGCTCACGCCCGGGATCGCGCGGAAGCGCGCATCGAGATCAGCCGCCGCATCCGCCTCAACCTCAACCACGAAGCCCGCGCCCAACACCTGGCGCGCAAGCTCGGCGACCGAGCCCATGAGCACGATGCGGCCGGCCTGGAAGAGCGCGACGCGGTTGCATACCCGCTGAACCTGGTCGAGCATGTGGGAGGACAAGAGCACGCTCACGCCCGCGGGCCTGAGCTCCTCGATCATCTCGAGGAATTCCACCGTCGCCTGTGGATCGAGCCCCGAGGTCGGCTCGTCGAGGATCGCGATCTCGGCGCGCTTCATCACGATCTCGGCGAGGCCAAGCCGCTGCCGCATGCCGCGCGAGAAGGTCTTCACGCGCTTCTCGGCGACGTTGGAGAGCCGTACGCGCGCCAGCGCCTCGCCAATGCGCGAGGCGCGCTCGGCCGCCGCAATCCCCATCAGCCTGGCCGAATAGGCGAGATTGTCGGTGGCCGTGAGATTGTCGTAGAAGCCGACCTGGTCCGGCAGGTAGCCGACCCGGCGCTTGACGGCGAGCGGCTCGCGTACCGGATCGTGGTCGAGCACGCGGATCGTTCCGGCCGTGATGTCGGTCAAGCCGAGCATCATCAGGATCGTCGTGGTCTTGCCGGCGCCGTTCGGACCGAGCAGCCCGAAGATCTCGCCCTTGGCCACGTCGAAGTCGACCGCCTCGACGGCGCTCGCCTTGCCGTAGCGCTTGGTGAGGCCGCGCGCCGTAATGACGGGGGCGGTCATCGGCGGCCGAACCGGGCGACCGCGGCCACCATGAACAGCACGGCGACAGCGATGATGCTCGCTCCCGCCATGTACCAGGTGTTCGACGTCGTGACCGCCACGCGGAACTGGGTCGTGGCAGCCTCGCCGCCCGCCGTGGCGCGCATGTTGGCGATGTAGTCGCCGGCAAGCGAGGTTGCGGTCGGCGTGATCTGCGCCTGCACCTCGCTGTCCTTGCCGGGCTCGATGCGCGCGATCGTCTTCGGCTCGAACTCGATCTTCCAGCCGCTCGGCGCCTGGGCGGATAGCTCGACATTGTCGGCGGGCGCGCTGCCCGTGTTGGTGACGACGATCGGCACCACGCTCTTCTTGGCGGCTTCCGCCTTGGCGCTGACGAGGCCGTCGCGGCCCGCGAGCGTCAGCTGCGGCTGGCCGACGATCTCGAGCGACAGCTTGGTCTTGGCGCTCGCGTCCTCGGCCGAGACCGTCACGCCCAGCGGATAGCTCTTGGCGTCGGCGGTCGACGGCGGCCGCACATGCAGCTTGATGTCCTTCGACTGCCCGGCCTCGATCGGGATCGAGGTGATCTGCTGGCTGCCGTAGCCTTCGGTGAACGAGGTCTCGAAATTCTTCGGCGCATCGGCCGCGAAGGTGACCGTGAGGTTGCGGCCGCTGTCGTTCTTGATGGTGAGCTGATAGTCGAAGGTCGACTTCGGCGTGCCGCGCAGCGCGGGCAGCGGGGATTCGACCGTGAGCTTGGCGGGCAGCTCCTTGGCCAGAGTGACGGCGATCGGCAGCGTCACGGTCGTGCCCTGCCCTTCCGCCTTGACGGTGAGCGTCTGCGTGCCCATCGCCACATTGACCGGCACATCGAGGCGCAGCTGCAGGCTCACGCTGGCATCGGTCGCCGGCATCGCGGCCGCGATCGGCTGGCCGCCGCCGAGCAGGATCGCGCTCCAGCCCTTGGGCACGTCCGCGACCGAGAGTGCAAAGCGGTCGGGGCTCAGCCCGTAGTTCTGCAGGCGCAGCGCGATGGTCGAGGTCGCCCCGGGCCGCACCGACATCGCCGGATAGTCGGTGAGCAGGAAGATGCCTTTCACGTCCTTCGGTGCGTCGGCCGCGAGCGCGGGCGCTGCCGCAAGGCAAAAAATGGTGGGTACGAGGGCGAGTAATGAGGCCCGCATGGCGACTTCTCCCGTGACAGCGTCGGTTCGCGCATATCCCGGCGAAGCGGATACCGGTTCGCCGACAAGGACATGCGCCAATGCTTTGTATCTGGAGCCCGTTCCGATTCCTTCGGAACATGCTCTGGTGGTCGAGGCCGCCCCCACCGCCGGTGTCCGTGGGGGAGCGCCGTCGGATCGGGCGGCTTGTCGTGCCCGATCGTGACGAAATCGGTACGAACTTAAGGAGTTTTTTTGGCGAAAGCGCAAGTGCGACTTTGCGCCGCCGACCCGAGCCTGCAACGGCCGATGCACCGCCCTTGGGCGCCGGCTCTACCGTGGCGGCGGCCTCCTCCTATATTGGCGGTCCGACCGCACGCGATTGACGCGCCACGGCATGAGGGAACCACATATGTCCGCGACCCACGGCTTCGAATTGCTGGCCGAGCGCAGCCTGTCCGAGATCGGCACAACGGCGCGCCACTATCGGCACCTGCGGACCGGCGCCGAGCTCTTGTCGCTGCTCAATGGCGAACTCGAACAAGGTGTTCGGCGTGTCATTCGCGACGCCGCCCTCGGATTCGACCGGCGTCCCGCACATCCTCGAGCATTCGGTGCTGTGCGGCTCGCGCAAGTATCCCGCCAAGGAGCCATTCGTCGAGCTGATGAAGAGCTCGCTCAACACCTTCCTCAACGCCATGACGTTTCCGGACATGACCTGCTATCCGGTCGCGAGCCAGAATTTGCGCGACTTCTACAATCTCATCGACGTTTATCTCGATGCCGTGTTCTTCCCGCGCCTCTCCCGCCACACCTTCGAGCAGGAAGGCTGGCACTACGAGCTCGACGCGCCCGACGCGCCCCTCACCTACAAGGGCGTCGTCTTCAACGAGATGAAGGGCGGCTTCTCCTCGCCCGACTCCGCGCTGGAGACGTTTGCCTTCTGCTCGCTCTATCCCGACACGCCCTACGGCGTCATGGCGGCGGGCGATCCCAAGCACATCCCCGACCTCACCTACGAGCAGTTCAAGGCGTTTCACGCGCGCCACTATCATCCGTCCAACGCCAAGCTGTTCTTCTATGGCGACGACGATCCGGCGGAACGGCTGCGTTTGATCGACGCGCGGCTGGCCGAGTTCTCGCGCCTCGACGTTGACTTCACCGTGCCGCTGCAGCCGCGCTTTGCCGAGCCCCGTCGGCTCGCGCGCACCTATGCGGCGGCGCCGGACGACGCCGAGGCCGGCGATGCGCCGGCGCGCAAGGCGATGATCAAGGTCAACTGGATGATCGACGAGATCACCGACGTTGAGACGGCGCTCGGCCTCGATCTCCTGGAGGAGATCCTGCTCGGCACGCCGGCGGCGCCGCTGCACAAGGCGTTGATCGACTCCGGGCTCGGCGAGAGCCTGACCGGGGCCGGTCTCGAAGTATGGGCGCGCCAGCCGATGTTCACGGTCGGCCTCAAGGGCATCGATGCGGCCGATGCCGACACGATCGAACGCCTGGTCGACGACACGCTCGCGCGGCTTGCGGCGGACGGCATCGATCCGGCCGCCGTCGCGGCCGCGCTCAACACGGTCGAGTTCCGCCTGCGCGAGAACAACACCGGCCGCTGGCCGCGCGGCCTCATCTTCATGTTCAAGGCGCTGCGCAGCTGGATGCGGGCGCGCGATCCGGCCTCCCTCCTCGCCTTCGAGGCGCCGCTCGCCGCCGTCAAGGCGCGCATTGCGGCGGGACGCTACTGCGAGGAGCTCATCGACCGCCACCTCGTGCGCAACCGCCACCGCACCATCCTGTTGCTGCGGCCTGATGCCGCGCAGGGCGAGCGGGATGCGCGCGAGGAGACGGAGCGGCTGGCGCGCGCACGCGCCGCGATGACGGCGGCCGATCTCGCCGCGGTCGCCGAGGAGACCCGCGTGCTCAAGACGCTGCAGGCCACGCCCGATGCGCCCGACGTGCTCGCCGCCATTCCGGCGCTCACGCGCGCCGACCTCCCG
>CAVPGG010000077.1:0-13952 GCA_963703755.1 uncultured Pseudomonadota bacterium
TGTATGTCGTCTACTGGTTCAGTTGCGTATTGCTGAAGCTGCCGGGCGGCGTGCTGGCCAGCATCGCGTTGATGGCGCTCGTCATGGCGGCCCTGTGGGCCGCGGGCGCCTACCGGCCGGACGGGCTGAACACGGGCGCCTCGCCGCTCGCCGCATTCGCGACCTGGCTCGCGGTCGGGCTCGACGAGGAGATCCTCTTTCGCGCGCTGCTGTATCGGCTCGCGGCGAAGGTCCTGGGCACCTGGGGCGGGCTCGTCTTGAGCGCCGCGCTGTTCGGCGCGGCCCACATCATCAACCCGGACAAGTCGATCCTCGACGTCTGCAACGTGATGGCCGGCGGTCTGCTGCTCGGCGCCGCCTATACGGCGACCGGGCGCCTGTGGCTGCCGATCGGACTGCACGCGGGCTGGGATTTCGCCGAAATCTCGCTGTTCGGCGGCGGCCATGCCGGGCCTCATCCTGGGTCGGTTCAGCAGCCGGGACTATCTCAATGTCGCAGAGCTCATCGTGATCCTTGCGATCTCGCTGGGTTTCGTGTGGTTTGTCGCGCGCCTGCGGCGCGTCGAGCCGCCGCTCTGGCGCGCGCGCGGCCGACGCAACGGCGCCCGCGTGATCCGCACCGCCTCAACGTCGAGGGTACGCCGATGCTCATGCTCTACCACGCCGCCCACTCGACCTGCAGCCAGAAGGTCCGCATGGTGCTGCACGAGAAGGGCCTCGCGTTCGACGAGGTGCGGATCGATCTCGCCAAGAAGGAGCAGCTCAAGCCGGAGTATCTCGCGCTCAATCCGAACGGCGTGGTGCCGACGCTCGTCGACGACGGCACGCCGATCATCGAGTCGAGCGTGATCTGCGAGTACCTCGACGAGAAGTTCGCGCAGAACCCGCTCGTGCCGCACGACCTCGTCGAGCGCGCGCGCATGCGCGCCTGGACGCACTACATCGAGGAGGTCGCGGTCGCGGCCATTCGCGTGCCGTCGTTCAACCGGGCGTTTCTCTACCGCTTCAAGGGTCAGGATCAGGCGCAATTCGAGAAGAGCGAAATCGGGCCGCGCCCGGTGCGCAAGGACCTCTTTCAGCGCATGGGCTCGCCGAAGGGCTTTTCGCGCCAGGAGGTGGACAAATCGCTCGGCGAGCTCACCGAGACCTGCCGCCGGATGCACGAGGCCATCGCGCGCCAGGGTCCGTGGCTGATGGGCGAGCAGTTCACCCTTGCCGATGTCCTGGTGATGCCGAGCATCGACCGGATGGCGGACCTCGGTCTCGCGACGATCTGGGAGGGGAAATATCCCGCGGTCGCGCGATGGTACGCGCGCCTGCAGGATCGGCCTGCGTTCCGGGCGACGTATTACAAGGGATCGCGGGTGTCGGATTTCTTGCCGCTGCAACCGCTCTACGGCGCCGACTGACGATCGCAGGCCTGGCGTCATATTGCTCGACGATCTAGCCGCAACGGCCCGGATCGCGCCCCGCGCCCCTTCGCCAGCGCGACCACGTGCCGCCGGCTGCCGCGCATGTTTGTCGATCCACACTTTTATGACATAATCAATACAGTTGAATGTCAGTTCGGCGACGCGCGGGTGCAGCCCATGAGCATGCAATGGCGGGCCGGGTCAAATTCCCTGGCCTGGTCCAATCCCCTGGCCTGGTGGTGGAGTCTGCTGGCCTTCGTCAGCGGCACCAACATCGCGGTCTGGTTCTTCCTCTACCGCGCGCTCCCCGCGTGGCCGGCGAGCGGCCTCAAGGGCGCGTCCGGCAGCGGGCTCATGCTCCTCCTCTGCGCGGCCTATGTGTTCGGCTGCGCCTTCCGGTCGTTCCTGCCGCGCGCCGACATCCAGCGGATCTGCCTGTTCGACACGTGGCTGTCGAGCGTCGTGGTCGGGCGGGCGGTCGCGACCGTGGCCGAGGTCTGCTTCGCGGCGCAATGGGCGATCGTGCTGCACCGGCTCGGCACCATGACGGGAGCCGACACGGTCGCGAACATCGCATGGGTGGTGCTGCCGCTGATCCTCGTCGCGGAGTGCTTCTCGTGGTACGCGGTGCTCACCACCAACCACGTGGGCAGCGCCATCGAGAACTCGATCTGGGCCGCCACCTTCTTCGCGGTCGGGATCGGCCTCTGCCGGCTACTGCCGGCCCTCGATGGTCCGGTGCGCCTCGCGCTTGCGATCGCGATCGTCGGGATCGCGGGCTACCTCGTCTTTCTCGTCACCGTCGACGTGCCGATGTACCTCACGCGATGGCGGGCCAAGGCCGCGAATGGCGGCAGGCATCTCGGAGCGCTCGAGGGCCTGCGCGACGCGAGCACGCGCTGGATCGTGACGCACGACCTCGCCGCGTGGAAGGACGAGATCGCCTGGATGTCGCTCTATTTCAGCGCGTGCGTATGGGCGAGCCTCGCGCTCTGCGTCTTCTACGCGCTCGAGATCCAGCTCGCGCGCTGAGCGGCGCGAGCTGGCCGGGCTTCCCGCCGCCCGCTGCGCAACATCGTCACATCTGCCGTCCGTCGCTTGTGGCGAGGCGAAGCCGCGCATCATACTAGTGCCGCGAACCCGAAGTTCGCATGATTTCTCGGCGAGCACCGTTGCGAACTTCGGGTTCAAAAGCGGCACTAGAATCATAGAGTTGCTAGTGTCCTTCCGATTCCGAAGTTCGCTCAGAGGCCGCTGCAAAGGCCTGCGAACTTCGGAATCGGGACACTAGCGCGTCTTCGCCGACTTTGCGCAGGGGGAACGTCATGTCGATGCACCGACGCAGCATGCTGGGGCTTGCGGGCGCCGTCGCCGCCGCGGCCTGGACGCGAGCAGCCCGGGCGGACACCTATCCGTCGCGCCCAGTGCGCATCATGGTCGGCTATTCGGCCGGGGGCGGCGTAGATCTTGCGGCGCGGCTGATCGGCCAATGGCTGGCCGAGCACCTCGGCCAGCAATTCGTGGTGGAGAACCGCACCGGGGCGGCGACCAACATCGCGACCGAGGCGGTGGTGCGCGCGCCGCCCGATGGTTACACGCTGCTGCTGGTCAACGCCGCGAACGCGATCAACGCGTCCTACTACGAGCATCTCAGCTTCGATTTCCTGCGCGACATCGCGCCGGTCGCGGGCTTCGGCCGCTTCCCCTACTTCATGGCAGTCAATCCGGCGTTTCCGGCCAAGAACGTGCGCGAGTTCGTCGACTACGCCAAGGCCAATCCCGGCAAGGTCAACATGGGGACCGGCGGCGCCGGCGGGCCCGACCATGCCTCTGGCCTGCTGCTCCAGCTCATGACCGGCATCCAGATGACGCACGTGCCCTACCGCGGCACGGCGCCGGCGCTGACCGACCTGCTGGCCGCCCAGGTGCAGATGGTGTTCTGCACCATTCCGTCGGCGCAGCACTACGTCGAGGCCGGCAAGCTGCGCGCGCTCGCGGTGACGTTGGCGACGCGGCTCGAAACGCTGCCCGCGATCCCGACGGTCGGCGAGACGGTGCCGGGATTCGAATCCGCCCAATGGTACGGCGTCGGCGCGCCCGCCGGCACGCCGGCCGCGATCATCGCGACGCTCAACCGGGAGATCAACGCCGCCCTCGCGGATGCGAAGATGAAGGCGCGGATCGATCAGCTCGGCGGCGTTCCGCTGCCGATGTCGCCCGAGGCGTTCGGCAAGTTCGTGGCCGGCGAGACCGAGAAGATGAGCAAGGTGATCAAGGCGGCCGGCATCAGCGTGAAGTGAGGCCGGCGAGCGACGCGCCGGGCCTGCTCAACGCCCCGCTTTGGCCAAAAATTCCTTGGCGCCGGCGCCGAGGATGCGCGGCAGATGGTTGTACACGTAGCGGCAGCCGCGGCCGATGACGGTTTGCAGCGTCTCGGCGGTCGCCGGCATCCCGGGCGCCTTGCCGGCGGCGCGGATCGCCGCGAGCGTCCGCTCGATCGCCTGCGCGACCGGCAGCGCGTTCGGCTCGCCCGGATATCCCATCGACTGCGACAGATCGGACGGCCCGATGAAGAACACGTCGATGCCGTCGACCTTGAGGATGTCGTCGATATTGGCGACCGCCTCCTGGTGCTCGATCTGCACGCACACCAGCGACTGCGCGTTCGCTTGCGCCGCAAAATCTGGCATGCGTGCGCCGAGGCCCCAGCGGTCGGGCCGCGTGCCGGCCGCGAGCCCGCGCGCCGCGCCCGGACCGAACTTGACCGCCGCGACGGCGCGCTCCGCGTCCGCGCGCGTATTGATGTGCGGGATCTGCACGCCCTTGACGCCGCGGTCGAGCACCGCCTGGATGTCGGCCGCCGCGTTGCTGCGCGGGCGCCCGATCGCCGTGATGCCGGCGGCGTCCGCCGCCATCGCCATCACCTCGACGTCGGCCGGACCGATCGAGCCGTGCTCGCAGTCGATCAGGACCCAGTCGAAGCCCACATAGGCCAGCATCTCGACGAGCTGCGGCGACGGGAACATCAGCGAGACCCCGAGGGCGACCTCGCCGCGCTGGATCTTGTCCTTGGCTGAATTCGGCATGGGGTCTCTCGCAGGGGCCTCTTTCGGCGCCGGAAACGGGGTGCTCGCGCTGGTACCGCATAGCCCGCAGGAGTCAACACGCCTGACGGAGGGGTATCCGATCCCGCACGCGCCGGTGTATGAGAGTGCGGACTCCGTGACCCAAGATTCTCTCGCGCAGCCGGCGCTCGCCAGCGACCGCGGCGCCCCGAGCCAGGAGATGCCATGCCTGTGGACAAGCCATCGAAGCAGCAGAACCGCGAAGAGCTTGATCGGCTCGTGAAGGAGGCGCTGGAGCGCAAATCGGTTTCGGTGACCAAGGTCGACGGTCGGCGCGAAGAGACCTGCGGCAAGTGCGGCGCGGCAAACCGCGTCAAGATCCCGGTGGGCCAGACCCGAGTGACCTACTCGTGCAAGGAATGCGGTCACGAGCAGAAGACGGTGTGAGACCGCGGGCCTCCCGCGGGCGCTACGTGCTCGCTGGTGGTTGCCGAGGTACGCCGTTCACCGTCCGCAGGCGCGCATGTCGGCATCCGAGACGACGGCGACCCTGCTCACGTTGATCGCCTCGCGCGATCAACCAAAAATTCACCAGCATGTGCGTGAATTCACGCCATGCGTAGCGTTGTCCTCGTTGCCGCGTTCGTGCTGGCGATGCCGCCGGCCCATGCGAGTCCCGCGTTGCAGAAGCTGTTCGGGTGCTCCTCCCGCGTCTGCACGATCAAGAACAACGGCGGCGGCTCGGTCGAGGACTTCGAGGCCGCACGCGCCGAGGCGGAGAGCGGCGGCGTCCAGATCAAGATCGTCGGTTTCTGCGGATCGGCCTGCGAGAGCGTCATCGCGCGCAGCCCGAACGCCTGTGCCGGGCCGCACGCCCGGTTCGTCGCCCACGGCATGCGAGCCTATCTGCCGCGCAACGTCATTGCGGGGCTCCCGACATTCACGGGAGACGAGCGCGTGGTCACGGTGGCCGAGATCGGCATCAGGCCGTGCCGGTGACGGCCGGCGGCGGCTGAACCGCACAGTCCACAGGAAGCGATGAATCCGGGTGACTTCCTGGCCGGCATGTCGATCATGTGGGCAGCCCCCGAGGAGGCTGCCCGATGAGCATCGATCGCCTGTTCGACGCCGCGGCGAGCGCCCGGCCCGACCGCATCACCATCCGCCGGCCGGACGACTGGCATGTGCACCTGCGCGACGGCGCCATGCTGCACAGCGTGCTTCCGTTCACGGCAGCGCAGTTCGCGCGCGGCATCATCATGCCCAACCTGGTGCCGCCGGTGACGACCGCCGCGATGGCCGCCGCCTATCGGCAGCGCATCATCGACGCGCTGCCGGCGGGCAGCGATTTCACGCCGCTGATGACCTGCTACCTCACCGACACCACGTCGCCGGACGACATCGAGCGCGGCTACGCCGACGGCATCTGGGTCGCCGCCAAGCTCTACCCGGTGGGCGCCACCACCCATTCGGCGCACGGCGTCACCAGCATTGCGGGTCTCGCGCCCGTGCTCGCGCGCATGGAGCGCATCGGCATGAAGCTCCTGGTGCACGGCGAGGCGACCGATCCTGCGGTCGACATTTTCGACCGCGAGGCGGTGTTCATGGAGAGCGAGCTCGTGCCGCTGCTCGAGCGCCATCCCGGCCTGCGAGTCGTGGTCGAGCACGCGACCACGGCCGAGACGCTCGACCTCGTGCGCGCGAACGCGGCGCGCGCGGCCGCCACCATCACGCCGCATCATCTCATCATCAACCGCACCTCGATCTTCCAGGGCGGGCTGCGTCCGCACCTCTACTGCCTGCCGGTCGCGAAGCGCGAGAAGCACCGGCTGGCGCTGCGCCGCGCTGCCACCTCGGGCGAGGCCTGCTTCTTCATCGGCACCGACACGGCGCCGCATCCGCGCCGCAGCAAGGAGCGCGACTGCTGCGCGGCCGGCGCCTTCGTCGGCGCGACCGCGCTGCAATGCTATGTGCAGGTATTCGACGAGGAAGGCGCGCTCGACCGCTTCGAGGCCTTCGCGTCACTCAACGGCGCGCGTTTCTATGGCCTCGTGCCGAACCGCGGCACCATCACGCTGGTGCGCCGCCCCGCGCGCCCACCGGAAGCGGTGCCGATCGACGATGACGAAGTCGTCGTCTTCCGCGGCGGCATGGACCTGCCGTGGTCGATCGACGAGGTGCGGATGTAATGTGAGCACCACGCGTGCGCTCTATTCAATCAGCCTTGACGCCAGCCTGGCGGACCACCCTGCCCCATTTTTCGGTCTCGGCCGCGATGAACTTGCCGAAATCGGCGGGCGTGCCGGCGGCCACTCGTCCGCCGAGTTCGGCGAGTTGTGTCTTGATCTTGGGGTCGGCGAGCAGCGCGTTGATCTCGCGGTTGAGCCGCTCGACGATCTCGGGCGGGGTTTTGACCGGCGCACAAAGGCCCTGCCAGCCGCTCGCGTCATAGCCCGGTACGAACTGGCCGATCGTCGGAATGCCGGGCAACAGGTCCGGCTGTGGCGCCGCCGTGGTGACGGCGAGCGGGCGGAGCTGGCCGGACTTGATGTAGGAGAGCGAGGACACGACGGCGTCGACCATCACCTGCACGCGGCCGGCGATCAGATCGGCGATCGCGGGCCCGGCGCCGCGATAGTGCACCGGCACCATGTCGATGCCCGCCATCATCTTGAAGTATTCGCCGTAGAGGTGCTGGGCGCTGCCGGCGCCGACGGTCGCGAAGTTCAGCTTTCCCGGATTGGCCTTAGCGTAGGCGATGAACTCCGCGACGGTCTTGACCGGCAGGTCGCGGTTGGCCTCCAGCACGAACGGCGTGCGCACGATGCTCGCGACCGGCGCAAGGTCGCGCAGCGCATCGAAGCTGAGCTTGCCCTCATAGAGCGTCGGGTTGATCGCGATCGCGGTCGACATATAGAGCAGCGTGTAGCCGTCCGGCTTCGCTCGCACCACGAATTCGGTGGCGATATTGCCGCCGGCGCCGGAGCGGTTGTCGACGACGAAATTCTGGCCGAGGCGTTCCGACAGCCACTGGCCGATGAGACGCGCGTTGATGTCCGAGGCCGAGCCGGGCGAGAAGCCGACGACGAAATGTACCGGGCGGGACGGATAGGTGTCGGCGCGGGCGATGCGCGCGGCCGCGGGCAACGCGGCAGCGCCGGCGGCGAGATGGAGAAAGCGGCGGCGGGGGATGTTCATGGTATTTTCCATCAGTCTGGGTCAGAGCGTCATCGAGCCGCCGCCGTCGACATACCAGGCGGTGCCGACGACGTAGCTCGATCGCTCCGACGCCATGAAGGCAACGACGCCGGCGACCTCGTCGGGGCGGCCCATGCGGCCGACCGGGAGCTTGGAGATGCGCTGCTCGCGCACCTCCGCCTCGGTCTGGCCGGTGACGTTCGCCCATTCCCGCATGGTGTCGTCCTGCCGCTCGGTACCGATGATGTAGGGCACGACCGCATTGATCAGGATGCCGTCCCTTGCGAGCTCGACCGCGAGCGCCTTGGTGAGATTGAGCATGGCAGAATTGTTGAGGGCGGCGGGCACGACCTGAAAATGCGGCTGGCGCCCGGCGAGCCCCGAGATGTTGATGATACGGCCCCACTTGCGCTCGCGCATGTGCGCGACGACGTGGCGAATGCAGCGCGCCGCCGGGTTGAACTTCTCCTCGAGGAGATTGCCCACGTGCGCGTCATCCATCTTGAAGAAATCCTGCGGAATGACGGTCGCGGCCGAGTTCACCAGGATGTCGATGCGGCCGAAGCGCTCGACCACCTGCGCGGTCATCGCGGCGATCGCGGCATCATCGGCGAGGTCGGTCGGAACGCCGAGGACGCGGTCAGGACGTGACTTGCCGAGCTCGCGGACGGCCGCGGCGTTGACCTCGGGGTTCTTGCTGACGATCGCGACGTGCGCGCCTTCGGCCAGCAGCTCGGCCGCACATGCCTTGCCGATGCCGCGGCTGCCGCCGGTGACGATCGCCACCCTGTCCTTGAGCCCGAGATCCAAGTCACCCTCCCGCGTTCAACGCCGCGAGGCCCTCGGCGCGGCCGGGATGAATGCTGAACATGTCGGCGAAGCCGCTGATGTCGAGCACCTCGTGCACCTGCGTGTTGACGCCGCACAGCGCGAACACGCCGCCGGAGGCCTTCGCCTTCTTCATCAGCAGCAGGACCGCCCGCAGCCCCGCGCTGCTGACGAAATCGACGTCGGCAAAATCGATCAGGATTTTCGGATGCGCCCCGGCGATCAGCTCGCCGACCTCCTTGGCGAAGGCGGTGCTGTAGATGCCGTCGAGGCGTCCATGGGCCGTCACCACGTGGACGGCCCCGACTCGCTCCTTGTCGATGTCCATGCTGGTCCCTTGCGTGTCAGAACTGCATCAGGTCCTTGGCGATCACGACCTGGCCGGAGAAATACTTCTTCGCCTCGTCGGCGAGGCGTTGATAATCATCCTTGGGATCGATCGAGGGCGACAGGTGCGTCATGATGATCGTCTTGATGCCGGCCTTCTGCGCCATCTCGCCGACGTAACGCGGCGATACGTGCTCCTCCTGCATGTGGCGGATCCAGCCCTTCTGCTCGTCCTCGGTCTTCACCTGCCAGGCGCCGGTGCGCTTGAACACCGCGATGACGTCGTCGACGACCGTCACCTCGGTCACGAGCACGTCGGCGCCCTCGGCGAGGGCGGCCACCGCGTCGGACGGTCCGGTGTCGCCGGTGAACAGGAAGGTGCGCCTGGGCGTCTCGACCCGGTAGGAGAACGACTTGTACTTGCCGTAGGGCGGCGTGCCGGGCTGGAAGTTGAAATGCGTGTTCTCGACCGCCGTCACCACGATGTTCGCATCCCGGTAGATCACGCCCGCCGAGATATCGTGACCATGGAAGATCGCCGCCATCGGCCGCCGCTTGCCCTCGGCCCAGCGGATCTCCGCATTGGGCGTGAGATAGGCCAGCGTGCCCTTGACCAGCGCCTCGACGCCGCCGCCGTAGATTTCGGTAGGCTCCGCGCGTTGGTACTCCCACTGGCTCACCAGCAGCGTCGCGAGGCCCGCCGTATGGTCGCTGTGCGGGTGCGTGATGAAGATCTTGCCGACCTTGCGGAAGTCGTGCCCCGACTGCACGATCCGGCGCGTGACGCCATCGCCCGCATCGATGAGATAGAGCACGCCGTTGACGACCAGCAGATTGGCGGACTGCGCCCGATCTGCGGTCGGCAGCGGCCCGCCGCGCGTGCCGAGAGTGATCAACTTGGCGCCCGACGGCTGCGCGCCCGGAGCGGGCTGCGTGGCGGCGTCGTGCATCGAGGCGACGCAAAGCACCCCGGCCGCCAGCAAAAGTGGAACGATCTTCATGGGCTCCCTCCGGCTTTCCGGGCGCACAATGGGTTGACCTCCGCCGCGAGGCAAGTACCCAGGAGGCAGTGCGCATGAGACCGGCCGGAGGCTGCAACCGATGAACATCTTCACCCTGATCGACCAGCACCCGCGCGCGCCGCTGCTGTCGGGGCCGACGCCGATCGAGCACCTCGCACGGCTCTCGCGCCGGCTCGGCGTCGAGGTGTTCGTCAAGCGCGACGACCTCATCGGGCTCGGCTTCGGCGGCAACAAGATCAGGCAGCTCGAGTTCTACTTCGGCGCGGCGCGCGCGCAGGGCGCCGATACGGTGCTGATCACCGGCGCGGTTCAATCCAACTATGTGCGGGCGGCGGCGGCCGCCGCCGCGAAGCTCGGTCTCGATGCCGTCCTCCAGCTCGAGGAGCGCGTGCCCGGGATGGGGCGCACCTACTATGCGTCCGGGAACGTCCTCCTCGACGACCTGCTCGGCGCGCGCCGCGTGTCGTTTCCCGAGGGCGAGAACGAGCAAGGCGCCGATGCGTCGCTGCGCGAGGAGGCCGAGCGGCTGCGGCAAGCCGGACGGCGGCCCTATGTCATTCCGCTCGCGCTCGACAACCCGCCGCTCGGCGCGCTGGGCTACATGCTGGCCGCCAAGGAAATGGTCGAGCAGGCCGCCGCGCAGGGCATCGCGTTCGACTGCGCGGTCGTCGCCTCGGGCAGCGCGCTGACGCATGCGGGCTTCCTGTGCGGGCTGCGCGCGCTCGGGCACCGCGTGACGGTGCATGGCGCCTGCGTGCGCCGCACCGCCGCCGCGCAACGCGATCGCGTGACGACGGTCGCGATAAAGCTCGCGACGCTGCTCGGCAGCGGGCCGCTGCTGGGCAACGACGACATCCTCACCTGGGACATGGCGCTCGCGCCCGGCTACGGCCGCCTCGGGCCCCTCGCCCGCGAGGCGATCGAGCTGATGGCGCGCGACGAGGGCCTGTTCGTCGATCCGGTCTATACGGCGAAGGGCCTGGCGGTGCTCATCGCGCTGGCGCGGGACGGCACCATTGCGCGTGGCGCCCGCGTTCTGTTCGTCCACACGGGCGGCCTGCCGGCCCTGTTCGCCTACGAGCCCGAGCTGGCCGGCGCGGGCGCCGGTCAGACTTCGCCGCGTGCCGAGGATGCGGCAAACAGCGCCGCCACGGCGACGAGCACGACGCCCAGCCCGCAGACCGCACCGTAGCCACCGAGCTCCAACGCGAGGCCCCCGCTAAAGGCGCCGACCGCGGAGGCGAGCGACGACAGCGCGTTGAACAGGCCCAGCGCCTCGCCCTTCTCGCTCGGCGCGAGCTCGGCGCTGAGCACGGTGCCGCTCACGCCGAGCAGCGGCCAGGTCAGCACCAGCACGATGAAGCCGGCCAGCGGAAGCACGGGGCCGGTTGCCTCCGACATGAAGGCGACGGCGACGAACGAGATCGCAACGGCCCGCACCGCGAGGGCGGAGCGCAGGAGCAGATGGGCGCCGCGCGCGCGCGCGACACGCACGGCGGTCGGATAGATCAGGAGGCTGGCTGCGGCCGCGAACGCGTAGGCGGTCGCCGGCATCGCCTCCGGGACGCCGAACGTGCGCACCAGTGCGAGCGGAAACATCGACATCACGGCGCCGATCATCACGAAGGCCACGAACCAGAAGATCTGCAGGCGGATGAAGGGCGGCTCGAACCGGTGGAGCTGCTCCTTCAGCCCCTGCCATGTCGGAATGTGGAATTGCCGCTGCATTGCGCCGCCCCATTCCTCGCCACCGAGCGGCGGATGCGCCGTTGCGGCGGCGCGCGGGATCGGGACATGCACGCCACGCAGCGTCAGCCAGGCGATCGGAATCGCGGTCGCGATCAGCGCGGCGGCGACGCCGAAGGCGAGCGCGAAGCGGCCGCCGATGATGCCGGCGATCAGCAGGCCACCGACCTGACCCATGCCGGTCAGCGCCTGCAACGCGCCGATGCGGGCGTCCCATTCATGCTGCGGCCGCACCTCGACGATGAACATGTTGGCGACCGTGTTGGCGGCCGCAAAGCCGATGCCGAGCACCGCCGCCGCCAGGACCTTGAGCGGAAAGGCGAGCTGCAGCGGCATGACCAGCAGCGCCACCAGGGTGACCATCATGCCGACCAGCAGAACGTGGTGATGCCGCCGCCGCCGATCGGCGAAATGGCCGAGCAGCGGCGAGGTCAGGCCGGCGAGATTCATGACGCCGACGATCGTGCCGGCCTCGATCGAGCTCGCGGAGGACAGCGGCAGCAGCAACGGCAGCATCCCGCCCTGCACGATGCCGAGGCACGTATAGGCGAGAAACCAGGGCTCCATCCACTGCAGGTAACGCTGCGGGAACGCAACGAGCCCGTGCGGCAAATGCGGACGCACCCAGTGGGATCGGTGTCGATGATCTTGCGGCAAGGCGCTCATTGTGCGCAGCATCAGGCTCCGCGGTTCGGCCGGCTGGCGCGTTCCATGCGACTGAAATGCCGACCGCGCGCGGTACCAGAGTTGGACCGGCCCGGGGGTATTGTCTACTTGATTTTGCGAGTTCCACTACGGCGGCAGATTTTGGCGTGCACATGACGAGGACGCGATGACGAGGATCCGGGCCGGGACCCGAGTTGGCGCTGCCATGCTGGCTCTCGCCGCCGTTCTGGCTGCCCCGCTTGCGGCCATGGCCGAAGACGCGGCCGGGCCGCGCCCGGGCTTGCCGGAGCCGCGCGATGCGGCCGTGCGCCAGCAAGAGCGGCAAGCCTTGATCGCCTTCTACCATGCGATGGGCGGGCCGGACTGGATTCAGCGCAATTTCTGGGCCAGCGACCGGCCGGTGGGCGAATGGCACAACGTCCGCACCGACGCCGACGGCTACGTGGTCACGCTGACGATCTATGACAACAACCTCACCGGCCGGTTGTCGGCGGCGGTCTGCGGCCTCCGGCGGCTGCAAACGCTGCATCTCTCCTTCAACAATATATATGGTCCGCTGCCCGACGAGCTCGGGACCTGTCGGGCGCTGAAGAACCTGTGGCTCAAGGGGAACAAGATCACCGGCAGCCTGCCGGATTCGGTGGCTGTGCTGCCGGAGCTCGACTATCTCGACATCCACGCCAATGCGATGGACGGCCCTCTTCCGGCGAAATGGGATACGCCGAATCTGAGGGAGTTCTGGGGCAACGACAACCGCATCTCAGGCCCGCTTCCCGCGGCATTGCTGCGCCAGCCCCGGCTCGAGAAGCTCGTGATGCACAACAACAGCCTGAGCGGACCGATCCCCTCGCCGCTCAGCCCGAGCCTCAAGCTGGTGCTCCTCACCAACAATGCGCTGTCGGGCGCGATCCCCGATGCATTCGGCCCGCTCAAGAAGCTCACCGACCTGCGCCTCAACCGCAATCAGCTGTCCGGGCCGATCCCGGCGAGCCTCGCGGCCGCGCCGGCGCTGCAGGTGCTGCGCCTCGACAACAACCGCCTGCAAGGCACCGTTCCGGAAGGCTTGGCGAAGCGGCTGACGGTGTTCGATGCGTCGAACAACGCGGGCCTCAATGCGAGCGCGAGCCGATAGGACGCCACTGTCATGGCGATCGGCCGCAAGCCCCGCGCATACTAATGACTCCGCAGCCCCCTTCCCGGCGCGCCGCCGCGCGCCCCCACGCGAGATCCGCATGGTCCTGCCGCTTTACGACGAGAAGGCGCGCAAGCGCGTTTCACAGCCCTACGTGACCTGGGGGCTCGCGGCCCTCAACGTGGTGGTCTTCCTGATCGAGGTCGCGGTGCCCGAGACCCAGCAATGGATCGTGCACGCCTTCGGCTTCACGCCAGCGATCCTCGCCGGCGACGTGCCCAACACGGGCCCGCTGCCGGCGTGGCTCACGCCGATCACCGACATGTTCGTGCATCTCGGCTGGGATCATCTGATCGGCAACATGCTGTTCCTGGTCATCTTCGGCGACAACGTCGAGGACGCGCTCGGCCACCTGCGCTACCTCGCGTTCTACGTCGCGTGCAGCGTCTTCAGCGACCTCGCCTATTTCCTCGCCAGTATGCACGCGGACGTGGCGGCGGTCGGCGCCTCGGGCGCGATCTCGGGCGTGGTCGCGGCTTACGTGATGATCCGACCG
>CAVPGG010000078.1:0-10696 GCA_963703755.1 uncultured Pseudomonadota bacterium
CCGGAGCGCATCGACGATCTGCGTCGGCACGCCTGCCTACGCATGCGCCGCGCGAACGGGTCGATCGCGCCCTGGTCCTTTGTCAACGGCAACAGGGCCGTCGAGGCTGCCGTCTCGGGGCCTTTCATCGCCAACGACTTGCCTACCCTGCTCGGCGCGGCCGTCGAAGGCGTGGGCCTTGTGCAGACGCCGGAGCCGCTCGCCGCCGAAGCCATGCGAGCGGGGAAACTCGTGCGCGTGCTGGAGCCGTTCGCGCCGATGGGGCCGGGCGTGTTTCTCTATTATCCCGGCCACCGGCAAATTCTACCGAAGCTGCGAGCCTTCATCGATCACGTGAAGAGCCGCGCGGCCGCCGACAAGATCCGAACTGGCATTGATGACAAGCCAACCAACCGGCGCAGAGGAGTTCTGACGGCGCCCGAGTGATGCGGAACAATGCGCCTTGCCCACCCTGCGGCTGGCCGCTCACTCCGTGAAACCATCGCCGCTCGATCGCAGCGGGCGGCCGCTCTTCGTCTTCTTCGCCGGCGCGAGCGCGCGGGCGATGAAGGGCAGCGCCAGCGTCACGGTGAAGACACGCGCCAGATGATGGGCGCCGACGAACACCGGATCGAGGTGCAGCGCGAGCGCGAGGATCATCATGGCGTCGATCGAGCCGGGCGCATAGGCGACCACCACGTCGCCGACGCGCAAGGACAAGAGCAGCGTCACGCCGAGCGCAAAGGCCGCCGCGATGATGACGGCGACGAAGAACGAGCCGATGGCGGCGCCGAGATAGCCCAGCATCAGGCGAAACGGCGTGCCGGTGAAGCGCGAGCCCGCGACCGCGCCGAGCGCGATCATCGCGATGTTGGCGAACCACGGCGGGAAGGTGACGTGGACATAGCCACCGCCATGCAGGATGCCGGACACGACCATCGGGCCGAAGATCAGCCCGCCCGGGAAGCCGGCCCGCAGCAGCGCGAGCGCGACCGCGACCGACAGCGCCGCCATGATGACGAGCTCCCACGGCGCCTCCGCGAGCGCGACCGCGCCGACCGGCAGGCGGGCCGGGCCGGCGAGCCCGGCAAGGCCGAGCCCGGCCGGCACGCACACCGCGAGAATGACGACGCGCATCGACTGGACGATTGCGATCGCGCGCAGCTCGAGCCCCTGCTCGGCCGCCAGCACCATGACCTGCGAGAGCCCGCCCGGGATGCCGCCGAACACGGCGGTCAGCGTGTCCCAGCCGTGCACGCGCTTGAGATAGACCGTGGTGCCGAGCGTGACCGCGCCCATCGCGACCGTGACGGCGGCGATGCTCAGCGGCCAGGTGGCGACGCCGAGCACGGTTTTCGGTGTCGCCACCGCGCCGATCGACATGCCGAGCACGATGTAGAAGGCGCGCGCGAGGCTGTGCGGAAGGCCGAGCGGACGCCCCGCAAGCGCCGCCGCGGCGGAAAAGGTCATCGAGCCGGCGATCCACCCGGCGGGAAAGTTGGCGAGGTTGAACAGGATGCCGCCGGTCGCGGCGATCAGCAGGGTCTCGATCGTCTGGCGCAACGCTTGCGTGGCGGGCACAGGCATGAGGGTCGGCGCGGGCAACGCTCGGATTGGGCGGCCCGGCGCCGCCGACGTGGTCGGGCGCGATCAATGCCCGGCACGGCGCGTCAGGTCAAACGAAGACGCTATCGCGGCGCCGCAACGCAGGCCCGCGCTTTTGCGTGGCAGAGCAGCGAATCGAAATCAGGTGCGCGGCGCGCGCGACAGAACAATGCGCACCAGGTCCGCGGCGTTGCGGGCGCCGAGCTTGGCCATGATGTGCGCGCGATGCAACTCGACGGTGCGCGGGCTGATGCCGAGCCGGCGGCCCGCCTCCTTGTTGGAGGCGCCGGCGGCGATCAGCTCTGCGACCTGCAGCTCGCGCGGCGTCAACTCGGTCGATTCAGTGTGAGCCCCCGTCATCGCGACGGTCCATCCCCTCGTTGCACCGAGTCCTAGCGCAATCCGCCGCCGCGCATCAACCGTCGCGTCGTACGAGCGACTGGGCGAGCAACGGCGCGACCGCGCGCGCGGCGAAGCGCGCGTGCACTGCCGCAAGCGCGGTGCGCATCGCATTGCGCAGCAGCGGATAGTCGTCGCGGCCGAGCGCGTCATGGATCGGCATGAGCGCGAGCATCGGTCCGGCGAAAGCATCGACGATCGCGTTGGTCGCCTTCGGCGGGTAGCTCGCCGCCTCGCCGAGCCAGCGCAGGAGCTCGGCGCGCCCCGCCGCCCAGGCGGCTATCGTCATGGCCGGCGGTCGCGGGCGGCGATCGAACGCCGCCTGCGCGACCGCGACCACGGCGTCGAGCTGCGCGGCGCGGTCGCGCGCCTTGGCGGCGAGTGCGCTTTCCACCATCTGGGCGACCAGGATGAACGCCAGGGGCAACGCTTCGCCGCACGCGATGGTGACGGCCGCGGCAAGCTCCGGCTGCGCCATCACGGCATCAGCGTCGCCGCGCACCCGCGCGCGCGTGTAGCCGTCGACCGCGCCGCGGGCAAATGCCTCTGCCTCCTCGCCGATGAACACGGCGAGTGCCGCCCGATCCTCGATCGGGGCTCCCCTGTCTGCACCGATCAAGGCCACTCCACGCCTCCGCGACCCGTCGCGGTCCCACCCTGCGCGGATGGACAATCCGCGCCGGCCGTGATGACTTGTATCGGGCGCTCCGGCCGGACGGCCGCGCGCCGTAGGAAGGTGGCGCAGGAACCGGCATGCTGCAAGGCTGGATCGTCGTCGCCATTGCGCTCGCCTATATCGGGCTCTTGTTCGTCGTGGCGAGCTATGGCGACCGCTTGCGCCCGCTCGGGCGCGAGGGACGCTCGCGCCTGCTCATCTATCCGCTGTCGCTCGCGATCTACTGCACGTCGTGGACCTTCTTCGGGTCGGTCGGCCTCGCGTCGCGCACCGGCTACGACTTCCTCGCGATCTATGTCGGCCCCGTGCTGATGGTCGCGCTCGCCTCGCCGCTGATCGTGCGCATCGTGCGGCTGGCGAAGTCGCAGAACATCACCTCGATCGCCGACTTCATCGCGGCGCGCTACGGCAAGCGCCAGGGCGTCGCCGTCATCGTCGCCCTGATCGCGATCGTCGGCACGATCCCCTACATCGCGCTGCAGCTCAAGGCGGTGTCGAGCTCGCTCTCGACCATCCTGGGCCCGTTCGCGGCGGGGCCCGCCGCGAGCCAGCCGGTGTTCGGCGATCTCGCGCTGTTGGTCGCGCTCGCCATGGCGTCGTTCGCGATGCTGTTCGGCACGCGCCACATCGACGCGACCGAGCACCAGCACGGCCTGATGCTGGCGATCGCGGCGGAGTCGATCGTCAAGCTCGTCGCCTTCCTCACCGTCGGCGTGTTCGTCACCTTCGTGATGTCGCACGGACCGACGGCGCTGTTCGCCGAGGCGATGAAGCAGCCGCAGGCCGCCGCGGTGCTCACCGCCGCGCCGAGCTTCGGCACCTTCGCGGTCATGACCCTGCTCGCCCTGTTCGCGACGCTGCTGCTGCCGCGCCAGTTCCACGTCGCCGTGGTCGAGAACAACAACGAGAGCGAGATCAAGCGCGCCGCCTGGCTGTTTCCGCTCTACCTCGTGCTGATCAATCTGTTCGTCGTGCCGATCGCGATCAAGGGCATCCTGACGTTTCCCGGCGGCAAGGTGGACGGCGACATGTACGTGCTGGCGCTGCCGCTCGCCGCCGGCGCCAAGGTCATGGCGATCGTGGCCTTCGTCGGCGGCCTGTCAGCCGCGACCGCCATGGTGATCGTCGAGTCGGTCGCGCTCGCCATCATGGTGTCGAACGACATCGTCATGCCGATGGTGCTCAAGCGGCGCGAGGCCTACGTCACGGGCGGCGGCGACGTGGGCTCGCTGCTGCTTGCCTCGCGGCGCCTCGCCATCATCGCCATCCTGCTGCTCGCCTACCTTTACTATCGCTTCGCCGGCGACGCCCAGCTCGCCTCGATCGGCCTCCTCTCCTTCGCGGCGGTCGCGCAGCTCGCGCCCGCTTTCTTCGGCGGCCTGATCTGGCGGCGCGCCACCGCGCGCGGCGCCATCGCGGGCATGGCGATCGGCATATCGGTCTGGGCCTACACGCTGCTGCTGCCGAGCTTCGCGGATGCGGGCCTCGCGGGCGCCGGCATCGTCGCGCACGGCCCGTTCGACCTCGCGCTGCTGCGGCCGCAGGCGCTGTTCGGCCTCGGCCTGCCGCCGCTGGTGCACGGCGTCGTCTGGAGCCTCACGCTCAACGTCATCGCCTATGTGGCGTTCTCGCTCGCCCGCGCGCCGGCCTCGATCGAGCGCCTGCAGGCGGACCTGTTCGTGCCGCCCGATCTCGCCCCGATGGCGCCGAGCTTCCTGCTGCGGCGCTCTTCGGTGACGGTCGGCGAGCTGACCGCGACCGTCGCGCGCTATCTCGGCGAGGAGCGCGCGCGCGCCTCGTTCGACAGCTTCGCGGCGGCGCGCCACATCGGCCTCGCGCCCGACGCGCCGGCCGACTTCCAGCTGCTGCGCCATGCCGAGCACCTGATCGCCTCGGCGATCGGCGCCGCCTCCTCGCGGCTCGTGCTGTCGCTGCTCCTGCGCCGCGGCACGGTCTCGACCCAGGCCGCGCTGAAGATGCTCGACGATGCGAGCGCGGCGCTGCACTACAACCGGGAAATCCTGCAGACCGCCCTCGACCACGTGCGCCAGGGCATCGCAGTGTTCGACAAGTCCATGCACCTGCTGTGCTGGAACCGGCAGTTCGGCGACGTGCTCGGCCTGCCGCACGAGCTGGTGCGCGTCGGCATCGCGCTCGACGAGATCCTGCGCTTCAATGCCGAGAAGGGCGCCTTCGGACCGGGCGATATCGACGCGCTGGTCGCCGAGCGGCTCGCCGGCTACCCGGCGGGCGAGCCCTATCTCGAGCGCTTTCCCGACCGCGGCCTCGTCATCGAGGTACGCGCTAACCGCATGCCGGGCAGCGGCATCGTCACCACCTTCACGGACATCACCCCAAGTGTGGAGGCCGCCGAGGCGCTGGAGCGGCGCGTGCACGAGCGCACCTATGAGCTCAAGCTCCTCAACGGCGAGCTGGTGCGCGCCAAGGCCGCCGCCGACGACGCCAACATCTCCAAGACGCGCTTTCTCGCGGCGGCAAGCCACGACATCCTGCAGCCGCTCAATGCGGCGCGGCTCTATGTCACGAGCCTGGTCGAGCGGCAGACCGGCGGCGAGGCGGCGCGGCTCGCCGGCCACGTCGATGCCTCGCTCGAGGCCGTCGAGGAGATCATCGGCGCCCTCCTCGACATCTCGCGCCTCGACACCGGCTCGCTCAAGCCGGACATCGCGAGCTTCCGCATCGACGAATTGCTGCGCCAGCTCGAGGTTGAGTTCGCGCCGCTCGCGCGCGAGAAAGGCCTCGCGCTCGTCTTCGTCCCCTGCTCGCTCACGCTGCGCTCGGACCGGCGGCTGCTGCGTCGCCTGCTGCAGAACCTCGTCTCCAACGCCGTCAAGTACACGACCGCGGGCCGCGTCCTGGTGGGCTGCCGCCGCCGCGGACAAAACCTGCAGATCGGCGTCTACGACACCGGCATCGGCATTCCGCACGCCAAACAGCGCGCCGTGTTCAACGAATTCCAGCGGCTCGAGCAGGGCGCGCGGGTCGCGCGCGGCCTCGGGCTCGGGCTCTCGATCGTCGAGCGCATCAGCCGCGTGCTCGACCACCGGATCACGCTCGACTCGACCGTCGACCGCGGCTCGCACTTCGCGGTCGAGGTCCCGCTCGCGCCGACGGCCGCGAGCGCGCGCGGCCGCGGCGAGCCGAAGCCGCTCGATCTGCGCCAGATCACCGGCATGACGGTGCTGTGCATCGACAACGACGCAAAGATCCTCGACGGCATGACGACGCTGCTCGGCGGCTGGGGCTGCCGCGTCATCGCGGCGACCGATCTCGTCGAGGCCGCGGCGGCGCTGGCGGCCGAGCCGGCGGCGCCGGCCGGCCTGCTGGTCGACTATCACCTCGATCGCGGCGACGGCATCGCGGCGATCGGCGAGCTGCGCGCCGCCTACGGCGCCGGCCTGCCCGCAATCCTCGTCACCGCCGACCGCTCGGCGGCGGTGCGCGCGCAGGCGCAGGCGCACGACGTCCAGGTGCTCAACAAGCCGATCAAGCCGGCCGCGCTGCGTGCGCTGCTCGCGCAGTGGCGCATCCAGCGGGTGGCCGCGGCGGAGTAGCCACTCGCGTCATTGCGAGGAGCGCGTAGCGCGACGAAGCAATCTCGACCCGCAGGCGTATGAGTTTGAGGATCGGGATTGCTTCGCTTCGCTCGCAATGACGGTTCTCACTGCAGCGGCGTCGCCTGCGACCACTGCCCCACCTCGATCTTCGCCGCAGCGATCACGGCCTGGGTGCGGCTCTCGACGCCGAGCTTCTGCAGGATCGCCGAGACGTGCGCCTTCACGGTCGCCTCGGAGACGCCGAGCTCGTAGGCGATCTGCTTGTTGAGCAGCCCTTCCGACAGCATCATCAGCACGCGCACCTGCTGCGGCGTGAGCGTCGCGAGCCGCCCGAGCAGGGCGGCGGTGTCGGCGTCGGCCACAGCGGTCAGATCGATGTCGGGCGGCGTCCACACGCCGCCGTTGAGCACGCCCGCGATCGCCGCGCGCATCGCCTCGACGCCGAGCGTCTTGGGAATGAACCCGGAGGCGCCGAAGTCCATGCAGCGGCGGATCACGGCGGGCTCGTCATTCGCCGAGACCACCACCACCGGCACGCTCGGGTACTGCGCGCGCAGGTACATCAGCCCCGAGAAGCCGCGCACGCCCGGCATCGCGAGGTCGAGCAGGATGAGGTCGACGTCGCTCGAGCGATCGAGCATCGCGGATACCTCGTCGAACGTACCGGCCTCGGCGATGTCGGCGCGCGCGAACAGGCCCGTCACCGCCTCGCGCAAGGCGCCGCGGAACAGAGGATGATCGTCGGCGATCAGCAGACGATAATGTGCGGCTTCGCTCAATTGGCGCTTTCGCTCAACGCGGCGTCCAGTTCCCCAGCGCATGTCCCGGCGAAGTGGGCACCGGTTCGCCGACAAGGACATGCGCCAAATAAAGCAAACGTAGTCCGGTGCCCCGATAGCGACAATGCCGATTTTCTGACCGACCGGTTGCCCGCGCAAGCAGCAAGTTACCCCGCGTTAACTTTTGTGGCGCAACCTGGACCATCAAGGCTTCGCCGCGTCCCGGGGCGAAAGCCGGGCGGCACGTCCTATGCATGTAGGTACGCGGCCGCCGCCGGGTGGCGTCTTGCAGGTCGATTCGCGCGAGCGCGCGGACCGAGCGGAAGACAACGCTGCGAAAGGACCCGGACGATGCAGAACGCATCCCAACCTGTGGCCGCCTCGGCGGTCTATTCGGCCATCATGGCCGTGCCGCTCACCCATCTCGAACGCCATTTCGGCGTGCGCCGGCTCAAGCGCGGCATGCTCACCATGCTCGGCGCCTGGCTCGGCTACTTCGTCATCGTCAGCATGTGGCTGCGCGCCCTCAACAAGGTGACGGTGCCGGTGCTCGACCTGCCGCTCGGCGTGGTCCTGGTGATCAACGGGACGGCGGTCGTTTTCCTCGCCGCGCTGATCCTGCTGCTGCGCACCGCCGCACACACGCAACGCTGAGCCTAAGGCTCATCAGCGGCGCGCGCCGATGAACCGCGGCCATGGCGTCGGCTTCACGACCTCCGCAGGCCTACCATCAGCTCGACCAGGCGCCGCCACACGCGCTCGACGACCGATATGACCCGATTGCCGGCGGCGGGGCCCGGCGGCGGGGCGGCCGTATCGCCGCTGGCGGTCGTCGCCGCGATGCTCGCGGGCAGCGGCAGGCCGCGGTCGAGCAGCGACTTCTTCAGCGCGGCGTTCTCCCGCTGCAGCCGGGCGATCTCACGGACGAACGCGACCCGGTCGTCGGCAATGGGCAGGCAGGTCCAGCCGGCGTCGCGCGGGCCGCACATCGACACCTCGCCGGACTTCAGATCGAGGCGCAGATAGCCGTCATCGACCCGGTTGAACTGGTAGCGATTGTCGTCACCCTCGGCGCCCTGCGCGCGGGCGGCCGGACCGGCCAGTGCCGCGGCGAGGCACGCCGCAAGGACAAATCGAATCATTGGCGTCATTGGCGCGCTCCACCTTGGGCTCGGAAGCAGAATTCTCGGCGACGCGGTGGCGCTTGCTTCGACCGGCGCCCATCCGGCCCGCACGCACGACAGCACGGCCGATCCGAACCTGATTCGGCGGTTTCCCACCAGCGGTACCGGCATGCACTATCACCCGGAACCGATGAAGCCTGCCGTCCGTTCCCGGGCGTGCGCGGCCATTTTCATGCAAGATCGCGGCCGCGCCTTTCCGGTATGTGGACGCGCCCGAGCGAGAGCATCTTTCATGCGCAATCTCAAAGACTTAAGTCGAATATGGCAATTCTTGACTCGCTCCGACCCAATAAGTATGGTCCGCGCGGCCTTGAGGGGGCGGGACGTTCGAAATCGTCTATTTGCACTGCGGGTGTCGGCACGATGAGCGACGACACAAGCGGACGAGGCGATCCGGACCGCCGGCTTTCCGACGAGGCTGCTCTCTCCGCGAGGCTTCGGCGTCTCGGCGACCAGCTCGACAAGCATCGGGCGAGCAAGCCATCCGAACCAAACCCTGCCCCGGCCGCCGCCGACCGTTCGGCGATGGCGCAAGGCTTGCGGCTCTCGTCCGAGCTGGTGGCGGGCGTCCTGGTGGGAGCGGTGATCGGCTATGTGCTCGATCGGTTGCTGGGATCCTCGCCGTGGGGGTTCATCGTGTTCGTGTTGCTGGGGTTCGCGGCGGGCGTGCTCAACGTGATGCGCGCCGCCGGATTTCTGGCAAAGCCCGGGGGCCCGTGATCGCGGGCACCCGGACAGGGAAGCTCGCGAAGGGACCGTTGCGGTCATGGCTGACAGCCCGATCGAACAGTTTGAGATCCACCAGATCGTCCCGCTCATCAAGATCGCGGGACATCAGATTCTCGTTCACCAACTCGGCCGCCTACATGCTGATCGCGGTCGCGCTCACGGCCGCGCTGATGCTCGGCGCCACGGCGGGGCGGCGCCTCGTGCCGACGCGCATGCAGTCGGTCGCGGAGCTCTCCTACGAGTTCATCGCCAACATGATCCGCAGCGCGGCGGGCGAGCACGGGCTGAAATTCTTCCCGCTGGTGTTCTCGCTGTTCATGTTCATTCTCTTCGCCAACGTGATTGGGCTGATTCCCTACACTTTCTCGGTGACCAGCCAGCTCGTGATCACCGCGACGCTGGCGCTGCTCGTCTTCTTCACCGTCATCCTGCACGGCATCTGGCAGCACGGACTGCACTTCTTCAAGCTGTTCGCGCCGAGCGGCATCCCGATCGTTATTCTGCCGATGATCGTCGATCATCGAGATCATGTCGTTCGTCGCGCGCCCGATCTCGCACAGCGTGCGTCTGTTCGCCAACATCCTCGCCGGCCACATCACGCTCAAGCTGGTCGCCGGATTCGTCACCATGATGATCGGCGGGCTTGGCGTGCTCGGCTGGTTCGCGCGGGACGTTGCCGCTCGCCTTCACGGTCGCGCTCTACGCGCTCGAGCTCCTGGTCGCGTTCCTGCAAGCCTACGTGTTCGCGATCCTCACCTGCATCTATCTCAACGACTCGCTGCATCCCTCGCACTGAGGCGTATCTTTTTCCTCCATCCAACCCTCTCGAAAGGAGCTTCACCATGGATCACGACGCAGCCAAGTTCATCGGCGCTGGTCTCGCCTGCATCGGCATGGGCGCGACCGCGATCGGCGTCGCCAACGTGTTCGGCCAGTTCCTGACCGGCGCGCTGCGCAACCCGTCGGCCGCCGGTGGCGAGCGCAACACGCTCTTCCTCGGCTTCGCGCTCGCGGAAGCGTTCGGCATCTTCTCGCTGCTGATCGCGCTGCTGCTCCTCTTCGTCATCAAGTAAGCGCAAGCGAGCGAGTGGCCGATGGCCGCCCCGACGACTGCAGCCAATACCGAAGCGCCGGGCGGGCCGCCCAACGAGGCCTTCCCGCCGTTCGATCGCGACACCTTCCCGTCGCAGCTGTTCTGGCTCGCGATCTGCTTCATCGCGCTCTACGTGATGACGGCGCGGCTGGTGCGCCCGCGCGTCGGCGGCATCATCGAGGGCCGCAACCGGCGCATCGCCGGCGATCTCGCCGAGGCGAGCCGGCTCAAGGGTGAGTCGGACGCCGCGATCGCGGCCTACGAGAAGGCGCTGGCCGACGCCCGCGCCCGCGCGCAGGCGATCGCGGCCGAGACGCGCGACAAGCTGCAGGGATTTAAGTTCAGCCATGTGGTCGCCGACCACATACAATGATCCATTCTTTTAAAATGCTAAGACTAAACTTGGTTATCAGAAGCGCATACATACTATAATGTAGAATCTCAACCACCGATCCTTGTATAGACTCATGGGTAAAATACACAACCCTATATCTAAGCCTAGTGGTAGTGTTAGAAATAGAGTGTTGTAATAATGTTGATCTCATAAACACTACATCTCTAGGGCAAAGGTCAAACTATAGGCCAACTTAAGAAGGAACCTCTAAATACCCTCCTTCAAAGTTTTAAACGCTATATCAGCAATATGCTAATGTGCCAAGTGTTATAACATACAC
>CAVPGG010000079.1:0-5004 GCA_963703755.1 uncultured Pseudomonadota bacterium
AGGACAACGCAATGGCCATGCAACGGCGCGACTTCATCACGGCTCTCGCCGCAACCGCAGCCGGGTGGCCCCTGACGGTGGCGGCGCTTACGCCGGCGCAGTCGGATGCGCTCGCGGCGTACGACAAGGCACTCGACGAATTCAAGTCGATCTTGCGCGAGCGCCGGTCGCAGATCACCGCGCACCAATCACTGCCGAACCTGCCCGGGCAGGCGCTCTATCTGGCCCGCGTCCAGGTCATGAGCACCTACAAGGACCTCACCGACGCGCTTCCGTCCAGGATCGGAAGAGCCAACCGTTTCGGAACGCCGCCAGCGTATCTCGACGCCGACATCGAGCCGCTGCTCGAGGAGTACCGAACGCTTTTCGACATGATGGAGGCCCCGCCCGCCAACGCACAAAAGTCGGATACCCCATTCCGGGATGTGGTGGACCTCGGCATCGCCATCGCGCGCGCCAAGGGCCTCGATGCCGCGAACGCCAAGGTGGCGGGCCGCATCAGCCTGGGGATGTTCTTCGCCGAGACCAACGGCAAGCAGAATGTCGGGAACGCGCGCTCGAACAAGTACAAAGGGAGCTTTCAGACAGACCGATCGGAAGACAGGATCGGTCAAAAGAAATGGGCCGCCATCCGGCCGTCGATAAATTCCCCCGCACTGATCGCGCGCGACGACCGGGAGGAGGCGCGGGCCGGCAAGCTCGATCATCGGTTCAACCACTGGACCGCCGTGCGTGACGCCCTTGCCAACGCACACGCTGCCCTCTTTTCGCAAATTCCCGCGATCGTACGGACGCTGCCGGATCCGATCGATCAAATGAAACTGTTCGAGCTCGTCCAGATCGTCCCGGCTCCGACCAAATCGGCTCTGAACAACGATAACCTGACTGACTACCGGATTTCCGAGCCGAGGATCATGGGATACCTGAGAAACAACAGCATCTTCGCGTATGGGCGCGCCGACCGCGCCAGGCGGTCGGCAACTTATCGCGAAATTCTCGATGCGATGTGGCTCTTCAACAGCAAATTCGAACGCGCTCTGTCCGAATTCAACCGGATCGTGGCGCGGCAATGAATCAGCATGGAACATGCCGGAACAGTGTCCGTGGCCGATCGTTGCACCTGTATGGATGACCGTCCGAACCCAGCATTCCGGCGCGCCGCCAATGGGCCGCGCAAGCCGGATGATCTACCGCTGCGCGACAAGCCCGAGCCGCCGATGCACGATCCGCCCGCCGACCCTACCCAGGAGCCGGCGCAGCCGTTCGGCGACCCGACCCCGTTCCCGGGAAACGACCCGCCCAACCCGCCGATGAGGGCGTGAACGGACCTGGTTGGGGCGTTACTGATGCAGCCAGCGCGCCGAGGGTCCCGCGGCGCGTAGCGATCCATTCCGTCACCCCTCGGGATAGTCCGCGCCTACTCCCTCACCGCTTGTTCTTGCGCGCCGCATAGCGCGCATCACGCGCGGCCTTCTGCTCGACCTTGAGCGCCGCGTCGCGCGTCGCCTTCACGGCCGTCGCGTCGGCATCCCGGGCCGCCTGCGCGGTGGCCTCGCGTGCCGCATCGGCGGCGCGTTGCTCGGCCTCGGCGGCGCGGCGCGCTGCATCCGCTTCGCGGGCGGCCTTGCGTGCGACCTCGCGCGCATCACGTGCCTCGCTGACCGCCTGGCGCTCGGCTTGCCGTTCGACGACGGCCGGATCGTCCGCTCCCGCCTGGGCGCGAAACTTTTCCAGCAAGACCTTCTTGGCCTCGGCGGCGGCGTTGAGCCGCTCGCGGAAGCCATCGTCGCCGCGGTGCGCGTTGTCGGCCCGGCCGCCGCGCTGCCGCTTCAAGCGGTCTGCGAGCTGCCCCATCCGTTAGAACCTCCGCTGCGGCGGCCGGCGCCCATCGGCTCCGGCGCTAGGCCCGCCTGCCCCGCCCTCCCGCCCACCCGCCCGGCCCGCTTGGCCCCCCTGGCCGCCCGCCCGGCCGTCCCGGCAGCAGCTTCTTCTTCGGCGCGGCGATCAGGCCCTCGCGCTGCGCCTGCTTGCGCGCGAGCTTGCGCGCGCGGCGGATCGCCTCGGACTTTTCCCGCGTCGCCTGCGCGGACGGCTTCTCGTAAAACCGCCGACGCTTCATCTCGCGAAACACGCCTTCGCGCTGCATCTTCTTCTTCAGGATCCGGAGAGCCTGGTCGACGTTGTTGTCGCGAACGAAAACCTGCAATGCCTGTTCCTTCCTTGTCCATGAACGATTTGGCGAACGACTTGGTCTCGGACGATTTGGTCCAGGCCGACTTGATCTAGGCCGACCGCGCGTCCGGGCCGCTCAGCATTCCGCGCGCCGCGAGCTCGCGCCTGAGCTCGCGCATGGCCCGGCCCATGCGCTCCGCGCTGTTCGCGCGCGCCATCAGGCGGCCGAGCTCGCGCACCGTGCGGTCCGTGTCGCGGATCGCCCACCGGCACACGAACACCTGCGCGTCCGCGTAGGTGGCGATCCGCACCGGCGCCGCAAGGCGCGGCAGATAGGCCGCGAACCCGTATGCCGCCGCAATGTCGCCCGCAACGTCGGCCACAGCATCAGCCATGACGTATCCTTTCAGCCGCGCGCGCCGGTGCGGGACGCAGCACGGACAACGACGACCCAACCGTCGCGCCTCGCAACGGTCGTCTTACAATTGTGCTCGATCGGAGGCGCCGCGCCCTCGTTGCGGCACGGCGGTACGAATCACGCTAGGGCAACGGCGTGCCGGCGTCCACACAATATGGTGAATTCCGCCGTCCGATCGGGAAAATAAGTGCTTCGCGCGGGCCTTGCCGACGCGCGCAGGCGGTACCCATGTGCGGCCCGGAGGCGCAAATTCCTTGTAACGGCCGCCGTTTGCGGCTATTCTATGGTATCGACATTTGGCCGGATCATCGGGCCGTTTCGCCTCGCCGCGCGCCGGGCATTCGTTCAGAATCTCTCCAAACATCGACAACCGGGCCGACGAGCTGCGCGCCGCGCGGCTCACGAGCCCAAATGCAAGCCCTGCCAGCGAGAGGACATCTCCATGACCAACGGCACCGTGAAGTTCTACAACAGTCAAAAGGGTTTCGGCTTCATCCAGCCCGACGACGGCGGCAAGGACGTGTTCGTTCATGCCACCGCGCTGGAGCGCGCCGGCCTGCGCGGCCTCAATGAGGGTCAGAAGGTCGCCTTCGACACCCAGGAAGACCGCAAGACCGGCAAGATGGCGGTCGGCAACATCCAGACCCTGTGATCGCCGACGCGACACTGCGGCCCGTGTACGCGCGGGCCGCGCAAGCCGTCCCGACCGGGACGGCTTCGGCGCGCGCCGAGGCACCGGCGGCCGCGACGCACGACTGGACGCAAGACGATGATATCTGCCGCAGCTGCGGCGCGTGCTGCTCCTATTCGGCCGACTGGCCGCGCTTCTCGCTCGAAAGCGAGGCCCAGCTGGCGCGCATCCCGCCCGCGCTCATCGCCGAGAGCGAGGGCGGCATGCGCTGCACGGGCGATCGCTGTACTGCCCTGGTCGGCGTGGTCGGGCGCACGACGGCGTGCGCGATCTACCCGGTGCGGCCCGACGTGTGCGTGGCGTGCCTGCCGGGCGATGCGGCCTGCGTGCAGGCGCGGCGTCATTACGGCTTGTGAGGGTCGTTCCTGCGGCGGGGGCGCCGATCGACGTCCACCACTTCGTTTCACCGACTCCGAGTAGGATGGAGACAGACATGAGCAATCAATTTCATCCCGGCGAGACCGTGCGGCTGGTGCGCAGCTCGCTGCGCTTCGCCGCGGACGGCGACTTCAAGATCGTGCGGCCGCTGCCGGACGACGGCGGCGAGACGCAATACCGCATCAAGAGCGTGCGCGAGCCGCACGATCGCGTCGTCAAGGAAAGCGACCTGCAGAAGGGCTGAGCGGCGCACGCGCCGCCAGCGCCGGTCGCGGCTTCTCGTCCGGGCGATCCGTAGGCCCCGCCGCGCCGATTTGCGCGGCTCCCCCTTCAGCACTTCTCCACCCGGATATGCCCCTGCTCGCCGTACTCCAGGAGAGCACGGTCGCGCGTCATGAGCGTGGCGCCGTAGTCGCGTGCCGTCGCCACGATGATGCGATCGGCCGGATCACGCGGCGGCTCTCCGGGCAGAAACGACGAAGCGATCAGCAGTTCTGGCGACATATCGGCGAGCCGAACGCCGGGCGCCTCGAGCAGCTGCTGGAACCAGCGTTGAGGCGTGATCAATAGCTTTAATCGCGCGCGCGCAACCAGCAGACCGACCTCCCAGGCGCTGATCGGTGAAACGTAAATCGGAATCTCGGCATCGGCCGCCGCGGCGAGGAGATCGATCGCGGGCTGTGCCAGGCGCGCATCCTCCACAACCCAGATGGCCGCACAGGTATCGAGCAGGATCGGTTGCACCCGTCAGCCCGCCGTCAGTCCCTACCCCATTCGGGATCCGCCGGCTCGGTGAGATCCGTCCCCGGCATGATGCTGACCAGCCCTTTCATCGCGCCCAGCAGCGGATGCCGACCGCGCCCCATCGGCGACGATCGCGGATCATCCGGTACCCGTCGAAAGACAAGCTTGCGCGCCTCCATGTCGACTTGCTCGCTGCGGAAGCCGGCCGCGAGCCAGACCTTGGTCATGACGCTGTTGTCCGGGTTGTTGCTCCACCAGGCTCGCTCCGTGTCAGTCCTCCGCCGGGTGCCAGTCAACCGGCGGCTTGAGCTGACCTTGTTGATGATGTTGGCGTACACGCCTTCAAGTGCCTCGCTGAGCGGCACCACCGGCGAGGCGGGCAGCCCCCCGAAGAACAAGCGCCGGACAGATCCACGTGCCCGGGCGCCGCCTCCTCCTGAGCCTGCCACCCGCGGGCGGTGAGGGTCACCTCGGTGACCCGCCTGTCCGTGGCGGACAGGCCGCACGTCACCAGGCCCCGGGCGCTCATCCGCCGCGCATGGTGGGACACCCGGCTGCGCTCCCAGCCGATCTGGGCGGCGAGCACCGTGATCGGCGATTC
>CAVPGG010000080.1:0-11377 GCA_963703755.1 uncultured Pseudomonadota bacterium
GCACGCCGACCGAGGCCGGCAGGCCGTAGCCCATGGTGCCGAGCCCGCCCAACGTCATCCAGCGGTTCGGCTCCTCGAAGTGGAAGAACTGCGCGGCCCACATCTGGTGCTGGCCGACCTCGGTGGTGATGTAGACGTCGCGGCCCTTGGTGAGCTCGTAGAGCCGCTGGATGGCGTATTGCGGCTTGATGATCTCGTTCGAGCCGCGATAGGCGAGGCTGTTGCGCGCGCGCCAGCGGGCGATCTCCTTCCACCAGCCCGCGAGCGCAGGCTTGTCGGGCACGACCGAGCCGGTGCGCCACAGCCGCACCATGTCCTCGAGCACGTGCGCGCAGTCGCCGATGATGCCGAGATCGACCTTGACGTTCTTGTTGATCGACGAGGGATCGATATCGACGTGGATCTTCTTCGAGCCGGGCGAGAAGGCGTCGACCCGACCGGTGATGCGGTCGTCGAAGCGCGCGCCGATGCAGATCATCAGATCGCAATCGTGCATCGCCATGTTGGCCTCGTAGGTGCCGTGCATGCCGAGCATGCCGAGCCACTTCGGATCGGCGGCCGGGAAGGCGCCGAGCCCGAGCAGGGTCGAGGTGATCGGGAAGCCGGTGAGGCTCACCAGCTCGCGCAGGAGCTGGCTCGCCTCGGGGCCGGAATTGATCACGCCGCCGCCGGTGTAGAACAGCGGGCGCTTGGCGGTGCGCATCATCTCGACCGCAGCCTTGATCTTGGCGGGGTCGCCCTTGAGCTTGGGCTGATAGCCCTGATGGGGAAACTTGTTCGGCTTGAAGTAGTCGCCCTTGGCGAACTGGATGTCCTTGGGGATGTCGACCACGACCGGGCCGGGCCGGCCGCTCTTTGCCACATAGAATGCCTCGTGCAGCACACGCGGCAGGTCGGCGATGTCCTTGACCAGATAGTTGTGCTTGGTGCACGGGCGCGTGATGCCGACCGTGTCGCACTCCTGGAAGGCATCGTTGCCGATGAGATGGGTCGGCACCTGGCCGGTGATGCAGACCACCGGGATCGAATCCATCAGCGCATCGGTCAGGCCGGTGACGGCGTTGGTCGCGCCGGGGCCCGAGGTCACCAGCACGCAGCCGACCTTGCCGGTCGAGCGCGCATAGCCCTCGGCCGCATGCACGGCGCCCTGCTCGTGGCGCACCAGGATGTGGCGGATCTTGTCCTGCTGAAACAGGGAATCGTAGATCGGCAGCACCGCGCCGCCCGGATAGCCGAAGATATGCTCGACCCCCTGATCGGCGAGCGCCTGGATCACCATCTCGGCGCCGGTCATCTCTGTCATGGCATGCTCCACTCGTCTGAACTGATCGTCTGAACTGGTCGTCTGAACTGGGTGTGTGTTCCGGGAATCAAAAAGGCCCTCGAAGGGGCCCGTACGCGCATCGCCACAATTCGCGGGCGGACTTAGCCGCCCCCGGCGATGCGCTCCCTAAGTACGATAATAAAATTGCGCATTGATGTGCTCTTCTGACCCGAATGTTGCGCGACCCTACCGATGCTGCGCCGCGGCGTCAAGCGAAAAACGGCCGCACGACGGCAATCTGGGGCGATTTGACCCTCGCCGCAAGCCTTCCCCCCTAACAAGACCTTAATACGCAACCCCACGCAAGAGCACATCGAGTGCCGCCTCGGGCGCGGCGCGCGGCCAGTCGCCGAGCTGATGGCGAAACCAGGTGAATTGCCGTTTCGCATAGTGCCGCGTGTCGAGTTTGGCCTGGCGCGCGGCTTCGGCGAGCGGGAACTCGCCGGCGAGATGACGGATGAGCCACGGCACGCCGTGCGCCTTCATGGCGGGCAGCAGTGGGTCGAGCCGGCGCGCCGCGAGCTTTGCGACCTCGTCGAGCGCGCCCGCCGCCAGCATCGTGTCGAAGCGCCCGTCGATGTGGGCATAGAGCGCCGCCCGGTCGGGCGCGACGAAGACGCGCGGCGCGTGTCCGCATCGATCAGCGGCGGCATGCCCTCGCGCTGCCAGTCGAGCAGCGAGCGCCCGGTCGCCTCCACGACCTCGAGCGCGCGCGCGACGCGGGTGCGGTCGTTGGGGCGCAGGCGATCGGCGGCGCCCGGGTCACGTTGCCGCAACTCGGCATGGAGCGCGGCGGCGCCCGCCTGCGCCAGACGGTCGCGCACGGCCGCGCGGATATCGGCCGGGATCGGCGGCACCAGCGCTAGCCCGGCGGTGAGGGCCTTGAAGTAGAGACCGGTGCCGCCGACGAAAATCGCGAGCGTCCCGTTGCGCCGGAGCTCGTCGAGCACCTTGGCGGCATCGGCGACGTAGTGGCCGACCGAGTAGTTGAGCGCCGCATCGACATGGCCGTAGAGCCGGTGCGGCACGCGCGCCTCCTCGGCCGGCGTCGGACGCGCCGTGATCATCCGCAGATCGGCGTAGACCTGCATCGAATCGCAGTTGACGATCACGCCGCCGCTACGCTCGGCGAGCGCAAGCGCCAGCGCCGACTTGCCGCTCGCGGTCGGCCCGGCGATCAGCACGGCCCGACCCCGATTCGCATCGCTCGGCGTGCCGCTCATGCTCGCTCGACGGCCGGTGGCGAAAGGACTGTTCCGCGCAAGGCGGTATCCGGAGCCGTGACGAGGTCTTGCGCGTGAGCCCGTAGCCACTTCCCCGGCACATGCGCTAAACCATCGCCCGTCATTCGTCCACGTGGAGAGAAATCTTGCCGCTCATCCAGCCGTTCCGCGCCTTGCGTCCTGTCGAGGGACGGGCTGAGGAGGTCCTGGCGCCGCCCTACGACGTGCTCTCCAGCGCCGAGGCGCGCGAGCGCGCCAAGGACAAGCCGTGGAGTTTCCTCCACATCTCCAAGCCGGAAATCGATCTCGGCCCGGGCATCGACCCCCACGACCGCGCGGTCTACGCCAAGGCGGGCGAGACCCTCGAGCGCATGACCACGTCGGGCATCCTGATGCGCGACGACACGCCCTCCTACTACGTCTACCGCCTCACCCGCGGCGAGCGCCGGCAGACCGGGCTTGCCGCCATCGCGTCGCTCGCCGACTACACGAGCAACCGCATCCGCAAGCACGAGCTCACCACGCCCGAGAAGGAGGACGATCGCGTACGGCAGATCGAGGCCGTCAATGCGCAGACCGGGCCCGTGATGATCGCCTATCCGGCGGCGCCGAACATCGACGCGATCCTGGCGCGCGCCGCGGCGCGCACGCCCGCGGTCGACGTCACCGCCGACGACGGCGTGCGCCACCAGCTCTGGGTGATCGACGACGACGAGACGATCAGCGCCCTCACGCGCGCCTTCGACGCGCTGCCGGCGGTCTATATCGCCGACGGCCACCATCGCTCGGCGGCGGCCGCGCGCGTCGCCGAGGCGCGCGGCACGCGCGCCGGCTCGCACCACTACTTCCTCGCCGTGCTGTTTCCCGATCATGAGATGACGATTCTCGACTACAACCGCGTGATCCGCGACCTCAACGGCCGCACGCCGGCGCAGCTGCTCGACGAGTTGCGCAAGCGCATGAGCGTCGCCGCGTCGGACAAGCCGGTGGCGCCCGCCAACGCGGCCGAGTTCGGCATGCACCTCGCGGGCCGCTGGTACCGCCTCACGCTGCCGCCCGCGGCGGTGCCGAAAGACGATCCGATCGGCCGGCTGCCGATCACCCTGCTCGCGCGCAACGTGATCGAGCCGCTGTTCGCCATCACGGACCCGCGCACCGACAAGCGCATCGACTTCGTCGGCGGCGGTCGCGGCCTCGCCGAGCTCGAACGCCGGGTCGCCTCGGGCGAGATGGCGGTCGCCTTCGCGCTCTACCCGACGCAGATGGCCGACCTGATGGCGGTCGCGGACGCGGGCGAAATCATGCCGCCGAAATCGACCTGGTTCGAGCCGAAGCTCGCCGACGGGATGGTCAATCACGTGCTGGATTGAGGCGATTTTTTACTCGTCATGGCCGGGCTTGTCCCGGCCATCCACGCCTTTACGCCATACAAGAAAGAGGTGGATGCCCGCGACAAGCGCGGGCATGACGAGGAAATAAACCCGAAGCCGGCGTCAGTTCAAGTTCAAGGCGATGAAACGCAGCTCGCCCTCGGCGCTGGAGACGAGCAGCAAGGCGTTCTTGCGGCCTTCCCTCTTGAGCGCATCGAGCCGCGTCTGCAGCTCGTCGGCGTTCTTGACCTCCTGCATCGCCACCTCGACGACCACGTCGCCGGGCGACAGGCGCTTCTCGGCCGCGTCCGAGTTGGCCTCGACGCCGGTGATGACCACGCCCTTGACGCTGTCCTTGATGCGATAGCGCTTGCGCAGGCTGTCGCTCATGTCGGCGAGGTCGAGCCCGAGCGCCTTCTTGACGACGGGCTTCTCCTCGGGCGGGGTGTCCTTGTTGGGCGCCGCGGCGGCGAGCTTGTCGTTGCCCTCGAGGCGGCCGAGCGTGACCGACTTGGTCACCTCCTGGCCCTTGCGAATGATCACCACCTCGACGACCCTGCCGACCGGCGTGTCGGCGACGACGCGCGGCAGGTCGTGCATCTCCTTGATGTCCTTGCCGTCGAACTTGATGATCACGTCGCCGGCCTCGATGCCGGCGGGCCGCGCCGGACCGCGCTCGTCGATGCCGGCGACCAGCGCGCCGCGCGCCGGATGGATGTTGAGCGTCTCGGCGATCTCGTCGGTCACCTGCTGGATCTTGACGCCGAGCCAGCCGCGGCGGGTCTCGCCGAACTGGCGCAGCTGCTCGATCACCGGAATCGCGGTCTTCGACGGCACCGAGAAGCCGATGCCGATCGAGCCGCCGGTCGGCGAGATGATCGCCGTGTTGATGCCGACCACCTCGCCGTCGAGGTTGAACAGCGGGCCGCCCGAGTTGCCGCGGTTGATGGCGGCGTCGGTCTGGATGTAGTTGTCGTAGGGCCCCGAATTGATGTCGCGGTTGCGCGCCGAGACGATGCCGGCCGTCACGGTGCCGCCGAGGCTGAACGGATTGCCGATGGCGACCACCCACTCGCCGAGGCGCAGCTTGTCGCTGTCGCCGAACTTGACGAACTTGAGCGGCTTGTTCGGATCGGGCGTGATCCGCAGGAGCGCGAGATCGGTCTTCTGATCCTTGCCGACCAGCGTCGCCTTCATGCGCGTGCCGTCGTTGAGGATGACGCTGATCTCATCGCCATCGGCGATCACGTGGTTGTTGGTCACCACGAGGCCGGACGGGTCGATGATGAAGCCGGAGCCGAGCGAGTTGACGCGACGCGGCCCGCCCTGATTGTTATCGCCCGGCCCGCGCCGGTTCTTGAAGAATTCGTTGAAGAATTCCTCGAACGGCGAGCCGGGGGGGAGCTTCGGCATCGTGGCGTCGTGCCCGGCAACTTTCTGCGACGTCGAGATGTTGACCACGGCGTCGATGACCTTCTCGGCCACGTCCGAGATGCCTTCGGGGCCGCGCGCCGAGGCCGCGCCCGCCGGCAGCAGCACGAAAGCCGCCGCGACCGCGGCCAGCGCGGTGCGCCGCGTTAAAGTCCCCAGTCGGGTGATGACGCCGTCCATGGTCTTGATCTCTCCTCGAGGGCTCGGTCGCGGCAGTGCACGGGATCAGGCCGCGAACGCGGCGCCGCAGCATCATCCCGGCGAAGCGACCATCGGTCCGCCGGCGAGCGTGCGACCAGCAAAGCCTAACCGAGCGCGGTTAGAAACGGATTGAGGCGGAATAGCGGCCTTCGGCATTCGGATGCAGGCGCGCGGTCCCCGCCGGTCATTGCGAAAATAGCAGCTTTTGCGGCCCTTGGGCAGCGCGCGCCGCGCCGGACGGCCGGCGCGGCGAACAAAGCTGCGTGACTTCCGGTTATCTAGCCGCGGATCAACCAGACGAGCAGGACGCCGACGAGCGCGCTCGCCAGCCCGACGCCGCGCAGCACCGCATCCGGCGTTCCCACCACGGAGGCGACGGCGCGCTTGCCGGCCTGCGGGAAGGCCGCGAACACGATTCCCTCGATGACGAACACGAGGCCGAGGGCGACGAGGAAATCGGACATCAACCGCGCCGCGCCGCAACCCGATCAATGCGCGGCGGGCGCAGCCGGCTGCGCCGACGGGGCCGCGGGGGGGGTCACCTTGCCGTTCGGATCCAAGAAGTAGCGGAAGAACTCCGAATCCGGACGGATCACGAGCCGCGTATCGCCCTGCTGGAGGCCGGCCTCATAGGCCTGCATCGAGCGGTAGAAGGCGAAGAAGCCCGGATCCCTGCCGTAGGCGTCCGCAAAGATGCGGTTGCGCGTGGCGTCGCCCTCGCCGCGCGTCTGCTCGGCCTTCGAGGTCGCATCGGCGATGATGACGGTGGCGTCGCGGTCGGCGCGGGCGCGGATCTCCTGCGCCTTCTGGGTGCCCGCCGAGCGGAACTCCTGCGCCTCGCGCTCGCGCTCGGTCTGCATGCGCTTGAACACCGCCTGACTGTTCTGCTCGGGCAGGTCGGCGCGGCGGATGCGCGCGTCGACCACCGTGATGCCGAACTGCTGCGCCTCGGTGTCGAGCCGCTCACGCACGCGCGCCATCAGCTGCTCGCGCTGGTCGCGCACGACCTGCGTGAGGGTCGCCTCGCCGAGCACGCTGCGCAAGGCCGAGTTCAACAGCGGCGACAGCCGCGAGTTCGCGTTCTCGACCGTGCCGACCCGCTGGTAGAACTTGAGTGCGTCGACGATCTTGTAGCGCGCGAAGGCGTCGACGACGAGCCGCTTCTGGTCGGACGCGATCACCTCCTGCGAGGAATTCTCGAGATCGAGAATGCGCTTGTCGATGTAGATGACGCTGTCGAGCAGCGGCATCTTCACGTGCAGGCCCGGCTGCTTCTCCACCCGCAGCGGATTGCCGAGCCGGACGACCAGCGCCTGGCGCGTCTGATAGACCGTGAACAGCGAGCTGTAGCCGACGATCAGCAGGACGAGGAGCAGCACGACGAGCGTGCCGCCGGCAAAACCCACTCTCATCGCAAGCCTCCTGTCGCCGGCGGCGGTGGCACGGTCCGTTGCGCGGGCTCGTTGAGCTGCAGATACGGCACGACGCCGCCAGTCCCGCCCACACCGGCATCGAGGATGATCTTGTTGGTGCGGGCGAACACCTTCTCCATCGTCTCGAGATACATGCGCCGCCGCGTGACTTCGGGCGCCTTCGTGTACTGGTCGTAGATCTGCAGGAAGCGCGAGGCCTGGCCCTTCGCCTCGGCGACGGTCTGCTCGCGATAGGCCTCGGCCGCCTGGGTGATCTGCGCGGCGCGGCCGCGCGCGTCGGGGATGGTCTTGTTGGCGTAGCCCTGCGCCTCGTTCTGCGCGCTCTCGGCGCCGATGCGCGCGGCCTGCACCTCGCGGAAGGCATCGATCGTCTGCTGCGGCGGATCGACCTTCTGCATCTGCACCTGCGTGATCAGCACGCCCGACTGGTAACGGTCGAGCGTCTTCTGCATCAGCTCCAGCACGGCCGACTCGATGTTCTGGCGCGCGCCGGTGAGGACCGGCCCGATCTCCGAGCGGCCGATCACCTCGCGCATCGCGCTTTCGGCGACCGCCTTCACGGTCCCTTCCGGATTCTGGATGTTGAACAGGTACTGGCTCGCGCCTTCGGCCGGCCGAATCATCCAGAAGACGGAAAAGTCGACGTCGACGATGTTCTCGTCGCCGGTCAGCATCAGGCTTTCTTCCGCCACATCGCGCATCGAGGAGCCGCCGCGGCGGGCGTCCTCGACCACCCGCATGCCGATGTCGATGCGGTTGATCCGGGTTACCTTCGGGGTGAGCACGCTCTCGATCGGATAGGGCAGATGATAGTTCACGCCCGGCTGCGCATCGCGATCGCGCACGTATTCGCCGAAGCGAAGGACCAGCCCGAGTTCGTCCGGCTGGACGAAGTAGATACCGGAGCCGACCCAGAACATGAAGGCAAGGATCAGGATCAGCAACACGCCGCGGCCGCCGAAGCCGCCGCCGGGAATCACCGAGCGCAGCTTGTCCTGGCCACGGCGGAGGAATTCCTCGAGATCGGGCGGGGTCGGACCGGACGACTGGGGACCCTGCCCCCACGGTCCCTTGGGGCCCGAGCCCCACGGACCGCCGCCTTGATTGTTCCACGGCATGAGCACGTCCTCCTGGGACGCCGGATTTGCGGCCGACACCCGTTAAATCGTTCGGACGGGGTTATAGGAGAGGCTCCCGGCCCTTTCAACGCGCATACCGTTCGAAGAACGGCGTCACTTTGCCCGGATTCGGACGTAAGTTACCGCATCGTAACCGGCCTCGTCGCCCGCCTCCGGTACGTGTGCGGTGCGCGCCGCCTCACGCCAGATCGCGGGATCGATCGCCGGAAACATGGTGTCGCCCGTGTGCCGACCGTGGATATGGGTCACTTCGAGCCGATCCGCCAGAGGCATCGCCTGGGAATAGATGTCGGCACCGCCGATAACCATGATGGCGTCGCTGCTGCGCCGCAGCGCATCGCCGCGCGCAACCTCCAGCGCGGCCGCGAGCGTCGGCGCGACGATCGCGCCCGCCGCCGCGAAGTCGCGCGATCGGCTGACGATGATGTTGGTGCGGCCGGGGAGCGGCCGCCTGGGAAAGGAGAGAAAGGTCTTGCGCCCGACCAGGACGGGCCTACCCCAGGTCATGGCGCGGAAGCGTTGCAGGTCCGATTTGATCCGCCATGGCAGGCCGCCGGCGCGGCCGATGACGCCGTTCTCGGCGACCGCCGCGACGAGCACGACGTCCATCAGGCGGCTCCGGTCGCGAGCCGCGCCAGCGCCTCGCCGCTGATGCGGCACACGGTCCAGTCCCTGAGCAGCTCGGCGCCGAGCGACTGGTAGAACGCGATCGACGGCGCGTTCCAGTCGAGCACCGACCATTCGAAGCGCGTCCACCCCCGCTCGGCACAACGCCGCGCCAGATGGTGAAAGAGTGCCCGGCCGATGCCGCGCCGCCGATGGTCGGGGCGCACGAAGATGTCCTCGAGATAGATGCCGTGGCGGCCGCGGAAGGTGGAGAAATTGGCGAACCACAGCGCGAAGCCCGCCGGCGCGCCGTCCCATTCGGCGATGTCGCAGAAGACACGTGGATCGGGGCCGAACAGGGCGGCGTCGATCATCGCCTCGGTCGCGTCGACCGCGTGCGCCAGTCGCTCGTAGGCGGCGAGCTCGCGCACGAAGGAAAAGACGAGCCCGGCTTCGCCGGGACGCGCGGGGCGGATCGAGACGGTCATCCGGGTCGGCCGATCTAACGCATGTTCCGGCGAAGTGGATGCCGGTTCGCCGAAAAGAACATGCGCCAAGCGAAGAAGCCAGAGCACATTCCGATTCCACCGGAATGGAATGTGATCTGGCGCGTCACACCGCAACCTTCGCCTTGATATGCGGATGCGGATCGTAGCCTTCGAGGAGGAAGTCCTCGTAGCGGAAGGCGAACAGGTCCTTGGCGGCGGGCGCAAGCCGCATGGTCGGCAGCGGGCGCGGCGGGCGGACGAGCTGCAAGCGCGCCTGCTCGAGGTGATTCACATAAAGATGCGTATCGCCGAGCGTGTGGACGAAGTCGCCCGGCGCGAGGTCGGTCACCTGCGCGACCATCAGGGTGAGCAGCGCATAGGACGCGATGTTGAACGGCACGCCGAGGAAGACATCGGCGGAGCGCTGGTAGAGCTGGCAGGAGAGCCGCCCCTGCGCGACGTAGAACTGGAAGAGACAGTGGCAGGGCGGCAGCGCCATCTTGTCGACGTCGGCCGGATTCCACGCCGAGACGATGAGGCGGCGCGAGTCCGGATTGCGGCGGATCATGGTGAGCACGTTGGCCATCTGGTCGATCGCGCGGCCGTCCGGCGCCGGCCACGAGCGCCACTGCTGGCCGTACACCGGCCCGAGGTCTCCGCGCTCGTCGGCCCAATCGTCCCAGATCGTCACGCCGTGATCGTTGAGGTACTTGACGTTGGTGTCGCCGGCCAGGAACCAGAGCAGCTCGTGGACGATCGACTTGAGGTGCAGCTTCTTGGTGGTCAGCAGCGGAAAGCCTTGCGCGAGGTCGAAGCGCATCTGGTGACCGAACACCGAGCGCGTGCCGGTGCCGGTGCGATCGCGCTTCTCGACGCCGGTCGCGAGGATCCGCTCCATCAGATCGAGGTACTGGCGCATCGGTGTTCCGGTCGCTCTCCAGGTTGCGGCGGCGCGGGCTGAGTCGCGCTCGGCAGATTACGTCAACGGGTCGCGCTAAACGACTCCCATCAGGCCGAGGCCGGCGGCGAGCGCCAGCGCGACCAGCGGGCTGACGCGCGTCAAGTAGCACAGCGCGAAACTGCCGGCGGTGATGAGCACCGCCGCGAGATTGCGGTCGGCGGCGCGCGTCACGATCAGCGCGCTCGATGCGATCAGGCCGATCGTCAGCGGGACGAGGCCCGCCTGGATCACGGTGCGCCAGCGCGCGTGCCGGAACCGGTCGATCAGCCGCGCCGCGCAATACGCGATGGTGCATGACGGCAGGCACATCGCCGTGATCGCGATCAGCGCGCCCGGTACGCCCGCTATATAGTCGCCGAGCAGCGCCACGAACACCACGTTCGGGCCGGGCGCCGCCTGCGCGATCGCGAACAGCTCGCTGAACTTGAGGTCGCTGATCCAGCCGTGCACGTCGACCGCTGCGCGGTGCATCTCCGGCACCGTCGAGTTGGCGCCGCCGACCGCGATGACCGAGCACATCGCGAAGGTCGCGATCAGGCCGAGGTAGACGCGCGAATTGTCCGTCATCGCCGCTCCCACCACGCGAGTGCGACGCTGACCGGCGCAATCGCGACCATGACCCAGAGCAGCGGCAGGCGCAGGACGCCGGCGGCGATGAAGGTCGCCGCCGCAATCAGATGGCCGGGCCGCACGCGATCCTTGATGGTGGCGCCGATCATCTGCGCCGCGGTCGCAATGAGCAGCCCGGCCGCCGCGGCCGCCAGCGCGGCGAAGACGCCATGCAGCACCGGCAGGTCGCCGAAGCGGCGGTAGAGCATCCCGGCGATGATCATCAGGATCACGGGCGGGCCGATCAGGCCGAGCACGGCGGCAAACGAGCCGAGAATGCCGGCACAACGGCAGCCGTACATGACCGCGAAATTGAGGATGTTGCCGCCGGGCAAGATCTGACATAGCGCGAGCTGCTCGTTGAACTCCTCGGCGCTGAGCCAACCGCGCCGCTGCACGATGATCCGGCGCGACCAGGCGAGCACGCCGCCGAAGCCCAGGCCCGCGATGGTGGCGAAGCCGAGGAACAGCTCGATCGGTGTCGGGATCGGCCGGGTCGCCGTCGGCGACATGCTGGCTGGTTCGGGCCTGGGCATTGCAGAAACGCGAGTGAGGACGAGACGTTACCTTCGTCTAACGGCCGGCACGCCTG
>CAVPGG010000081.1:0-16071 GCA_963703755.1 uncultured Pseudomonadota bacterium
TGTCGCACAGGATGATCTGCGGGTCGAGCACCAGGGCGCGGGCCAGGCCGGCCCGCTTGCGCATCCCGCCGAGATCTCGCCGGGGACCTTGCGTTCCTCGCCGGCCGGGACCACCATCTCCATCTTCTCGCCGACGATCCGGCGGATTTCGGCCTCTGTCTTCTTGGCGTGCTCGCGCAGCGGGAAGGCGATGTTGTCGTACAGGTTGAGCGAGCCGAACAGCGCGCCGTCCTGAAACAGCACGCCGAAATTCTTCCGCACCTGGTAGAGCTGGTGTTCGGAGCTGTGCACCACGTTGACGCCGTCTACCAGCACCCGGCCGCTGTCGGGCTTGAGCAGGCCGATGAGCGACTTGAGGAACACCGTCTTGCCGGTGCCGGATGGTCCGAGCATCACCGACACCTCGCCGGGGGCAGGGTCAGCGTGACGTCCCGCCCCACACGGCCCGGCGGCCGAAGGACTTCGTCAGCCCCTCGACGATCACCTCAATGCCCATTCCCGCCTCCCGGTACTGCTTACTGTGACCGTCACGCCTGCGCCCGCGCCTGGGTGCAGGCAATGTCGCGACCAGGTAAGTTATATGTAGAATAGTTGATCTATGCTCTTACTGATATGGCGCTAGTCTGCGGTCAATTTCCCTCCGGGCAAGTGGTTGATGCGTCCGGCTGCGCAAACTGCTCCGTCCACCCGCGACATTCAGTCCTTCAAGTCCTTAATCCCCACGTCAGCAGAGGTTTCTGTAGGTTCTGAATGTTAAGTGGTGGCTTGCTGAGCCATGTCTCTTTCTTCTTTCTCTTTTTGGGCGGGGGGCCTGTCTATGGGTTTGTTTCAGGCGTTCTTGTACAGCACACATTATGGCCCCGGCGCGAAGACTCCACTTGGACGTCCGTGGATGAATTGGGCACGCTGGGCGCCACATCCTCTGGGTTTATGTCACAAAAACGGCACCCCATTTCTCAGGTCAAAAGACCTTCTTTTGCAACCAGCCTCGGGATGGACCTACTAGGACATCAAGCCAACCATTGCTTCTAGGTTTAGACATTCAGAGTAATCAAGTCTTTTACTCCGTTCACTGAAATCAATTAACCCATTTCGCCATGGCCAGCAGTCGACTTGCTCTCGTTCGCTGTGCTTCCTTCGCCCCCTTCACACGAAGAGTTCCTCCCTAGTTTCTCAGAGGCGGTTTTCGGCTACGTACACGTTCAACCCCGATACCGTTATCCGGGCATCGGCGGGACGTTACACGCAGCCGCCGATCTCGGCGTCGGTGCAGTACCTCAGCGCCAGCGGCGATAACCGATCGGTGTGGAACAGCACGATGAATCTCGGCTTCTACTCGCCGTTCCACCCGATTCCGGGGATCTCGTCGGCGCAGTACGATCTGTCGCTGGAACACCACTTCAAGGGAACCGACCTGAGCTTCAAGCTCACGCCGTTCTACACGGTGGGTCAACCAGTGGCAGCAGCAGACCTTCATCGGTGCGAATTCCGCGACGCAGGTTCCGGTCGGCGTCAACCGCGACTACGGCGTGGAACTCCAAGTCAACAAGGGTGACTTCACCCGCAACGGCCTGTCGGGACAGTTCTCGTTCACGTACACCAACTCGAAGGTCGCCGCACGTGTGACCCCTAGCGGATGGATTCCCAAGAGCACCGGGCGCGTTGCAAGAGGGTGTCCCGTGTGTCCTCCGGAGTGGCGATCGCCAAACCGAAGCGGACTGACAACGAAACCCTTCGGGCGTTGCCTGGTCACCGTGTTCGTCTTCTCGCTGCTGGCGCTGGCCTTCTTGGGCCAGATGCCCGTGGTCGCCGCGCACAACCTCGGGATCGAGCCGAGCTCGGCCAACTACGCACCGGCGATCACACGTATATGGGTTCGCAAACGGCCCCGCCCTGCACCGAGGGCGTCACGTGGATCGTGCTCAAGACGCCGATCTTAAATCTTGCAGGCGCAGATCAGCGCGTTCGCGAAATTATATCCGCACGATGTGCGTCCCGTGCAGCCGCTGAATGGGCGCGTGGTACAGGAAAGCCGGTAAGGTTATTCGTTTTTGAAACGTGGAGCTCAGGTTGCCGTGATCGCCGCCTTTTGTAGCCCAGGTCGCCTCCATAGCCCTGGGCACTCTCGAAGCAAAGCGGCCGGAGTTTCGTTCCTTGAAATGAGGCAGGCACACACGGCGTTCGGCCTTGGGTTTGCGGCAGTGGCAAATCGCAAAGTCCTCAGGGTTCCCGGCCAACGGCGCATTGGCGCCGGTTCGCGACGCTGCGCCACGACTATCTGCCGTGCAACATTCTCGCGCCGGAGCCGCTGCTCGCGCGCATCGAGGATCGGCCGAACGCGCTCATCTGGTGGAGCAATGCGTTCAGCACGGTCTACACCGCGACGCACCACGGCCTCGCGGCGACGCAGGTCATCTACGAGGATTGGCTCGCCCGCCTCGCCGCCAAGGCTTCCGGCCTGTGGATCTACGGCTCCGACCACAGCAACATGAGCGTCAACGCCATCACGGCCAAGGACTATCGCGACGGCTACCTCGCGCGCGGCGGCGACCCGCTGCTGTCGCGCGCGTTTCACCGGCGCAGCATCCGGTTCTGAGCAGCAACAACGACGCCGTCATGCCCGCGCATGCGCGCGCATGCGGGCATCCACGTCTTCCTTGCGGCGCGGAGGGCGATGGCAAATCGTATTGCGCCGGTCCATGCACCTCTAAGTCTCCGGAAACAATCGCGGAAACAGCACGTTGAGCGCATCCTCGGGAAAGCGCAACGACAGCGGCCCTTTCGGCGTCTCCGACGCGAGCAGGCCGTGCGCGATCACGTCGTTGACCACGCGCCGTGCCGTCCGCTCCGGCAACCCCGTGATGCGCGGGGCCTCGCCGCGCTCGAGCTCGCCGCGGATCAATGCTTCCTCCAGCAGGCGCGCCGCCTCCGGCTTGAGCGTCTCGCGGCGCTCGACATACCCGCGCAGCCGCTGCGCCAGCGTGTCGAGCGCAAAAAGCTCCGCCATGAATCGCACCTGGTCGAGCGCGACCTGCAGGAACCAGAGCGTGAAGTCGGCCAGCGCGCGCTGCGAGAGATTCCCGCGGCCGTCGCGATCGCCCTGCCGCGGCATGTCGGCATGGTCCATCATCTGCTTGTACTCGCCGCGGCTCCTGCGCCCGCGTGCAAGCCCGCGCGAGATCGACCACAGCCCGTGCGCGTCGATGCCGGCCGCGTGCGCCATCGCGTGGCTCATGAGCCGGCTGACGCGGCCGTTCCCGTCGGGAAACGGATGGATGTAGTTGAAGCGGTGATGCGCCGCCGCAATCGCCAGCACGCGCGAGGCCTTGCCGAGCCCCGCGAAGGCGTAGCGCTCCTCGAAGTAGCGCATGAAGTCCTCGACGCGCCCGCTCGACGGCGGCACGTGCCGGCCGACCGCGACCTCGTGCTCGGGCCGCGCGCGCCACGCGCCCGGCTCCATGCGGAATTCCCGGTGCGGGCCGTGCATCACGAGCATCTCGGCCGGTGCCTCGCCGTAGAATTCGCGGTGCAGCCAGCGCAGGAAATCGCGCGAGGCCGGCTCGGGCAGCCGGCCCTCACGGTGCATGCGGTCGAGGGCGGCCTGCACGCGCACATGCGCGGCCGCCTCCATCTGCAGGTTGCGCCGCGCTTTGTCCGTGTCGAGCTCGCCGGCCAGCGCCCGCACGATGTCGCGCGGGCGGGTGACGTGCCCTTCGATGAGGTTGCTGTAATACGAGTTCATCACCCGCACGAGGTCGGCGAGTTTGGCCGCCGTTCGCGGGTGCAGCGCGGCGCCGAGGGTTGCGGTCTCGGCCGACAATTCCGCGACCGCATCCGCGATCTCGGGCGGCGTGTCTTCGAGGCGGGTCGGCTCGATCCGCCGCGGGGTTTCTGGCGCGGGCATTTTGGCCGATTTGTTCAAGTCTCAAGCAGTTGAACAATATGCCAAAAATATGCCGAACAGGCAAATTTGGCCGATCATTTGGCCGATCGTCGAGCTGACCTCAGGGTGCGATGGCCTTGAGGCCAATCTCCGCAAGCCCTTCAACGGGCCGCCTTGCGCCTCACGCCAGCTCGCGCCCCTCCAGCAAAACCTCCGTCACCTCATCCGAAAAGCGCTTGCTGCGCCCGCCGACCAGCACCCGCTCCGCATTGTCCGGATCGGGCGTCGCGCCCGGCATGCCGTGCGCGAGGAGCGCCCGCGCGCAGCCGGCCCAGTCGCCGCCCGCGACCGGCTCGTTGCACGACGCCCACGACAGCGTCTCGCAGACATTGTCATCGTGGCCGTGCTCCTCCTGCCAGCTCGCGCCATGTTCCAAAAGAAATCGCGTCAATCCGGCATTGCCGCGAAAGACCGCGAGGTTGAGCGCGGACGCATCCCAGTCGCCGCCGCGGGCCGCGACCGGCCAGCCGAGCTCGACCATCAGCCGCACGCCCTCCTCGCCCCCCTCCGCCGCCAGATCCGCCAGCAGCCGCAGCTGCGCCGCCGCAAGCGCGCCCGGAAGATCCGGCCGTCGCGCGCGGATGCGTTGCGCCTCGCCCGCATCGCCCCGTGCGCAGGCCGCGATGAACGCCTCCGTGTCGGAAAGCGGCTGCGCGGCGCCATGCTCACGCAGGAGCTCGGCGACGTTGGTGAGGCCGAGCTGCTGGGCCAGGCTGTAGGCGCTGACGCCGCTCGCCGTCGATGCCGTGGGATCGGCGCCCGCGTCGAGCAGCGCCGCGATGTGCGCCCGCGAGCGTCGCCGCTTGATCGCCCACAGCAGCGGCGAGCCCCATTCGGTGTGGTGCGAATGGCCGAGCGGCTCGTTCGGATCGGCGCCGTGCGCGAGCAGCAGCTCGAGCGCGGCGAGATTGTCGAAGTCGAGCGCGTGGTAGAGCGCGTTCGAGCCGGCGACGCGGGCGCCGTGCTCCAACAGCAGGCGGGTGCAGACGAAACCCTCCAGCGAGTGGTAGAGCGACTCGCCGTCATTGGGGTCGGCGCCCGCCTCCAGCAACAGCCGCGTCAGCGCGAGATCGTGGTTCTTTCCCGCCGCGCCGTAGAGCGCCGACAACGGGTGAGCGTCGTCCGGCGCGCTGACCGACGCCGGCGGCCAGCGCAGGCCGATGCGCTGGTTCGGATCGGCGCCGGCCGCGAGCAGGAACCGCGCGCAACCGTACAGCCGCTCGCGAAACGCCGGCAGCTGGCCGAGACTCGAATGCGTGACGGCGACGAGCGGCGGCAATCGCAGCGGCCCGCCCGGCCGGTTGACCCAGGATCGATCGGCCTGCGTCGCCGCCCGCAGCGCGTCCTCGTCGCCGATCGCGCACGCGAGATAGGGATCGCCCGCCGCGAGGTTGGGGCGCTCGGCGAGCACGCGGGCCGCGACGCGCGGATTGGCGCGATCGATCCCGCGCCCGTCAACGTCGCCGGAATAGACGAGCCGCAGCCACTGCCGCACGCGCGCCGCCTGATCGCCAGCGCTGCGCGATGCCGCCTGCGCCTCGACATAGCCGTGCAGGTCCGCCCACGAGGCGAAACCGTAGCTGCGCGCGACGCACGATTGCGCGTCGTGCAGACGCAGGTCGAGTGCGGCGATCTCCGCGTCGCTGAGGCCCGCGGCCACCGGCAGCGCCTCGCGAAACTGCGTGACCGCCGCGGGGTCGCGCTCTCGGTAGAGGCGGATCAGGTCTTTGGCTTGTTTCTTGAGATAGGCGAGGCTGGCCCGCTCGGGCAATTCGCGCATGGGAGACCTCCGTGCATCTATTCGCCGCCGACCCGCAATACCGGCTGCACAAAGGCTCAGACGCTGCTCGACTAGCGCATATCCCGGCGAAAGCCTGCCCTCGACTTGATCGAGGGTGGATGCCGGTTCGCCGACAAGGATATGCGCCAGTTAATTCAAGTGGGTTCAACCCTTCCCGCGGGTCCGGGTGCGGCTTGCTCCGCGGGGACCGAGGCTAGCGGCGGGGGCGGCGGAAATCAACGCGACGAGAACGGGCGAGGATTCGCGCGCGACCCAAGGAAGTGGCACTTGATGGCGCCGAGGCGGTCATCGTCCCGGCGCTACGGGTCGAATGGCGGGACGATGTCCACGCGGATTGTCAAGAATAGGCTCGAAATATACAATTTTCGGTGGCATCACGCCGCGCCGAGGAGATCGCCACATGCCCCTGATCAAGCTGACCCATATGATGGGAACTGCCAAGAAGGACCTCTACATCAATTCCGATCAGATCGTGCGCATCAACGACCCGGTCGGGGCGTCGGCCGGCTACCAAGCCAGCCTGCTCCTCGCCAGCGGCTCCCAGGATGTGCTCGAGACCGTGGCGGAGGTGGTCGCGTTGATCCAGGGCGCGAAGGCCTCCGCCGGGTAGGGCGACGTTGACGGCGTGCGACGTGATCGGGGACGTGTGATTGTACCAGCTCGTCGTTTCCTCCTTCCACTTCCGGCCCCGGCGCGACACGCCGGCGGCACCGCCCACACCTGGATCGGCCGGCCGCCGCTGACCACCGGCGCGATATGGCCGCCGCCGAGGAAGCCCAGGCCGCCATGATCGAAATTGCCGCACTGGAAATCGCCGATCGCCGCCGGTGACGTGCCAGTGCCGATGAACGGATTGATCTCGTCCTCGAGGCGGTCGTGCGGGTGCCGATGCAGGAACTCTTCATGGCCGCGCGCAACTGCAAGGCGAAGCCGAATGCGAAGCGGCGCGGGGCCGCACGAAGCTTGCTCGAGCGGCTGCCGCGCTGAGGGGCGGTGTCCTTGGGTCGGCGGACTCCCTGCCGCGTCTCGACCGCCATGCGACGCGGGAGATACGCCCTGCGTTCAAATGCGCTCCAGCGCGAACAGCGGCTCATGACTTGGCGCGATCGTGACGGTCGCTACGGGCAGCACCGACCGCGCGTCCCGCAAGGTCACGGCAAAGCGCGCAAGCAGGCTCCCGCGGCCGCGCGACCTTTCGCGTCGAATTAAAATGATCATTTCCTGCGAGAAAGAGGCCGGTCAACCCATGAGCGAAACTCGCGAAAGCCGGGCGCCAGATCCCTCTTGTCGCTCTTAGCACCGTTCGCCGGGATCGATCAGCTCATGCGCACGCTGCCGATCCGGGTGACCGCTTCTGCGACGAGCGACCCTGCCCTCGCTCAACCGTCGTTGGCGGCGCGCTGGCGAATGACTTCCTCCATGCGCGCCGCCGCGCTTTCCAGCTCGACGCGCCGGAAGGGCTCGGGCAGGAAGCTGTCGTCGCGGAAATAGGCGCGCCGAAACAGCGTAAGCGCGGTCACCAGGTTCATGTCGATATTGTAATAGAGGATGTCGTTTCCGCACTCGTAGTCATCGACATGCCTGTTGTCGGCGCAGGCATCGCAACCCTCAACCGTGATCACGTGATCGAGCCCGCGCGCGTCCTGCAGGTTCTCGAGATTGCCGCGAAGCGTCTTGAGATGCTCGATGCGATAACGCGTGCTCTCGACCCACTCGCGCTGTTCGGTCGTTCGCATGTGGTAGGGATTGCGGGAGCACTCCGCGAGGTAGGCCCTGTGCTCATCCTTGAGCACGCGGTCGGTCGTCTCGATCCTGGCCTTCAGGTGGGAAAGAAGCGCGCGGCCCTTGTCGTCGCGCAGGTCGGAGACCGCGAAGCCGCAGATATACATCTTGGCATCGCCGTGCAGGCCATTGACGTAGATCACGGGACATTCCGCGAGGAAGCTGAGGTCACGCAGCAGCTCGACGAAGGTCCACGAAGGGTTGAAGGAGGGAACCAGAATCATGCGTTCGGAGTAGTTCCGCCCCTGCAGCGCCGCGCGCAGGACGAGATTGAGGAACATCGTCGGGTCGAACGCGTCGTAGCAAATGGCCACCATCAGGCCGATTTCCATCTCGCCTCCGTCAGGGCTCGGCACGGTCACCGAGTAATTCGGAAACAGGTCGCCGTAGGGCCCGAGGATGTTCTCGCCCAAGGTCTTGGCGGACGCGATCTTGTAGTGCCAGTGCCCCTTGCACGCGTCCTGCTTCTTCCGCGACAGGATGAGGCCGCGGTTGTACATGCCCTCGTGGCGTGAGCCGGCAAACAGGAATTGATGCTCGACGCCGCGCTCTTCGCAGATCGCCCGATGCAGCCGTTCCTCGAGCGGATCGCCGGCGGCGCGGTCGGCCGACGGAAGCGCGAACTCGGGCAGCAGGACGATGTGGCTGCCTTGATCGAGCGCCTTGCCGATATGCTGCTCGATCGTCTTGGTCCACCGGTCCTCGCCGTCCCGCGGCAGCCGCGTCGTGCGGCCGAGCTGCTTGAGGTCGCTGCCATCGGGAAGCCCGCGCAGCGTCGCGGGCGGCACTTCCGGTAGGACGCACAGGTCCTCGTCGAGATATCCGTCCTGCGCCAGCCGGCTGATCTTCACCCGAAATCCAACGGCCGCAATTCGCAACCGGCCGGCGATCTCGGAACGCGCACCGAGGCTCGTCAGATCGTCGACCGCCGCTTGATGATTGGGGTATGCGCCGTCGTTGCGCGGCAAGGTCGCCGCGGTCTTGCAGGCCATCGTGATCTTTTGCAGCTCCTTAACGTCGTCGTCGCGCAGCGGCTGACGGCTGATACGTTTCGCCAGATACTCCGCGCGCAAACGATCGGGCGGCCGCGACGGCGTGTGTACCTTGCGCTCGAACTTCAGCAAGGATGCCCGGTCGTGCAGGTCGGCATAACCCGGCAGGCACGTTCCGATCGTCCGGCTGACGAGGAGGTCCTCCAGTATGGCTCGCCCGTAATCCCTCTGGCTTCCCCGCTCCATGAGCAGCGGATCTCGCGCGAACACCTGGCGAAGCGGATTCAGGGCCATTTCCCACCCAAAGGCTTTTCCATCGGCGCCGACGTGCACGCGTCCATCAACGCGACGCGCGGCCGATCAGGTGCGCGTCTTGCTGCAAACGAGTGCTTCGGGGAGGCGGCTCCGCGGAAGGCTTATAGTTGTAACAAAACCGTAATACAGCCTCTCGGGACCGTTTGACAATACTCCGCAACCGGCGTCTTGCCTGCCCTGGCCAAAACGGCCCTCAGGCGCGGGTGAGGCGGTCGTCGAGGAGAATGGCTTCGCGGCTGGCGAGCATGGCGCTCAAGGGCCGGGCGGCGGACGCCGCGCGCAAATACCCCTCGCGCTTTTCGACACACTTCTGCTCGAGCGAAACCGCCGCCGCCCCCCCGCGCATGCTCGACGAGCGGGCAAGCCCGGCGAGGATGATCTTAGCGTCCGCGTCCGTCTTGTGCTCGCAAATCAGCCCTTTCAGCGCCGGGACCTCGCTGAAGACCGAGACCGTCTTGTCGTTCATCGGAATGGGCCCGGCGACGTGGTTTACGAAGGCGACGAACTCGTCTGCGCCCTCGCGAGCCAGCTCCCTGGTCTTGTCTTCCGAACCGACGATCGATGAGAACGGCACGCGCTCGATCGTCATGGCATCGATGACTTCGGCGAGCGGCCGGTCCTCGTTGTCCGTCAGGCTGATGTGAATGCGTTCGGAGCGCAGCTCCAGATCATCGCGCTTGCTGTCGATGACATCGGAAAGCGCGTCGCGATAGGCCGCATAAAGCTTGGGGATGGCTTCGCGCGCCATGTTGCTCGTGACGACGATGAAGTCCGACGCCTGCCTCTCGGTGGGCCGGCGCATCGGATCCTCCTCCTCCGGAATACCTTCGAAGGTCCACCACAACTTGGGCAGCCTGCAATTGCGCTCGAGCGCGCAGGCGGTGATCGAGGCGCGCAGGCGCAGATCCACTTCATGCGGTTGTCCGCCGCCCCCATGGTGCAATACATTTTGCGCGAGGGAAGCAACCCGACGAGGTGGTCCTTCACGTTGACAACGTCGCTCGGAACGAACGGCGAGTCCTTGGGCATCGGGAAGATCTCGATCGGCTCGACCTCGTTTCCGGGTGCGATGCCCTCCGCGACGTAGGCGGCGTTGGGGTCCGCCTCTCTTGCGAGCGCGAGCACCGCGTCCTCCGCCTCTGCAAACGCGGGTTTGCGCGCGATCAAATCGGCATGCTTGCGAAACGATGCGATCAGCTCGCGGCCCTCGTAGGCAGGGCGCGTATGACCGTTGCGGACGACGTTCGCCAGCGCGCCGACGCGATTGATCGTCAATTCATACGGCATCGGGAACGCTCCAGGCGGCGGACGCCCGGGGGCGGGGAAAATCCCGAAGCGGATATCGACGTTGGTCCAGCATGACGGGCAGGCCGGCGGATAGGCTAGTTCGGAGCACCTGGCAAGGGTCGAGCCAGACTGGCCCGTGTCGGTCTCGAGGCAGACGCGAGAAACCCAGCATGACGCATGCGCACAGGCTCGCTAGGACAATTCGGCAACTAGTTGCAAAAATCCGCCTCATTTTGTCACGAAGTTGCTGACGTGTTGCAAAAAAGATACAACCTCCAGGGTTATGCGGCCTCCTTCCAGGACCCCTGTTTTACCAATGATTTGTTATGAACATGGGCTCCGCGTCCGACCTCAGCAATGCGGCTCGCGCTGACGCGACCCAGCCGCGCGCGAGCGCGCCGATGCGCGGCCTCCTGGCCTATGCCGGCGCCGGGATCTGCCCAGGCATATGGCGCCCGACGCAACATGGTGGCGGCCCCGGTTGTCCACAATCTTATGTCGCACACTATTCTTAACGCAATCTACAACTAATCGACGAAATCCCCTCGTTGCGCCGGCCGGCGCCGACCGCGTCGAGGACGCTCGGCATGCCCCGGCAGCAGCCCGCAGGCCGAAGGCGGGCGGGCGCCGCCTCGTCCACCGCGGCCTTGGCGAAGGCGGATTGCGGCGCAAACGCCGCGCTCGCCTCGCAGATGCGCGCGGCCTGCCTGCGCGGCACCCCCGCCGAGGCCGATCTCGACACACTTGTCGGTGAGGTACGCCGCCATCTTGTAGTCGTTCTCGGTGTAATTGTAGGTCATGCGCACCAGCGGCCGGCCCACGATATTGCTCTTTCAGTCCCGCCCCACCGGCGCCCCCAGTGGAAAAAGCTTCCGATACGGCCGCGCCTCGTCCAGTGCGCGGGCATAGCTGGGGCGGCCGAGCAGCCTGGCGCGATAGGCATGGACGGCGGCAAAATGCTCGGGGATCGGGTGGGTCCAGTCGGCATAGAGCAGCGCCGGTGCGGCCGCGCAGTCGGCCAGGCTGAAGCTATCGCCGGCCGCCCAGGTGCGGTCTGCCATGCGGCGGTCGAGAAGCGCGTAGGAAGTCTCGAGCATCGATTTCCAGGCCGCGCCGCCTTTCCCGTCGTCGGGCTCGCGCCCGATCGCCATGTACACCACCCGCCCCTGCGGATAGCTGACATAGTTGTCGAAGAAGCGGTCCCACATCCGCACCTCGGCGGCGAGCAGCGGGTCCGCCGGGATCAGGCGCGGCGTCTGCGGAAAGCGCGCTTCGAGATATTCGATGATGCCCGTCGCCTCGAACACGAGCTGGCCGTCGTCGACGATCACCGGGAAGCGCCGGACCGGCCAGAGCGCGCCGAACTCGCTCATGACCGGCTCCGCGCCGTCGATCATCTTCGCCTCGAACGGGATGCCTTTCTCGTAGAATGCCGTCTTCGCCTTCTGCACATAGGAGGAGAACGGGTGCTCGTAGAACGCAATGGTCATGGCGGGCGCCCTATCGGCGCAGAACGATGTGGGTGGCGAGCTCGGTCGCCTGGTGTTCGGCGACACGGTAGCCGAGCGCCGGCAGGTCGATCCCGGCGAACATCGCCTCGCCTTGCCCGAGCACGACCGGCGACAGGGCAAAGTGCAGCTCGTCGATCGCGCCGGCGCGAAGATATTGCCGCACCGTCGCGACGCCGCCGCCGATCTTCACGTCGCGGTCACCGGCGGCGCGTTTCGCCTGGTCGAGCGCGGCCGCGATCCCCTCGGTCACGAAGATGAAGGTGGTGCCGCCGGCCATCTCGATCGGATCGCGCGGGTGGTGCGTGAGCACGAAGGTCGGCGCGTGGTAGGGCGGATTGTCGCCCCACCAGCCCTTCCAGCTCGCGTCCGGCCACGGGCCGCGGATCGGCCCGAACATGTTGCGGCCGAGGATGAAGGCGCCGAACCCGTCCATCGCGCGGTGCGCATAGGCCTCGTCGACCCCGTCCGAGCCGCCGCCCGCGCCGATCATGGCCCGGAAGGTGCGCGTGCCGACCAGCCACCGGTGCAGCTCCATCCCACGCCTGCCGAGCGGATTTTCGCGGCTTTGCTCCGGCCCCGCCCCGAAACCGTCGAGCGAGATCGTAAAGCCCCCGACGCGCACCTTCGTCATCGCCGACTCCTCTTCCGGATCGCGCCTCGTCTGATTGCAATATGCAACCAGTTGCGGAGTATGACCATCCGGTGCGACAATGCAAGCGGTTTTTGGAGATGCGCATGGACGGCGGTCACCGCTCGGGTTGCCCGATCAACCTCGCGCTGGAGGTCTTCGGCGACCGCTGGAGCCTCATCATCCTGCGCGACATGATGTTCGGCGGACGGCGGCACTTCCGTGAGCTGCTGACGCAGTCCGAGGAGGGCATCTCGTCCAATATCCTGGCCGACCGGCTCAAGATGCTGCTCGCGCAGGGAATGATCACCAGGACCGATGACCCGACGCATAAGCAGAAGGCGATCTACAGCCTGACCGGGAAGGCGATCGCGCTGGTGCCGGTCTTCGCGCAGCTCGGCGCCTGGGGACGGCGCTACACCCCGGCGACGCAGGAGCTGAGCATCCGGGCGCAGCTCCTGGAGGAAGGCGGCCCGGCCATGTGGGATCGCTTCATGGCCGAGCTCGCCCACGCCCACCTGGGACGTCGGATCCGGCAGAAAGGCCCCTCGGTCGCCGAGCGATTGCAGGCCGCTTACGAGGCGCTACGCGCGCGACGAACGCGGCGCAGGAAGGCGTAAATGTGCGCGAATCGCCGGCCTGCATCAGCAACGCAACCGCTATCGCTGCCGGCGTTGGGAGCGGCTTTCTCGGGTGCCGAGGGTGGATCGTCCCTGCGCTCAGAGTCGCGAGCGCTGTGCAACGCGTCCAATGGGCGGGACTGTGTCCACGCGGATTGTCATGAATAGGCTCGGAATATACAATTTTCGGTGGCATAACGCCACACCGGGAGATCGCCACATGCCCTTAATCAAGCTGACCCATATGATGGGGACTGCCAGAAAGGACCTTTACATCAATTCTGATCAGATCGTGCGCATCACCGACCCGATCGGGGCGTCAGCCGGCTACCAAGCCAGCCTGCTCCTGGCCAGTGGCTCCCAGGATGTGCTCGAGACCGTGGCCCAGGTGGTCGCGCTGATCCAGGGCGCGAAGACGGCCAGTGGGTAGAGTCCGGGGAGGTCGCGCTGCGACCAGGTATTCGCGTCCTTGATGCCGGCGGCGCAGAACTAGCGCGGCGTGAGCGAGAGCTGATAGCCCTGCTCGGGCTTGCCGGGCCGGAATGGACCGCCGCGACAGAGCCGCGCGCCGCCGCCCCAGGCGCCGGCGAGCTGGCGGTCGATGTCGTTCACCAGGCCGCAATCCGTGCCCGACGGTCCGGGGCGCGACCGCTTGCGCGGCTTGCTGCGGCGCCGGCGATTGGGGCTGGTCCGGCGCGGCAAGACACGCCCAAATATCGGGCCTACAAAACATGATCCCTGCTACATTTAAAAAAACGGCAGACGCAAATGACACCTCAAACGAATGCTTGGGACGCATTCATATCGCACGCATCCGAGGATAAGGAGCGTTTCGTGCGCCCGCTCGCTCAGGCACTGGCGGCATTGGGGATTAGTGTTTGGTACGACGAATTTTCGCTCAGGATTGGCGACTTGCTTTCGCGCTCGATCGACAAGGGTCTCTCGCAGTCCCGATACGGCATCGTGGTACTGAGCGAAGCCTTCATGAGCAAGGCTTGGCCCGAATACGAATTGCGAGGCCTCGTCGCAAAGGAAATTGACGGCCACAGCATGATTCTTCCCATCTGGCATGGCATCGATCGCGACGCAGTGCTCGCGTTCAGTCCATCTCTCGCCGACAAGGTTGCGGTCAAGACAGCTGATGTGTCCGCCGAACAGATCGCGTTGCAAATTCTCTCTGTCGTCCGGTCCGATATTTACGCCGCGCATCGGCACGCGGAACTTAAGCGGATGGTGAGCGGCAAGGCGCTCGAGGACCTCCAAGCGGAACTTGACGACGCACGGGCACAACTCGCCGAGTTTCAATGTCCGTACTGCGGCTCGCCCCTCGCGGAGAGTCAGGATGTTCCTTTGGACATGGAGCAAAAGCACTACGGGGGTCTGAGAAGCTTCTGCGGATTCGTGGAGTTGGACGGGGACGTGCAGCGCCCGTGCCCGAGCGATGCGCGATTTCCGAAATTCGAAGAGTACGAAATCCAGTGCCGCGAAGACCACTCCGAGACGACCACGATGTTCCGGTGGACCTGCCACGCTTTTCCAAGAAGCGTGATGGCGCAAGGTGTGCATCTCCCGAGCACTTACGGTGGCACAGAGGAGATTGCGCGACAGGCCCTCCGCGGAAAATATGAGGAATTGGCGCGCCCGCGTCGCGCGAAGCGGATCTGACCTTGGAATTTGGATGGGGCGGGGGCCGCGCGTCGGGAGCGGAGCGTGACCGGGCGGGCATTATCCGGCGACCACCGACTCTGCTATAGTTCGAAAATGGATCAGATACGCGACTACGTGGACGAGCGGCAGAAGGCTTGGTGCATCCATTGCAGCGCGCCGCTCGCCACACGCCGAGTAAATCGCGACCACGTTCCGTCGAAGGCGCTGCTCCGAAAGCCCTATCCAGTCAACTTGCCGTCGGTCAATGTGTGTGTCGCATGCAACGGGAGCTTCGCCCAGGACGAAGAGTACGCCGTCGCATTCCTCGGTTCGGTGCTCGCCGGCTCGACGGACCCCTCGAATCCGGACAACTTTGCTTCTGGCATACTTGCGCGAAGTCCCCACCTGAAGATGCGTATTGAACGCGCAAAGACGAGGTACAAGACGATCGGCGGAGAGACGCGCGCGCTTTGGAAGCCAGAACTAGAGCGGATCAATCGCGTCGTGCTGAAAAACGCGCGCGGGCATGCGTTTTTCGAATGTGGCGAACCGATGCTGGACGAACCAAGCCGCATCGAGGTCGTGCCTTTGATGGCGCTGACCGGCGGCGACCGCGACGGCTTCGAGAAAGTGGGTATGGAAGCCGTATGGCCCGAGGTCGGAAGCCGGATGATGATGCGGATGCTCACGGGGCAAATCTGTCGAATGGTTGGGTCGTCGTTCAGGAAGGTGTGTATCGATACGCGGTATCCTATAGCGACGGATTGGTGGTGAAATCCGTTCTTTGGGAATACTTGGCCACAGAAGTTTCGTGGGTTCCATGACCCAGTAGAATTGAAAATGCAGCTGGAACCCGAAATTGAGTTGCTCCGGGCATACCCCGCGTCGCGTTTCCTGTTGAAGCGCGAGCCACGCACCGACAGTCGATTTCTTCACGCCGACATTCGCCAAGACCCCGCGCGCAAACCACACGCTCTCGGGCGAGGAACACTCGAGCATCTCGGCCTAAAAATAGGAAGAGGTCAAATTTGATCAATTTTTAAAACTACAATATTGTCATAACTAAATAAGCAATGCGCTATGGTACTAGATCTAGCTTCATAACCTCGTCGTTAAAAGCTTCATGATTTTAGCCCGAAGCGCCACCGTACTTCTCGTCTCGCATTCCCATATCACGACCACACGCCACCCGAGACGGCGAAGCTCCCGCCTTTTATCAGTATCGCGGGCAACATTTCGCTCAAACTTGTCGACCCAGTACGACTGCCGTGTTTTCGGAGTTGTCGCTTTCACGCACCCTTTGTGCCGATGCCAGAAGCAACCGTGGACGAACATCACGGTGCGCAATTTTGGAAATACTATATCTGGTGTTCCTGGAAGGTCGCGCCTATGAAGCCTAAATCGATAGCCAAGTTCATGAGCAGAACGCCGCACTCTAAGTTCGACCGAAGTATTTTTCGATCGCACTGCGCGCATTAAGGCTGAGCGCGCTTTACGTGATAGCCTATCGACCATCTGGATACGTTTCCTGTTCTACCGATAAGA
>CAVPGG010000082.1:0-25000 GCA_963703755.1 uncultured Pseudomonadota bacterium
ATAACCTGAAGGTCGGTGGTTCAAATCCACCTCCCGCAACCAAGAAAAGCCCGGCAGATCAGGTGCTTGCGCCCGGTGTGCCGGGCTTCTTGTTGTCTCGGCTCATTGCGGGGGTGACCGCCCAGCCGGCAAGTCCGCGTGTCCGATACCTCCTGGCACCCCGATAGACCGACTAAAGTGGGCGCATTGAGGAGCCGGCGGCAAACCGCGGGATCCTGCCATGTTTCCGGCGTCATGGATGGCGAGGATCGCGCCATGCGAACCACTGACCGACAGTCGAGCATGTTCTCAAACGAGCGACCGTGGCGCGCCTCGCGCCTGATCGCGCTTGTGTCGATCGTCCTCACCGCCGCCATGTGCCTCGCCGAGCCGAGCGCCGCCGCGTGGCGCCACGGCGCGGTCTACACGCGTCCGCACGCGAATTCGTCGCGCCACGTCTCGCATTTCGGCATCACCAGGACGAATCGCAGCCGCACGAACAGCGCCTACAACCGAGGCACGAACGCCGGCCGCAATGCTGGCGCCGGGCCGTCGCATTGGCGGCCCTGGACCGGGCGCGGCACGGGCACCGTGGTGTTGACGCCGCCGTCCGGCAGCGGCAATGCGCCGCCGCGCTATCCCCTGCCAGGACCGGGCCGTCCGCAGCGGCCGGGCTTGCCGATCTTCGTCGGACCCATCGTCCCGCCCTCCGGCGGCACCATCATCGTCAATGCGCCGCCGCCTCAGACCATCGTCAATGCACCGCCGCTCACCGGCGGTCCGCGCCCGAATGGCGGCGGTGGCGCCAGGCCGGTCGGCCCGACCGGACCGACCACGGTCGCCGCCAATGCGCGCTTCGTCCCCGACGAGATCCTCGTGACCTTCGTCGGCGGTGCGTCGCCGGCCGCGATCGCGAACTTCACCCAGAGCCAGCGCCTCGCCTTGCTCGGCGTTCACCGCCTGCCGCTCATCAACGCGGTGATCTATCGGTTCCGCATCACCGATGGGCGGGCGGTGCCGACGGTCTTGGGCGGCCTGCGCAGCGACGCGCGTCTCGCCGCGACGCAGCCGAATTATCTCTATTTCATGACCGACAGCGGCCGTCAGACCGTCGTCGATCCCTCCCAATACGTGCCAATCAAGCTGCATCTGCCGCAGGCGCACACGCTCGCGACTGGCCGCGGCATCCTCATCGCCGTCATCGACACCGCGCTCGATACCGAGCATCGCGAATTGCGCGGCGCCATTGTGGGACGCTTCGACGCGGTGAAGACCGAGTTCCATCCGCTGCCGCACGGCACCGCCATGGCGGGCGCGATCGTGGCGCATGGACGGCTTATGGGTGTGGCGCCGTCCGCGCGTATCCTTGCGGTGCGCGCCTTCGACGCATCGGAGGCCGGCACGCGCGCAACCACCACCCGCCTGCTCGACAGCCTGCAATGGGCCGCGACTTCCGGCGCCCGCATCGTCAACATGAGCTTCGCCGGGCCGGACGATCCGGGTCTGCGCGCGATGATCGCGTCGCTTCATCAAAAGGGCCTGGTGCTGGTCGCTGCCGCCGGCAATGACGGGCCGCAGGCGCCGCCCGCCTACCCGGCGGCCTATCCGGGCGTCATCGCGGTCACGGCCACCGACATGGACGATCATCTGCTGCGCGTCGCCAACCACGGCAGCTATGTCGCGGTCGCGGCGCCCGGCGTCGACGTCTTCGTCGCCGCGCCAAACGGCGGATACGACTTCACCAGCGGCACCTCGATCGCCTGCGCCCACGTGAGCGGGCTCGCCGCGTTGCTGCTTGAGCGCAATCCCCGTCTCACGCCCGATGCGGTCGCCGGCGTCTTGATGCACACCGCGCACCGCCTCGGCGCGCAGGTGCGCGACGACGCATTCGGCGCCGGGCTCGTCGATGCCTACGAGGCGGTGCTCGAGCAGGCGCCCGCGGTCGCGCAGCAGGGAACGGTGCATTAGCACCGGCATGTCGTCCAATGCGGACATCGCGCTCATCCGCACCGGCGATCTCGTGCTCGATCTCATCACCAAGACCGTGACGGTCGGCGGCAACCCCGTGCACCTCGAGGGCAAGGCCTATCCGCTCCTCGAGCTCATGAGCTTGCGCAAGGACGCTGTCCTCACGCGCGAGATGATGCTCGAAAATCTCTACGGCAGCCGTGACCTTCCGGAGATCAAGGTCGTCGACATCTTCATCAACAGGCTGAGGGACAAGATCGCGCATTCGACCGCCCGCATCGTCGAGACGAGCCATGCCGGCGCCATGGGATTCCGCCTAATCGGCCCGCCCGGCGCGCGCAAGGGTTGACGCGCCCTTTCACGCCGCCCTCGTCATCGCCAGATGGCTCGGTGGCACCCGTTCTCGCCCGAAACGAATTCCGCCGCTGGATCTCGTGCATGCCCGAGCCCGCACCGTCCGCCCAACCCCTGCGCCGCGTCCGCGCGCTGCTGCTGGGTGATCGCATCAGCACCTCAGGTATCGATCGCGCTCAGGTCATCTGCCCGGCGCCGCTGACCTACCGGTTCGGCAGCGATGGCTTCGTCACCCTGTTTCGCTACGGCGTCGCGGTGCTCATCGGGCTGACGCCTGCGCAGGAGGAGGGGGTGCTGCGCGACCTGCGCGCGCGCGTAAGCCGCGTGGTCGACACGCCCGAGGAGGAGACCGCCTTCGTCGCCATCGACGCCGCCAAGGACGATCAGATCCTGCCGGGCGGACCGATCACGCTCAAGACGCTCACGCCCGAGCACCTCATCGTTGTCGCCGACGCATTGGCGAAGAGCGTGGTGCTGGCGCGCGACGAGCGCGAGGTCGCCGCCGTGTTCGAGCTGGTCGAGCCGTTCGCGCGCCAGCTCGCCGAGAAGGGCGCCACCAGCGGCGGCCGGCGCGCCATCCTCAAGCACATCGGCAACGCGCTGCTGGTGCAGCACCGCGTTTCCGGCCGCGTCGCGGTCGCCGAGAAACCCGACCTGGTGTGGGACCGCCACGACCTCGAGCGCCTCGCGGCGCGGCTGCAGGACGAGTACGAGCTCAAGGAGCGCGCCGAGGCCCTGTCGCGCAAACTTTCGGTGATCGCCGAGACCGCCGAGGTACTGACCGACATCATCGATACCCGCCGCTCGCTGCGGCTGGAGATCATCATCGTCGCGCTGATCGCGATCGAGCTCGTCATCGCGGGCTATCAGATCCTGCGCTGAGGGCTGCATCGGGCAATCGTTCCGCCGCCTCGCGCGCCGCCTCTTCCATCGTCATGAACACCGCGCCGGCGGCGATGAGCTTGTCGAGGAGTTCCTCGAACGCCAGCATGCGATAGCCGCGCCCGATCACGTAAGGATGCATCGTGTAGGTGAGGATGCCCCAGTCGACGCTCTTGCGCATGTAGAGGAATTCGTCGTGCCAGTTCTGCATGACGGCGCGGGCGGACTGCAGCCCGGGCATGATGCCTTGCGGGCCGCGCATGTATTCGAAGTGCGGATGGTCGTCGAGCGACCAGCTGATCGGCAGCTCGATCAGGCTCGTCTCCTCGCCGAAGCCGAACGGCTGGCCGAGCTCGGCGCGGTCGCCGCGGCGCGGCCGGTAGGGCCAATAGTCCGCGCCCATCAGACTCGAGTCGTAGCGGAAGCCGTGCGCGACCAGGAGGTCGAGCGTCGCATCGCTGAGGTCCCATGAGGGCGAGCGGTAGCCGCGCGCCTTCGCGCCGGTGAGCTTCTCGATCGCCGCGTTGGCACGCACGAGGTCGGCCTCTTCCTCGGCGCGGCTCTGCGTCGCGGGCGGGATATGCGCCCAGCTGTGATGGCCGATCTCGTGGCCTGCCGCGACCACGTCCTCGCACATGCGCGGGTGGCTCGCGATGGTGAAGCCCGGCGTGAACCAGCTGCTGCGCAGGCCGTGCGCCTTGAGCAGCGCCAGGATGCGGCGCGCTCCGATCAGCCCGAACTCGCCGCGCGACAGCGGCGTCGGGCTGGTCATCCCGCGCGAGATGAAGCCGGACTGGGTGTCGAAATCGAAGGTGAGGCAGACGATATGGCGCGGCACGACGGGTCCTCGGTCGCGGTGAGCGGGTGCCGCGGGCGGCTTGGTGGTTCGCGGCCAATCACTGGCCGCGATAGGCGTGCGCTCGCCGCGGCGGACGGTAATCGTCGCCGTACGGGTTGGGATGCATGTTGCGCGGGTCGCACAGCTGGCAGCCGTTCACGCCCCAGCGCTTGGTCGCCGCGAAGCCGCACAGCGGCAGGGCCATGCGGGCCGTCACGTCCGGCGGTGCCGGCAACTGCCCGTCCTCGCAGTAATAGGCACGGGCCGGGTCGGCAACCGACAGGAGCAGGACCAGTCCGGCGATCGACAGCATCGATTTCATCGCAGTATCTCCCGGTTGCGTCGGCAGGATGATGTCCGCGGCGGCTTTTCGTTCCCTCGTCATAGCATGCCGCCGGGTCCAAGGCATCGGCGCAGCCGAATTGCTCCCGCACGGGCGCGCCTGATAGGTCTTGGCTCTTTCGTGGACCGGAATCCCAGTATGGACGCCACGCGCCAATCCGCGCAGCAGCTCGCAGCCGCGATGGCGCATCATCGGGCCGGCCGCCTGGCGGAGGCTGAGCGCCTCTATCGCCTCGCCTGCGCCGCCGATCCGCGCAACGCCCGCGCGTTCCACTTGCTCGGCGTCGTCGCCCACCAGCTCGGCCGCGCCGATGCCGCCGAGCTGGTCGGCCGCGGCCTCGCGCTCGATCCGAACATCGCTGAAGCGCACAACGACCATGGCGTCATCCTGGCGGCGCAGGGCCGGCTCGATGCGGCCGCGGCGAGCTTCGCCCAGGCGGTCGCGCTCAAGCCGGACTACGGCGAGGCGCTTGCGAGCCTGGGTGCGGCCCTGCACCGCCTCGGGCGGCTCGACGAGACGGTGGCCCACTTCACCCGGGCCGTCGAGCGTGCGCCGAATTCCGCCCCGGCGCATGTCCATCTCGCCACGGCGCTGCGCCAGCAGGGCCGGCGCGAGGACGCCGTCGCCCATTACGAGCGCGCTCTGACGCTGGCGCCCGGCCTGGCCGAGGCGCACCTCAGCCTGGCGGCGCTGCTGCAGGAGCTGGGCCGCCTCGACGCGGCGCTCTGCCATTGCGAACGGGCGGTCGCGCTGCGCTCCGACTGGGCCGGCGCCCGCAACAATCTCGGCAACGTGCTGCGCGAGCTCGGGCGCCTCGACGAAGCGCTGGCCCAGTACGATCGCGCGCTCGCGCTCGATGCGAGCTCGCCGATCGCCCACCACAATCGCGGCCTTGCGCTGCGCCGCCTCGGCGATATCGCGGCGGCGCGCGCCGCCTTCGCGCGTGCCGCGGCGCTCGAGCCGCGCTTCTTCGAAGCCGAGCTCGCCGCCTGCATGGCCGAGCTGCCGATCATATACGCGCAAGAGCCCGAGATCGCCGAGCGCCGGGCGGCCTACGGCGAGCACCTCGCGCGCCTCGATGCCGCGGCCGCGCGCGCCGGTGCGCCGGCGCTGCCCGCCGCGGCGGTCGGATCGCATCAGCCGTTCTATCTCGCGTACCAGGGCCGCAACGATCGCGAGCTGCAGGGGCGATACGGAACGCTGGTGAGCCGCATCATGGCGGCGCAGTTTCCGAGGCCGCCATTGCCACCGGCGCCGCGGCCGGGCGAGCCGGTCCGGCTCGGCATCGTCAGCGCCTTCTTCCGCCGGCATTCGAACTGGAAGGTTCCGATCTCCGGCTGGCTCGCCGGGCTCGATCGCAGACAATTCCGCCTGTTCGCCTACCACACGGCGGCCGAGCGGGATGCGCAGACCGACATCGCGGCATCGCTGTGCGAGCGCTTCGTGCAAGGTCCCATGTCGCTCGACGCATGGCGCGGCGCTATCCTGCGCGACGCGCCCCACGTCCTCCTCTACCCCGAGATCGGCATGGACAAGGTGACGGCGCAGCTCGCGGCGCAGCGCCTCGCACCGGTGCAGTGCGCCTCCTGGGGCCATCCGGTTACCAGCGGATTGCCCACCATCGACTGCTTTCTCAGCAGCGACCGCATGGAGCCGCCGGACGGCGAGGCGCACTACACCGAGCGCCTCGTGCGCCTGCCCAACCTGTCGATCTACTACCAGCCAGCGGAGGCCCGTTTCCTGGCACTCGGCCGGGAAGCGCTCGGCCTGCGCGCCGGCGCGACCGTCTATTGGTGCTGCCAGTCGCTGCCGAAATATCTGCCGCAGTTCGACGACGTCTTCGCGCGCATCGCGCGGGAGGTGGTCGATTGTCAGTTCACCTTCATCGAGTTCGCCGGCGGCCGCGCCGTCACCGATCTGTTTCGCACGCGCCTCGATCGCGCCTTCGCGCGCGCCGGCCTGCGCGCCGCCGATCATTGCGTCGTGCTGCCGCGGCTCGACCCCGACCGGTTCGCCGCCGCGATGGGCCAATGCGACGTGCTGCTCGACAGCATCGGCTGGTCCGGCTGCAACTCGACCCTGGAAAGCCTCGCCCACGATCTTCCCATCGTGACGCTCGCAGGCGAATTCATGCGCGGCCGCCACTCGGCCGCTCTCCTGGAGATGATGGACTTGGGCGAGACCGTTGCGCGCAGCCTCGACGATTACGTGTCGCTCGCCGTGCGGCTGGGCGGGGATGCGGCGGCGCGCGCGGCCGCGCGCGCCAAGATCGCCGCCAACAAGCATCGGGTCTATCGCGATCGCACCTGCATCGCCGCGCTCGAGGACTTTCTCGATCGCGCCGCGCGGTCCGACCTGCCGGCGCAGCCGACACGCGAGGCATGAGATGCTACGATCCCGCCGATGAGGATCCGGTTCCTTGAGCGCGCCATCCGCGCCGCGACGATCGTCGTGCTCGCCGCCGCGTGGTCGTCGGCGCTGATGCCGGCTGCGGTCGCGGCCGAGAAGGACAAGCCGTCGGCGCTCCTGACCGCGGCGCAATGGGCGAAGATCGTCAAACGGATGGATCAGGGCGGCGACACCCGCGTCCTGCCGTTCAAGGTCGCGCAACATCTCGGGCTGACCAGGGGCGCGGAGGTCTTGACGGTTCACGAGCTCGCCTTCGAGCGCGGGGGCTATCAGCACGGCATCTACCGTAGCGTGGACCTCAAGGATGACCGCGTCATCCTGGCCTTCCGCACGCCGGACAAGCACTGGACCGCCTTCCTGACGAATTCGCGCTTCACATTCGTCTCGGCGATCGTCTGGAACGCGGGCGAGGACCCGGTGCCCTGGGCGGCGCATCAGGCCTTGCCGGCCTTCAACAACGAGCTCGGCTACTGGTCGGTGCTCGCAGACCTGTTCTAGACGCGCATTGGATGTAAGTTTCCGACGGGGAAAACGGGGGCTGAGTGCCGCCGCCTATGGCTTGCCGCGCGCCTCCGGGCGAGTGCAGCGGCTCTGATCCTGCTGTTATACCAGTGCGTTGGAAGAATGCTGCGCTGCGCAATCGCGGCACGCAGAGGTGCTTGCGTTCAGCTCGCAGTGTTACCGAACTGCCACAAAGTTCAGCAATCTAGACTGGAACGCCCCGAAATGTGTCAACAAACATTGCAGTCTGCGTCATTATGACAGCGTTAAGGTTAATTCGGGGTCGCTTTGCGGCCGGGGGCAAACGCTGGGGGGTCGACCAATGAAATCCAAGCTGTTGGCGGGGACCGCAACTGCTGCGCTGAGTCTGACGCTGTTCTCGCATGCGACCGCCGCGACGCTCGACGACGTGATGCGTCGTCTCGACAAGCTGGAACGGGAAAACGCCGAGCTGCGCGGCCAGGTCCGCACGCTGTCCGCCGCGCGCCCCGCGCCGGTCGCCCCGGCGCCCGGCCTCAAAGGCAATCCGGTGATGCATGCGCGCGTCGCGGCCTCGCCGGCGCCGCCTCCAGCGCGTACGGTTGGCGGCATGCCGATCAAGGCTGGTCCGCTCGGACCGCTCATCGACAACACGACGGTCACGCTCTACGGCCACTTCGATCTCTCGGTCGACGGCCTGATCAATTCGGTCTACGACCAGGGCACCAAGGCCGCGATCGCCAGCAACGGCTCGTATTTCGGCGTGCGCGTCCGGCACAACCTCTCGCCCTACGGGTACGATGGCTACTCGGTCATCGGCCAGATCGAGGCGCAGGTCAACGTCGCCTCCGCACCGACCGAGCGCGCCGCACTTGGCACGCGCGACAGCTTCGTCGGCGTCGAAGGCCCCTGGGGCGCGATCAAGATCGGCAAGGAGGACACGCCGTACAAAAAGGCGACGTTGCAGTTCGATCCCTTCGCCAACACGGTGGGCGACTACAACTCGATCATGGGCAACACGGGCGGCGACAATCGCGCCGAGTTCGATTGGCGCATGAACCACGCGATCTGGTATGAGTTCGCCGATCTGGCACGGCTTCCAGTTCAGCGCCCTCGCTTCGCCCGGCCAAAACTACGCCCAGGACAACAGCGACTATTCCTACGGCGACTACTTCCAGTGCAACGGCGCCTCCACGCGCGGCAGCGGCAGCAACTTCCCGAACACGGGCGGCGCCCTTCCGGGTGCGATCGGCGGCAACGGCTGCACCGACGGCACGTTCGGCGACGCTTACAGCATCGCGGGCACCTACAAGAATGGACCGTGGACCGCGATCGCCGCGTACGAGCTGCACACGGCGACCAACCGGCACGGCGACGACGGGCTCGAGCCCGCCCTTGCCGGGACGGCGTTCTTTGCGCCTGTCTTCCTTGCCGACGGCTCGCAGGTCTTGACCGGCACCCACAACGAATGGGCCGCGAAGGTCGGCGGCGGATATCGCTTCATGGATGCCCTGGGCGCCCTCCAACTCTACGCCTACTACGAGTGGATGCGACGTGACGTAACGGCGGCGGAGCAGCCCTTCAACGAGCGCTCGCGCGATGGCGTATTCGCCAGCGCGACCCAATTCGTCGGCAAGTGGTCGTTCAGCGCCTCCTATGCCCACGCGTTCAAGACGCCGGGTAATCCGGCGATGCTGAGCGTCAACAATGCGGCGCTCGCGCCGGCCGCGACACTGCAGGGCAACCTGTTCGACGACTCGGCCAGCATGTACGCAATCGGGACGCGCTACCGGTTCAATCAGTGGGCAAGCTGGTACTTGGTCGGCTCGTATCTCACGCAGGGTCAGGGCGCGCACTACTGTCTCGGCACGAGCGGCCACGGTTATGGTCTGTGCGCCCGCGATCAGTTCAACGACACCATCGGTGGCGCTACGCTCAAGGCGGTCTCGACGGGCCTAACCTTCGACTTCTGATCGCACACGCCGTCAGGCGTTTGCGGAAAAGGGGGCTCGTGCAGCCCCCTTTTTCATTGCCGGAGGCGGCGCGTCCGCATTCCGCGGCGCGGACATTCGGCGTATCTTGCGCGCGACCTGAGGGCCGAGACCATGCTCATGCACTTACCGCCCGCCCATGTGCAACTCGCCTATGTGCCGCCCGCCTACGTGCAGCTCGTGCAGGCCGAGACCGCGCCGCTCGACATTACGCCGGCTGAGCCGACCGGCCCGGTCGAGCCGACGCCGATCAAGGTCGACGTGAGCCGTTACATTCCCGAAGCCGCCACCTCGGCCACCCTCATCGTGAGCCTCACGCCGCCAACTGGCCAGGCCTTCCTCTACACCGAAGGCTCCGAGGACAACGGGACCGTGTTCAAGGGCGCGCGCTCGGTCGGCGAGATCCGGCTCGACGGGCGCTACATCTACGTGAAGCTCTACGGCGCGACGAGCTTCAGCATCCAGTACATCAACTACCACGTGCCGTGAGCGCTTCGCGTCCGCCTCGTCGGAAAGCTGCGGCAGGCCCGCGATGACGACGCCGGCCGGCCGGTTGTTTCAGCAAGCCATCGCGGCGCAGCAGCGCGGCGACCTTGCGGAGGCGTCGGGCCTCTATCGGCAGGTCCTGAGCCTGGACCCGCGCCACGACGCGGCGTGCGCCAATCTCGCGATCGTGGCGGCGCAGCAGGGTGATCTTGCGGGCGCCGAGCGGCTGTTGCGCCAGGCGCTCGCGCTCGCGCCGAACAATCCGGAAGGCTTCAACAATCTCGGCACGCTGTTGCAGCAGCAGGGCCGGCCCGCCGACGCGGTCGCGGCGCACCGGCGGGCGATTGCGCTGCGGGCCGACCACGCCGCCGCCCATCTCGCGCTCGGCAACGCGCTCAAGCAGCAGGGCGAGCATGAGGCCGCGCTCGCGGCTTGTCGCGAGGCCGCCCGGCTCAATCCGGGCTACGCGGAGGCGCATAACAATATCGGCGTACTGCTGCAGCGCCAGGGCGAGCTCGATGACGCCTTGGCGGCTTATCGCGAGGCAGCCGCATTGCAGCCGGCCTATGTGCAGGCACATTTCAACGTCGGCGTGGTGCTGCACGAGAAGCGCGAGCTCGATGCCGCGGCCGCCGCCTATCGGCAGGTCATTGCGCTGCGGCCGGAGATCGCCGACGCCTACAACAATCTTGGCTCGGTGCTGCAGGACCAGGGGCGCGACGAGGATGCGCTCGCGGCGTTCGACGCCGCGACCCGCCGGCGTACGGACTATGCGGAGGCGCATTTCAACCGCGGGGTCGCGCTGCGCCGGCTCGGCCGTCTCGAGGAAGCGCTCGTTGCCTTCCAGGAGGCGATGGCGCGCCGCGCCGACTATGTCGAGGCCATCAACAATGCCGGCATCGTCCAGCAGGAGCTCGGGCGTTGCGACGACGCGCGCGCGACGTTCCAGGGAATTCTCGAGCTGCGACCCACGCATGCCGAAGCCTTCAACAATCTCGGCGCCGCGTTGCTGGCGCAGGGGCGCCCCGACGCTGCGCTGGGCGAGCTGCAGCAGGCGCTGGCGCTCAAGCCCGACTATCCCGAGGCCTACTACAATCTCGGCAATGCGTGGCGCGAGCTCGGCAAGGTCGAGGGTGCGCTCGCCGCCTATCAGACCGCGCTGCGCCTGCGCCCCGACTTTGCCGACGCCTACAGCCAGATCGTCTACCATCGCCGGCATGCCTGCGACTGGCACGACGACGCGGCGGACCAGCAACGCCTGCTGGATATGGTGCGCGCCGGCACGGCTCGGGTGCCGCCGTTCTATCTGCTCGCCGCGCCGGCGTCGGCGGCCGACCAGCTGGCGTGCGCCCGACGATGGGTCGAGCCGCTGCTGCCGCAGCCCGAGGAGCTGTTTCGTCACGACACCGGCCGCGACCACGATCGCATCCGGCTCGGCTATCTGTCGGCCGATTTCCACCAGCACGCGACCGCGTTGCTCGCGGTCGAGCTGTTCGAGCGGCACGACCGCGCGCGCTTCGAGGTGTTCGCCTACTCGTATGGTCCCGACGATGGAAGCCCGCTGCGCCGGCGGATCGAGCGGGCGTTCGATCGCTTCGTCGACATCCGCGACTTGCCCCATCGCGCGGCTGCGGAGCGGATCAATGCCGACGAGGTCGACATCCTGATCGACCTCAAGGGCTACACGCAGCACGCGCGGCCGCGCATCGCCGCCTATCGTCCGGCGCCCGTCCAGGTGAGCTTCCTCGGATATCCGGCCACCATGGGCGCACCGTTCATCGACTACGTCCTGGTGGATTCATTCGTGGTGCCGGCGGACGAGCAGCCGTATTTCGCCGAGCGACTGGTCCACCTGCCGGGCTGCTACCAGGTCAACGGCGCCAACCGCGAGATTGCGGCGCCGGCGCCGTCGCGCCGGGACTGCGGATTGCCGCCGCATGGGTTCGTGTTCTGCAGCTTCAACAACAGCTACAAGATCACGCCGGAGGTTTTCGCCGTCTGGATGCGCCTGCTCGCGGCCGTCCCGGGCAGCGTCCTCTGGCTGCTCGCCTCCAATGACCTCGTCGAACGCAACCTGCGCCGCGAAGCGCAAATACGCGGCGTCGAATCGGGCCGCCTGGTCTTCGCGCCGCGGCTCCCGTTTGCCGAGCATCTGGCCCGTCACCGCCATGCCGATCTGTTTCTCGACACGCTGCCCTGCAATGCGCACACCACCGCGAGCGACGCCTTGTGGGCAGGGCTTCCGCCGCTCACCTGCGTCGGCCAGACCTTTGCGGGGCGAGTTGCGGGCAGTCTGCTGGCTGCGGTCGGCCTGCCGGCGCTGATCACCGCGTCGCTTGGAGAGTACGAGCGCACCGCCCTCGCGCTCGCGCGCGATCCGCTGCGGCTGCGCGAGTTGCGCGATGCGCTGCGGCGACATCGCGAGAACGTCGCCGCTGTTTGACGCGTCACATTTTGCGGCGAGGCTCGACGCGGCCTTCGCGCGGATGTGGCAGACGTGGCGCAGCGGTGGCGCACCGACGATGTTTGCTGTCCCGGCTGAGTGACGCCGGGCCTCACGGCGATCTACCTTTTGTTAGGCATCGCTCTTAACTTGGACTCCATCTATTTGTGGCAAATTGGGCTCGAGGGCCACGCAAGGGCGTCGCGGGCCGCTGTTCAGGCGGGGAAGCCAGGACCATGAATATCGCAAATGTAGGTGAAGGCTGGAATTTGGCGCGCTGGAATCTGGTCATCTTTCTTGTCGCATGCGCCGGCACGTTTCTGATCGGCGCGGACGGGATGCTGGTCGGTTGATCGCACCGACCAAAATCCATCTCTGACGATAGCCGCTTTGGACGACGCGAACTCTTGGTCGCGTCGTGTTTCATTTTTGGCGCCCCACTGCATTTCAAAATTTTGAGAAACTCAATCTCCGCAATCGGCTGAGACTTTGGCGCGGACCCGTCGAGGCATGTCCCGGGTCCTTGAAGGTTCGCGGCGGCACATCGCTGGGGGGTTGCATGCTAGTCGCCCCGCTTTGTATAAATTATGCCAGGGGAGGGGTAACTCTCCGATAACAACGAACCGATGGGGATGGAAAATGGCGACCATGGCAGGCGCGACCGAAACGCGTGGGTTGGCTTCGGAAGGGACGCGTTGGGGGCAGCTCATCTTCGGCATCATCTGCATGGTGATGATCGCCAACCTGCAATACGGCTGGACGCTCTTCGTCGGCCCGATTGATCAGAAATACCACTGGGGCCGCGCCGCGATCCAAGTCGCGTTCACGATCTTCGTGTTGACGGAGACCTGGCTAGTTCCGATCGAAGGCTATTTGATCGACAGGTTCGGACCGCGGGTCATGATCAGCGCCAGTGGCGCGCTCGTCGCGATCGCATGGGTCATCAACTCGATGGCCGACTCCCTCTTCCTGCTCTATGTCGGCGCCGCGATCGGCGGCATCGGCGCAGGCGTGATCTACGGCGGTTCGGTCGGCAATGCCCTCAAGTGGTTCCCCGATCGCCGCGGCCTCGCGGCGGGACTGACCGCGGCGGGCTTCGGCGCCGGCTCGGCGCTGACCGTCATCCCGATCGCCGGCTTGATCCAGTCGAGCGGCTATCAATCGGCCTTCTTCTGGTTCGGCCTCGGGCAAGGCATCGTCGTGATCGTGGTTGCGCTGTTCCTGCGCGCGCCGCAGGCCGGCGAGGTTGCGACGCCTGTCTCACCGGTGGTGCAGCAGACGCGGCGCGACTACACCCCGGTCGAGGTTCTGCAGACGCTCCCATTCTGGGTCATGTACGCGATGTTCGTCATGGTGGGCGCGGGCGGACTTATGGCGGTTGCGCAGCTCGCTCCGATCGCCAACGACTTCCAGATCGCAAAGATCCCGGTCTCGCTCCTTGGACTGACGCTTCCGGCGCTCACCTTCGCCTTGACGATCGACCGAGTGCTCAATGGCATCTGCCGTCCGTTCTTCGGGTGGGTCTCGGACAATATCGGCCGTGAGAACACGATGTTCCTCGCCTTCTTCGCCGAAGGGCTCGGCATCTACGCGCTGCTCTACTTCGGCACCAATCCGGTCCTGTTTGTGATCCTCTCAGGTGTGGTGTTCTTCGCTTGGGGCGAGATCTATTCGCTCTTCCCGGCGACCTGCACCGACATTTACGGCAGAACCTACGCCACGACGAACTACGGCATGCTGTACACGGCGAAGGGGACGGCGTCGCTGCTGGTCCCGCTCGCCAACGTGCTGACCTCGGCGACCGGCAGCTGGCACGCTGTGTTCTACGTCGCGGCCGCCTTGAACATCGTGGCAGCCATCATGGCCATCGCAGTGCTGCGGCCAGCACGGCGCAAGTTCGCGACCTGAGCCAGTTCTCTGCGCCACCCGGGCGCCGGCGCGCTCCCTGACAATTGCGCCGGCACCCCTCCATCTATTCCGGAATGGCGGGCGGGAATGCGCTTGCGCCACGCTGGTATAATGTATAACAGAGACGCAGCTCGACGTGAATTCGCAGTGATCGAATGATCGATTTGCCCACTGGTAGCCGCAGTAGTGGTCCGGTCGCTTCGCGCGTGGCGCTCGCCCGCCTCGAAGATACCTCGACCTTCGCGGACCGCGCCTATGCGGCGCTCAAGAACGTGATCCTGTCGCTCGACATCTACGAGAAGCCCGGCGAGGTGCGCCTCGACGAGCGCCAGCTCGCGGGCGATCTCGGCATCAGCCGCACGCCCGTGCGCGAGGCGATGGCGCAGCTCGAGCGCGAGGGCTTCGTGCGCTCGGTGCCGCGCCGCGGCATCTACGTGGTGCGCAAGACCCGGCAGGAGGTGATCGAGCTCATCACCGCCTGGGCGGCGCTGGAGAGCATGGCGGCGCGCCTGATCACGCAGAACGCGACCGATCAGGAGATCGCCGAGCTGCGCAAGATGTTCACCAAGTTCGAGAACGGCGAGCTGCACGCGCGGCTCGACGAATACTCCGAGGTCAACATCGAGTTCCACCAGACCATCATCCGCATGAGCCGCAACCGCGTGCTCGTCGACCTCGCCGAGAACCTGTTCACCCACATGCGGATGATCCGCCGCAAGACCATCGGCGAGGAGGATCGCGCCGACCGCTCGATCCGCGATCACATGAACATCATCCATGCCCTGGAGGCGCGCGACACCGAGCGCGCCGAGGACCTCGTGCGCAACCACGCATTGGGCTTGGCGGAGCACGTCGCCCGCCACGCCGATCATCTCGACTGAACCAGACGCCCATCCGAGGGAGGTCTCCCATGGCCGAAGCCGCAGTCAAGACTGCAAAGCCCGAAGCAACCGAAGAGCACGAGCTCACCGACGGCTTTCACCTCATCATCGATGCGCTCAAGCTCAACGGCATCACGACGATCTATGGGGTGCCCGGCATCCCGATCACCGACTTCGGCCGCATGGCCCAGGCCTCCGGCATCCGCGTCATTTCGTTCCGCCACGAGCAGAACGCCGGCTATGCGGCCTCGATCGCCGGCTTTCTCACCAAGCAGCCGGGCATCTGCCTCACGGTGTCGGCGCCGGGCTTCCTCAACGGCCTGACCGCGCTCGCCCATGCGACGACCAACTGCTTCCCGATGATCCTCATCTCCGGCTCGTCCGAGCGCGAGGTCGTCGACCTGCAGCAGGGCGACTACGAGGAGATGGACCAGCTCGCTATCGCCAAACCCCTGTGCAAGGCGGCCTACCGCATCCTGCACGCGGCGGATATCGGCATCGGCCTCGCGCGCGCGATCCGCGCCGCCGTGTCCGGCCGGCCGGGCGGCGTCTACCTCGACCTGCCGGCGAAATTGTTCGGCCAGGTGATGGACGCGGAGGCTGGCAGGAAATCGCTCGTCAAGGTGATCGACGCGGCGCCCGCGCAGATTCCCGCACCGGACGCGGTCAAGCGCGCGCTCGACGTGCTCAAGAGCGCCAAGCGGCCGCTGATCGTCCTCGGCAAAGGCGCCTCCTATGCGCAGGCCGACGATGCGATCCGCAGCTTCGTCGAGAAGAGCGGCGCGCCGTTCCTGCCCATGAGCATGGGCAAGGGTCTTTTGCCCGACACCCATCCGCAATGCGCAGGCGCGGCGCGCTCGACCGTGCTCAAGGACAGCGACGTCGTGCTGTTGATCGGCGCGCGCCTCAACTGGCTGCTCTCGCACGGCAAGGGCAAGACCTGGGGCGAGGCGCCGAAGAAGTTCATCCAGATCGACATCGAGCCGAAGGAGATGGACTCCAACGTCGAGATCGTCGCGCCGGTCGTCGGCGACATCGGCTCCTGCGTCTCCGCGCTGCTCGCCGGCATGAGCAAGGACTCAGGATCTTGGCCGGCGCCACCGGCGGATTGGACCAAGGCGGTCTCCGCCAAGCGTGACGAGAACGTCGCAAAGATGGCGCCGCGGCTGATGAACAACAACTCGCCGATGGACTACCACGGCGCGCTCGGCGTGCTGCGTACCGTCGTCAAGGAGCGGCCGGACGCGATCCTGGTCAACGAGGGCGCCAACACGCTCGACCTCGCGCGCGGCATCATCGACGTCTACCAGCCGCGCAAGCGCATCAACGTCGGCACCTGGGGCGTGATGGGCATCGGCATGGGCTATGCGATCGGCGCTGCGATCGAGACCGGCAAGCCGGTGCTGGCGGTCGAGGGCGACAGCGCCTTCGGCTTCTCCGGCATGGAGATCGAGACCATCTGCCGCTACGGGCTGCCGGTCTGCGTCGTCATCTTCAACAATGACGGCATCTATCGCGGCACCAACGTCAACAAGGCGGGCAGCGATCCGGCGACCACCGTATTCGTCAAGGGCGCGCGCTACGACAAGATGATCGAGGCGTTCGGCGGCGTCGGCGTCAATGCGACGTCCCCCGACGAGCTCCGGCGCGCCGTCAATGCCGCGATGGACTCCGGCAAGCCGACCCTGATCAACGCGGTGCTCGATCCCGCCGCCGGCAGCGAGAGCGGCCGCATCGGCAACCTCAATCCGCAGAGTGCGCTGAAGAAGAAGTGATCGGCCGCGGCGAGCGAAGAAATCGAGAGACAGAGGAAAGACAATGGCAGCGCGCAAGAAGAGCAAGGCGACGAAAGCGAAGCCGGTGAAGAAGGCGGCGAAGAAGGTCGTGAAGGCCGCTGCGAAGAAGCCCGCGACGAAGACGATGGCGGCCCCGAACGGCAACGGCCTCCCCAGGCCGTCGACTAGGCCGTACGGCAACGACGGCAAGGCGCTGCAGGGCGTCAAGATCCTCGACTTCACCCACGTGCAATCCGGCCCGACCTGCACGCAACTGCTCGGCTACATGGGCGCGGACGTGATCAAGGTCGAGCGCCCCGGCGTCGGCGACATCACCCGCACCCAGCTGCGTGACGTCAAGGGGCAGGACAGCCTCTACTTCACCATGCTCAACGGCAACAAGCGCTCGATCACGATCAACTCCAAGAACCCCAAGGGCAAGGAGATTCTCGAGCGGCTGATCAAGCATTGCGACGTCCTGGTCGAGAACTTCGCGCCCGGCGCGCTCGACCGCATGGGGCTCACCTGGGAGTACGTCCACAAGACCAATCCGCGCATGATCGTGGCGTCGGTCAAAGGCTTCGGCCCCGGGCCGTACGAGGACTGCAAGGTCTACGAGAACGTTGCGCAATGCGCCGGCGGCGCTGCCTCGACGACCGGCTTCCGCGAGGGGCCGCCGCTTGTCACCGGCGCGCAGATCGGCGACAGCGGCACCGGGCTCCATCTCGCGTTCGGCATCTGCTGCGCGCTGATCCAGCGTCAGCGCACCGGCCGCGGCCAGAAGGTGCTGTGCGCCATGCAGGACGGCGTGCTCAATCTCGCCCGCGTCAAGCTGCGCGACCAGCAGCGCCTCAAGCACGGCCCGCTCGCCGAGTACAGCCAGTACGGCGAGGGCGTCCCGTTCGGCGTCGCGGTGCCGCGCGCCGGCAACAACTCGGGCGGCGGCCAGCCGGGCTGGATCCTCAAGTGCAAGGGCTGGGAGACCGATCCGGACGCCTACATCTATTTCATCACCCAGGCGCCGGTGTGGGAGGCGATCTGCGACCTCATCGGCAAGGCGGAGTGGAAGACCGATCCCGACTACGCCAAGCCGCCGGCGCGCCTGCCGCGGCTCAAGCACATCTTCGCGACCATCGAGGAGTGGACCAAGACCAAGACCAAGTTCGAGGTCATGGACATCTGCAACAAGCACGACATTCCGGTCGGTCCGATCCTGTCGATGAAGGAGATCGCCGAGGAGCAGTCGCTGCGCAAGACCGGTACCGTGGTCGAGGTCGATCATCCCGGACGCGGCAAGTATCTCACGGTCGGCAATCCGGTGAAATTGTCGGACTCGATCACCGAGGTGAAGCGCTCGCCGCTGCTCGGCGAGCACACCGAGGAGATCCTCACCAAGGTGCTCGGCTACAGGGCCGACGAGCTCGCCGCGATCAAGGCATCCGGCGCGATCACGCCGCCCGACAAGCCCGCCAAGGCCGAGGCGGCGTAGCCACACACGCGGCGTCATCGCCCGCGCAGGCGGGCGATCCAGTAACCACCGCCGGCTCTGGTGTTTACTGGATGCCCCGCTAGCGCGGGGCATGACGGCGGGAGACTGGGAGAAGTGACATGCGTATCGTCGTCCACGGTCAGCAGGCCTTCGGCAAGGCGGTGCTCGAGGCATTGCTCAAGCGCGGCGACAACGTGGTGGCCGTCTATGCGGCGCCCGAGAAGCCGGGGCAGAAGGCCGATCCGCTGAAGGAGGCGGCGCTGGCCGCCAAGCTGCCGGTCTATCAGCCCGCCTCCTACCGCAAGCCCGAGGTGTGGGAGGAGTTCAAGGCGCTCAAGCCCGACCTGCAGGTGATGGCCTTCGTGACCCTGTTCGTGCCCGAGGAATTCCTCAACATCCCGACGCACGGCTCGATCCAATATCATCCCTCGCTGCTGCCGGCCTATCGCGGCGCCAGCGCGATCAACTGGCCGATCATCCTCGGCGAGAAGGAGACCGGCCTGTCGATCTTCTGGCCCGACAACGGCCTCGATACCGGCGCCGTGCTCATCCAGAAGAAGACGCCGATCTCTTCGACCGACACGCTCGGCAGCGTCTATTTCGACCGCCTCTTCCCGATGGGTGTCGACGCCATGCTCGAAGTCGGTCGACCTCGTGAAGGCCGGCAAGGCGCCGCGCATCAAGCAGGACAAGTCGTTCGCGACCTATGAGGGCCGCTGCGGGCCCGAGAACGCCCGCATCGACTGGGCGAAATCCTGGCGACAGATCGATCCGCTGATCCGCGGCTGCAATCCGGCGCCCGGCGCCTGGACCACGCTCGACGGCAAGACCCTGAAGATCTTCGACGCCAAGCCGCTTCCCGCCCGGGACCCCAAGGGTATTGCCGGCAAGATGGGCGAGATCGTCGCGGTGGAAGCGGACGGCTTCACCGTGGTGTGCGCCGACGGGCGCATGAAGGTCACGCGCGTGCAACCCGCCGACGGCAAGAAGATCGACGCCGGCGAGTTCGCGGCCTCGGTCACTCTCGCCACGGGCGCGCGCTTCACCTGATCCTCACGACAAGTCAATCCCGATCGCCGGCTCACTCCACCCCTCTTCAACGGAACCTCCGCCATGCCCGCCTCGCAGCATCAGAAGCCGAAGTCCGACATTGAGATTTCCCAGGCCGCCGCAAAACGGCCGATCCTCGAGCTCGCCACGGAGAAGCTCGGCATCGCGGCGGAGAACCTCGATCCCTATGGCCACTACAAGGCCAAGGTATCGATGGATTACGTCAAGTCGCTGCAGGGCAAGCCGAACGGCAAGCTGATCCTCGTCACCGCGATCTCCCCGACGCCGGCCGGCGAGGGCAAGACCACCACCACGGTCGGCCTCACCGACGCGCTCAACCACATCGGCAAGAAGGCGATGCTGTGCCTGCGCGAGCCGAGCCTCGGCCCGTCCTTCGGCATGAAGGGCGGCGCGGCCGGCGGCGGCTATGCCCAGGTCGTGCCGATGGAGGACATCAATCTCCACTTCACCGGCGACTTCCACGCCATCACGTCGGCGAACAACCTGCTCGCCGCGCTGATCGACAACCACATCTACTGGGGCAATGCGCTCAACATCGACGAACGCCGCATCACCTGGCGTCGCGTCATGGACATGAACGATCGTGCGCTACGCTCGATCGTCGGCTCGCTCGGCGGCGTCGCCAACGGCTTCCCGCGCGAGGACGGATTCGACATCACGGTCGCGTCCGAGGTGATGGCGATCTTCTGCCTCGCCAAGGACCTCGACGACCTCAAGACCCGCCTCGGCAACATCGTCATCGGCTACACCCGCGAGCGCAAGCCGGTGCGCGCGCGCGACCTCAAGGCGCACGGCGCCATGACGGCGTTGCTCAAGGATGCGCTTGCGCCCAACCTCGTGCAGACGCTCGAGGGCACGCCCGCCTTCATCCATGGCGGCCCGTTCGCCAACATCGCGCACGGCTGCAACTCCGTGATGGCGACGACGACCGCGCTCAAGCTCGTCGACTATGTCGTCACCGAAGCCGGCTTCGGCGCCGATCTCGGCGCCGAGAAGTTCATCGACATCAAGTGCCGCAAGACCGGGCTCGCGCCCGATTGCGTGGTCATCGTCGCGACCATCCGCGCGCTCAAGATGCACGGCGGCGTCAAGAAGGAGGATCTCAAGGCCGAGAACCTCAAGGCGCTCGAGGCCGGCATGGCCAACCTGCAGCGCCACGTCGAGAACGTGCAGAAGTTTGGCCTGCCGGCGGTGGTCTCGATCAACCGCTTCTCGGCCGACAGCGAGGCCGAGATCGCGCTGGTCAGAGAGAAGTGCAAGGCGCTCGGCGTCGAGGCGCTGATGGCCGACCACTGGGCGATGGGCGGCGAGGGCGCGGCGGACGTCGCGCGCGCGGTCGTCAAGGTGATCGACTCCGGCAAGGCCAAGCTCAAGTTCCTCTATCCCGACGAGATGCCGCTGCTCGAGAAGGTGCGCACCATCGCCAAGGAGCTCTACCGGGCGAAGGACATCTCGATCGACAAGTCGGTGCGCGATCAGCTCGCGAACTTCGAGGCCATGGGCTACGGCAAGGCGCCGGTCTGCATTGCCAAGACGCAGTACAGCTTCTCGACCAACCCGGACCTCAAGGGCGCGCCCGTCGACCACATCATTCCGGTGCGCGAGGTGCGCCTCTCCGCCGGCGCCGAGTTCGTCGTGGTGATCTGCGGCGAGATCATGACCATGCCGGGCCTGCCCAAGGTCCCGGCCGCCGACGCGATCGACGTCGGCGCCGATGGCAAGATCGTCGGGTTGTTCTGAGACGACGTCATCGCGAAGAGCGCACCGATCTCGGGTTTACCCGAGATCGGCATCAAATATGCGCAAGTCGGGCTTGCAGGCCCGACTTGCGTGCACGACGAAGCAATCTCGATCCGCGTACGCATGAGCAAGCGGGACGAGATTGCTTCGCGGAGTTCATCCTTGGGCTCGCCGAAGGCGAGACCCGAGGGATCGCAATGACCTATCGCGTCAATCCAGCTCGATCGGCGACCAGCGCAGCTCGGCGTTGAACATCGCGGCGCGCACACGGCGCACGCAATGCGCGTCGCCGGAGAGCCGCAAGGTCTCCTTCGCGCGGCCCTGCACGACGACCACGTCGGCGGCCTGGTCGCCCTGCCGCGACAGGGCGCGCTGGCGCATCCGTTCGGCGATCTCGTGGACGTCCTCGGGCGCGAGGCGTTCGTCGACGACGCGCACCACGTGAATCACCTTGCGCGGCCGGTCCTGAAGGGCGGCGTAAAGCAGCTTCGGGCTCATTGGCGCGCGCCTTGTGCCAGCCGTCGGTCCCGCAAACGCAAAAGCAAAAGCGCCGCTTCCCGTGGCGTGGGGGAAGCGGCGCCCCTTGTGGTGACCCCTCCTACTGGAAGAGCTTCATCGCGTTGATGAGCGTCTGGATGACGCCCCAGGCGAGCGGAATGCCGACGAAGGCCCACGCCGCCGCCAGCTTCAACGGCATCATGTCGTCTTTTTGCGTATCTGCAGCCATGGTCGTTCGTTCCCTTTCCTTATACGCCGGCCGGCTCGCCGACGGCGCCGACATCGATCTGGGCTTGCTCGGCCTCGTGGTCGGGCTTCATGTGGAAGCGGTGGTGCACCGCCTTGACGAGGGCGTTGCAGATGAAGCCGATCACCAGCAGGCCGGCCATGATGTACATGGTCGTATTGTAGGCCTGCGCTTTCGGAACGCCGTGCGTGACGTTGTACTCGCGGATGTAGTTTACCAGCACCGGGCCGAAGACGCCGGCCGCCGACCAGGCGGTGAGCAGCATGCCGTGGATCGCGCCAACGTAACGCGTGCCGAACATGTCCCTGAGATAGGCCGGCACGGTGGCGAACCCGCCGCCATACATGCTGATGATCACCAGGAATGCACAGACGAAGCCTCCCACGCTGCCGATCGAGCCGGTGTAGGGCACCGTGCAGTAGAGCAGGAAGCCCAGCACCATGAACACAAAGTAGGTGTTCTTGCGCCCGATGTAGTCGGAGGTTGACGCCCAGAAGAAGCGGCCTCCCATGTTGAAGAGGCTCATCAGCCCGACGAAGCCCGCGGCCGCGGTGGCGGTGATGTGGCCCGGGAACATCTCCTGGCTCATCGCCGAGGCCTGGCCGAGCACGCCGATGCCGGCCGTCACGTTGAGGCAGAGGATCCACCAGATCAGCCAGAACTGCGGCGTCTTGAGCGCGTCGTAGACGAACACGTCGTCCTTGGTGATGAGCTTCTGCGCTGTGGTCGGCGGCGTGTAGCCGGCCGGCTTCCAGCCCGGCGCGGGCACCCGCACGATGGCCGAGCCGACCAGCATGAAGACGAAATAGACCGCCGCGAGGACGATGAACGCCTCGGCGACGCCCACGTGGGTCGCGGTGGTGAACCTGCCCATCAGCCACACGGAGAGCGGCGAGGCGATGAAGGCCCCGCCGCCGAATCCCATGATCGCCATGCCGGTCGCCATTCCGGGCCGGTCGGGGAACCATTTGATCAGCGTCGACACCGGCGAGATGTAGCCGATGCCAAGGCCACAGCCGCCAAGCACGCCGTAGCCGAGATAGATCAGCCAGATGTTGTGGACGTAGACGCCGGCCGCGGAGACCAGGAAGCCGCCCGCCCAGCATAGCGCCGCGGTGAACATTGCGCGGCGTGGCCCGCCTTCCTCGACCCAGCGTCCGAACACCGCCGCTGAAACGCCGAGGAAGACGATCGCGATCGAGAAGATCCAGCCGAGCTCGGTGAGCTTCCAGTCGTCCGGCATCGACTGCGAGATGCCGAGGAGCTTGGTCATCGGCAGGTTGAACACGCTGAACGCGTAAGCCTGGCCGATGCACAGGTGCACGCACAGCGCGGCTGGCGGCACCAGCCACCGGCTGAAGCCGGGGCCCGCAACCGAATGGCTGCGATCGAGAAACGACATCGCGCAATCCTCCCTTCGCGTCTGAGTTCTTGGGTTTCGCGTTCTTGTTGTCAGACTGCGGATAGCGCCCCGCCCCACATCTGATGAAGGCACTGTGCGGAGGGGCATTTCTCGAATCAATAAAGCGATTCCTATGAGGCGATAGGAATTTCGGATTTCGCCATAGCGAAACCCTATGCGATCTGCGTCTGAGCTTGTGCAAGCCGCGATCGATGCGGGCGCGACCAACGGCGAAATTCAAGTTATCTCGATGGCCGTGGGCTAACTTGCGCGGCGGCAGGCGCGCTGCATACTCCGCGGAATCCGTCTCATACTTTCGTCGACCATGCGTTGCCGCGCGTCCGCGCGCGCCGGATCGATGATCGTTGCGGCATCAAGTCGCGCCTCGGCCGTCATCGCTTCGTGATGCCGAACGGCAGCGATGTCAGTCACCAACGGTCAACGACGTCCGCGCTAATCGCCGATCGTCGCGGCAACGCGCCGAGCCTCGGCCATCAGCGCGGCGTTGAGCGGCGTCATCGGCTCGCGCGCCGGCAGCACGAGGCCGATCAAGTGCGTCGAGTCGGACCCCACGATCGGGATCGAGCGCAGCACGTCGGTCAGCCCGAGCGTTGCGGCGAGCCGCGCCGGCATCACGCTCGCCCAGCGGCCGGTGCGCACATGCGAGTAGAGCAGGATCATCGAGTTCGGATTCGAGCGTGATGTTCGGCTCGATGCCGGTGGCGCGCAGCAGCCGCTCGATGATGCGCCGGTTCTGCATGTCGGGCGTGAGCAGGCACAGCGGAACCCGCGCCACTTCGGCCCAGGTCACCTCGTCGCGCTCGCCGAGCTCGCTGTCGGCGGCGACGAGCAGCCGATAGCTCTCGCGGTAGAGCGGCACGGTGGTGACGCGGCCGAGCGGCTCGTTGTCGAGGTAGGTGAGCCCCGCATCGATCTCCAGGTTCTCGAGCAGCGTCAGGATCTCCATCGAGGTACGCGACAGGATGGTGAACTGCACCTCCGGATGGCGTGCCCGGTAGGGCGTGGTCAGTGGCTCGACCATCGCGAGGGCGGTCGGAACCGCGGCGAGCCGCAGCCGTCCCGCGAGCCCATGCTTGAGCGCATGGATTTCCTGGCGCATCGCGCGGGCGTCGCCGACGATCCGGCGCGCCCAGTCGAGCACGCGCTCGCCTTCCGGCGTGAAGTCCTGGAACCGGGACCCGCGATTGACCAGCAGGACGCCGAAGGTCTCTTCGAGTTGCTTGACCCCGGCCGACAGGGTCGGTTGCGTCACCCCACAGGCCTCGGCGGCGCGGCCGAAATGCTGTTCGCGCGCCAGCGCCATCAGGAACTCGAGCTTGTCGATCACGCCGACCTGGTCGCTTTCACCCGCAAGGTGGTCCGGTCAGGGGATACTTGGTTCGATAGAAATTTTCAATCGCGGCATAACCGTGGGGGGATTGCGCGGCCTCGCTGAACCCGTAAATTCAGTGGTATGCCAACAGCAACCCATTCAAATTCCCAATCAATTACCCAGCCGCCGGAGGGCCGGCGGAGGCCGCGCCGCACCCCGAAGGGCCGCCAGGTCGACCCGGCCGCCCTCGAGGAGGTGCAGGCGCTGCTGACCGACCGGCCGCGCCGGCGCGACCTCCTGATCGAGCATCTTCACCTCATCCAGGACCATTACGGGCACATCTCGGCCGCGCACCTCGCGGCGCTCGCCCACGAGATGAAGCTCGCCCAGACCGAGGCCTACGAGGTTGCGACCTTCTACTCGCATTTCAACGTCGTGAAGGACGGCCCGCCGCCGCCTCCCGTCACGGTGCGCGTGTGCAAC